>CAILUI010000316.1 GCA_903837355.1 uncultured Victivallales bacterium
CCACGGACCGCCTGAAGGCGGGACTACGAACCTGATCGCCGCCTGCCAGGTGCGCTTCGACCACGCGGCGGTTGAAGGTTTGGCTGAGGCTGTTGGTGGTGACCAGGCCGAAGCGCTGCACCTGCCCGGCACCCACGAGCGCCGCCGCCTGGTTCCACCAGAACATCACGAAGTCGGCCGAGCCGGGCACGTCGGGGTGCGCCGCCCGCAGCGCCTCGACGTACTGCGAGCCGAGGGTCTCACGCATCTCCTTATCACCAATAAACGGCGGGTTGCCAACGATGAAATCTGCCGCGGGCCAGACGGCGGGGCGCGGGTTGAGGGTGCGTAAGACTGGCACGCGGGCGGTTTCGTCGGGAACCGCCTGACCGGTGGTCGGGTGGAGCTTCATGGTGCGGCCGTCCCAGTGGGTCACCGGCTGGCCGGCGGCATCAAGAACGGGCTCAGTAGCATCCCAGGTCAGCACCGCGTCACGGCACTCGACGTTGCGGAAGTTGCGGATGATGGGCTCGGGGGGACGGACGTTGCCGTGGGTGCGGTGGTGCCACTGCAGGCAGCCGATCCAGAGCACCAGTTCGGCGATGGCGGCGGCGCGCGGGTTGACCTCGAGGCCGAGGAACTGGTTCGGGAAGACCGTCTGCCCGGCCATCTCCAGCGGGCGTTGCGTATCGCCCAGGCGGTCGAGGGTGTCAAAGACTTCCTGCTCCAGGCGCTTGAGCAGGTCGAAGGTGACATAGAGGAAGTTCGCCGTACCGCAGGCCGGATCGAGGATGCGGAGTTCGCAGAGCCGGCGGTGGCAGCGGCGCACCTCGGCGGCAGCTTTGGCGAGGTCGCCGCCGTTGGCGAGGGTGACGGCCGCGGCCTGCACCGCTTCCCACTCGGCCCGGAGTGGGGCCATGACGGTGCGCTGTACCAGGCGCTCGACATAGGCGCGCGGGGTGAAGTGCCCCCCGAGCTTGTGGCGTTCGACCGGATCAAGGGCGCGCTCCAGCAGCGTGCCGAAGATGGCGGGTTCGACCTCGCGCCAGTCGCTGCCGGCGGCCTCGGTCAGCAGCAGGAGCTGGTTCTTAGAGCTGTCCTTGGGCAGCAGCCAGACATCCTCGGCGAACATGGTGAACAGACAGCGCATGAGGAAGGCGGCCACGGCCTGGGGGTCGTGCCCGGCCTGCTCCAGGGCGATTGGCTTCCAGCAGCAGACAGCCGCGTTTGTAGAGATCGATGAAGTTCGTCGTCGTCCGGCCGTCGCCGTCGGTGAAGGTGACCGCGCGCTCGAAGACGTAGGCGTTGCGGCTGTCGTCGGCGGTGGCGGGCTCAGGCTCGGGAACGCCCAGCAGACGGCACAGGCCGGACAGGAAGAGCTGGTAGTTGGACCGCTCAGCCGCGCCCGAGCCCAGCCAGCGGGTGATGAAGCTCTCCACTTCGGGCGTGGTGCCTTCGCGGTCCGCCATGTCTGCTGATTCCCGACAAACAGAAAGACTCCACCGACCACAACGCCTGCACCGTAGAATACTCGGGACGGGCGGGGTGTCAAAGCGGTACACGGCGAGGGGTGCATGACCAGATTGTCGGAAGGACGAAACCCGAGGGGAATTGCGCCTGCAGAGTGTATAGACGCCTATACTCGCTGTCTCTCCTATCCGTGGAATCCGCGCCATCCGTGGTCAATCCGGCTTTCTGGAGCGGAGACAACACGGGGGAATCCACCACGGATGACTCGGAGGGCACGGATCAGACACGTCGCCATGATCGCGGCTTTCCTCTGCACCCTCACGTCTCTGCGGGCTGACCACCTTTCCCCTCATCGAACCGACACGAATGTCACGCGCCCTGTTTCCGGGGGTAGCCTTAGGACCCCCCAAGCGGGCGGGTTCACACCCAGGTCTTGAAGCGGCTGAGCAGACGGTCGGTGGCGGCGCGGGGGCGCGGGTCGACGTGCTCGGGAAGGTGGTCGTAGATGGCGTAGACATGCTTCCAGTAGCGCTGCCAGAGTGTGTCGTAGTCCGGTGTCGGCGCCGAGGCGTCATGGAGGAACTCCGCGAAGAAGAGAAGCTCCTGTCGGTAGGCCGAAACCGTGGGGTGGAAGGGCAGCGCGGCCGGTTCGTGCCCGGTCAGGGAACGCAGGACGTCGGCCAGGTCCGTGACCTGGCGGTGGTACTCGCTCCGACTGAGTTCGAGCTTGACATAGCAGCCCCAGTCCTGGACCACTTCGAACAGAGTCCAGCGCGCGGTCAACTCGTGGCCCCGCGGGCCGAACACCACGGTCGCGAAGCGGTCCGCGACGGCGCTCGGATCGGCATCCGGATTCAGGAACGATTGCGCGGAGGCGTACAGCGAGAGCTGGTTCAGCAGTGGCGTCATCGTAAAGCAGATGCCGCCCGCCAGCGGCGCCGCGGCCCGTTCCTCGCGGCGGCGTTGGAAGAGCCGTTCGAGGCGGTAGTGCGGCAGGACGTTGTTCTCGCCTTCGGTCAGCGAGAAGTCCCAGGTCAGCACGGGATGGGTCTTGGCGATCTCATGGATCCACGGCCGTGCGTCCTCGTCGCCGAGCGGATTGCCATCGGGGTTGAAGCCCAGGTTCTGGCCGACACAGGTCTGCGGCGGGAACTCGGGCAGACGGCGGAGCAGATGCGTCATGGTCTCATCGGCGCGACGCTTGTCGAACCTCCAGGCCGATGCCTGGTGCTCCGGGATGAACTCGCCGGCCCATCCCGGCGGCCCTGTGATGATGCCCCAGCCGAAGACGGGCGGCCCCCAGAGGTTCAGTTCGAAGCCGAGCTGCGGGTGCCGGTCGGCGAGTTGGGAAGCGAGATCGAGGCTCCGGTCGATATAGGTGAGGGCGCTGCAGCCATGCCGTGAACAGGCCCCGGGATCACCGGGGCCGAAGGCGGCAATGTCGATGCCGGGCAGGCGGTCCAGCCAGGTGTGCCAGAGGTACTGGATCTCGGCCCAGTCCGCGGGGAGCTGTGGACAGAGGGTGTCCCACCGTTCGCCGACCGTGGCCAGGCCGGCGATGAACTCGACCTGCACCCCGCGGCGGTGGGCGTGCTCGATAACTACGCCCATCTGGCGCGCGAACTCACGGCCGAAGTCAGACTCCAAGCCCTTTCGGCAGAACAGCCGCGGCACCAGCCAGAACTCGAAGACATTGAACCCGAAGCCGGCGATCATATCGACCAGCCCGCGCCACTGGTCATCGGTCCAGCGATTGGGCAGGCCGGGATAGACGACGTTGGGGTTGTAGGCGTTCTGCAGGTGCTCGGCGAAGTTGTTGTAGTAGATTCGCCGGGAACCGAAAGCGCAGGGCTGCATCATAGCCGCTTCTCAGTGCTTCCCCTCAATCCGAGTGGCCAAGCCCTCCACATGGTGCCGCAAACGTCCGAAGGCCAGTCGCGACACCACTTGGAGAGTCAGCAGTGGCGCCACGAGGTAAAACAGACCCACCAGGCCGAGCACCAGCCCACTCACCACATTGCGGTCTGCCGAGTCACGCAAGAGGCCTTGCAGGAGCAGCACCAGACCCACTGGCAGGAGCACAAACCCGGCGGTCAGCATACCCAGCAGCGCCAGCAACGCGCAATAGGACACAAAGGCGTGGCTCATGCCGGGCACGATCTGCCGCAGGTTGTCCGCCGCCGCCTTTCTGACTTTCTGGACGGCACCCATACCGCGGAAAAGGGCACCCAGCCCAAGTGCCAATGCAGACAGCCGGCCGAACCAGGGTGAACTCATGGAGCGCGCCTCAATCGCGCTTGCGTGCGATCAGGAGCCCTGCGACCAAGCCGGCGAGTACGCCTACGGCGGCAGCGCCGGCGATGTAGCGGTAGGGCCGCTCGCGTACGCTCTCATCGACCTTGCTGCTGACTTCCTTGCAGGTCTGCGCGACGCGGGATTCAGCCAAGGCGGTCTTGAGGTGTTCGATGCGTGCGCGCAGGCCGGCGGTGGTCTCGTTCCCCAGGTCGCCGTGGTCTTCGACGGTCTCGATGGTAGCGGTCTTGTCTGCCATGGCTGCTCTCCTTGGATCTGGGCCAGACTCCACCGTGGAGTCGCCACTGTGTCTTATCGACACGGCCCGCGGCGGCGGGTTGCGTCCACCCCGTGGGGAGTTGTGGCCGCACTCCGGTCACTGCGACAGGATATACTCGGTGAGATCGTCGATCTCGCGCTCGGAGAGGTCGCTGGTGCGGCCGTGGGTATCGCCCTTGTTGAAGGTCGTCAGGACATCCTTCATG
The DNA here is from genome assembly GCA_903837355.1 of uncultured Victivallales bacterium. Classification (GTDB taxonomy): domain Bacteria; phylum Verrucomicrobiota; class Lentisphaeria; order Oligosphaerales; family JAFGRS01; genus CAILUI01. Next base: position 4,227 of record CAILUI010000316.1, read on the forward strand.
GTGGCGGCGCGCCCGTCGTAGAGGTAGGGTGCGGTACGCCAGTTCTCGGCCAGGGTCGGCGTATCGAAGGCGGTGTCCTGATGCCGGCCCAGGCCCAGGCCGACGTTGTACTTCTTGAGGTCGGTGAACAGCGGTTCCGGGTGACACTGGGCGCAGTTGGCCTTCTCAAACACCTTGCGGCCGCGCTTGGCGGCTTTGCTGAGCCCATTGCCGTCGAGGTAGGGACTGGGCACGGGCTGGAGGGCGCGCAGGTAGGCATCGATCGCCACGAGGTCCTCTTCGGGACGCACGGCGAACTGAATGAAGCGCATGCCGGTGCGGACAGCGGTTTCGGCACGGTCACGAATCCCGGTGACCATCACCGGCGGCGTCTGGCACGACAGCGTCATGTTCTTGGTCTGCTTCGGGTTGCCCATGCCGTCGTTCAGCAGATCCCAGTTGAGTCCGTCGGCGCGGCCATCCGGATGGCAACTGGCGCAGCTCTGCCAGTGCTGGAAGCACATCTGGGCATCGTTGAAGTTCCGGTCGCCGAGGCGCTCCTGGGTCAGTTCCTGGGCGGGTCCGAGGGGAAGCGAGCGCGGCCGGTGGACGGTTTCGGCATCGAGGTTGACGACGCCCAGGCTGTCCGCGTAGTACTCGGCCAGATAGGCCTGTTTATCGACGGCCAGGACGGCGCGGGGGCCATTGCCGGCGAGGGCCAGACGGCGCCGGATACCGACCAGGAAACTCAGGTCGTTGGGGACGTCTTCAGCGGTGGCTGAGACCTGGGAGACGCGCTCGCCCTTGGCCACTTTCGCCAGCTTCTCATGCAGCGCCGCGCGGTCGATGATGCTCAGTTCGTGGGTGCCGGCGTGAGTGACCAGCAGGAGGGCGCCGTCGGCGGTGCAGGTCACGCCCCAGGGGTTGGCGGCCCCCAGGTCGACATCGTCCAGCAGGACGGAATTGACGTAGGCCTTGCTGGCGGTGTCGATCACGCTCAGGGCATTGGTGTTCATCCAGCCGCGTTCAAGTTGCGTTGTGGGGAGCTGATAGCGGGCCAGGATATGGGTGACGTAGACGAAGGCGCCATCGGGAGAGAGGCAGAGGCCACGGAGGCCGGTGGAGCCGTTGGGCAGCGGTAGCGTCGCGGTGACCGCATTGGCCTGGGTGTCGATCAGGGTGACCGCGGCGCCGGCGTAGTCCTGGTCGGCGCGTCCCACGGGCAGGTGGTTGGCCACGTACAGCCAGCGCCCGTCGGGGGTCAGGCCGCAGGCCACGGGCTCGCGCAGGACGGCGATCTTCGTCGTCTCTTTCGCGGCTAGCAGGTCAATGACCGAGACGTCGTTATTGAAACGGTTGCAGACGTAGGCCGTACGCCCATCCGGGCTGATGGCCACCGCGGTGGGGGTGTGGCCGACGGCGATCCGCCGCGTCTTGCCAGAGGCCGTGTCCACGACCGCCAGCAGCCCCTTGGGCTCGCCGATGGTCACCAGCAGGAGCTTGCCATCCGCCGAGAGCGCCAAGCCGCTGGGGTTTCCTGGCATGGCCAGAGTCGTGGCGACGGCACCTTTTTCCACATCAAACACCGCCACCTGCGCGGCCGATGACTCGGCGACGTAGATACCGGCGGCACCTTTCACGAGGGCGACCGGCGACAGGAAGGTCGGACCAGCGGCTGTTGCCGCGCCCGCCCATGCCGTGACCACCACCGCACACGTCCAATTCGTAATCTTCATCAGGGATCCTCCGCTGTCATCTCGGCGCATGGTTGTATACACCCGTCCTCGGCAAGGTGCAAGGCGGGGCGGGCTAAGCAAGCGGCAAAAACTGCATGTTCGGCCAAAAACACGGGAGCCGTCAGGGCTTGGCCCGCGCGAGTTGGCGGTCGCGGCCAGTGTTGTGTGGCGTTATCGCCGTGGTCAGCGTTGGACGGTGAGCAGGAGTGCCTCCACCAAGGCCGCCATCTCGGCGTTGGTCAGGACGTGGGCCGGGTCGTCGAGGCCGCGGGGGACGAGGTCCAACTCGTAGCCCTTGTCCATGACGGGCTTGGTGGCCACGGCGGTCGGACCGGTCCACAGGGGAATCTCGAAGGCGGCGAACGCCAGGCTCAGGCCATCGACCAAGGACAGCGGCCGCTCCGGCTCGAAGCGGTCGTTGGCCGCGAGCTGTCCGTGGTCGCGTGCCCAGTGGGCGTAGGGTATGGCCCAGTGACCGGCCGGCAGGTCGAGGAAGCCGGAGGGGGTATCGGCCGTCGGCGCGGCGAGCGGCAGGAGTGGCGTTGAGCGGCTGCGGGACGCCTGGTGGTGGCGCGCGTCCAGCACGGTACGGACTGCCTGGGCGCGGGTGGTGGGCGCCTCGGGGGCGAAGTGGCTGTCGGGATAGGCGCGCAGCAGATCCTGCGCCGCCAGTGCCGCGATGGCCTCCTCGAAGCGGTGGTTGGCGATGTCGGTGAAGACGGTGCTCAGGGCGCCGACCCGGTAGGTGCCACGCTGCTCCCGGTCTTCGCCCTCGATCTGGAGCGACCCCAGCAGGCGCACGATGGCCCCGGCATTGCGCTCGAAATGGGCGGCCGTATCGCTGTAGGTGACGACGAGTTCGTGGCTGCCGTGCAGGATGACCGCTTCCAGGCGTCGGCGCAAGTCCTTGAGGTCAGTGCCATTCTGTTCGGCGACGACGAGCCAGCCTGGCAGGCCGTCCACCCGCAGATCCTCTTGCTTGCGCACGATGCGCTCCATGGACGTCCCGTCGACCGTCTCGCGCAGCCGGGCCGCTGGGGCGGTCTGCTGCTTCGCGGTGGGCAGCCGGCGGTAGGCGATCTCGAGGGCACCGTCGTGGTTGTCCTGCTGCCAGGCTGTGAGCAGAACGTCCACGTCATCCGAACCGGGGTTAGGCCGTCCTCCCCAGCCCTCCGGCAGGACGATCTTGACCCCCGGGTCACGGAAGGTGAAGCTGCGCTGCGGGGCGGGGGGCGGCGTTGCGTTGGGCTCGAGGAAGCGGCAGCCGGCCAAGGCTTGATCGAGTGCGGCCTGCTGGTGCTCACGGGCGCCGTCGTCGACCCGGTAGATGACATGGACCACGGTGTTGCCGAGAAACACGTGCATGAGCGTACAGCGCTGGCGTTCTGCCGTGAACGTGACACGCCAGGCCTCGGCACCGGCGAAGGTGGTGCTTTCCTGAGCAAGATCGTCATAGGCGTCGCGGCTGCGGTCGATATCCTCCTGCAGGCGGGCTTTGAAGCCGGCGTCGATCGGGAAGGGGCGGCGGTCGATGTGGAAGCCCACGCTGGCCGGGTCGAGCACGGCCTCCTGGCCGATGACCAGACTGTCTTCGCTGATCTCCTCAAAGCGCCAGCCCTCAGGCAGGCGCAGTTCCAGACGCGGGTAGGCTTCCGTGCGGTAGACGCGCTCCGTGTTGGCGCGGGCGAAGGCCGCCAGCTCGGTGGTCAGTCGGGCCTCGGCGATCGCGTCTGCCGTGGGTTCGTCGGCAAGGTGAGCGGCAAGCCAGGGCCGGGCTGCCCGGATGTCCAGGATGTAGCCGACATTCTCGGCGAAACTGCGCAGGAACACCGGGACCCCGATCAGACGGCGCCTGGCGTCCAGCACCGTGCCCCCGGAACTGCCCAGGTCGATGTCGGTATCCGTCTTGAAGCAGGGGTAGCCATTGAGGCGGTCGAAGCCGCTGATCTGGCCGCGGGAGACGGTCAGGGTCTCGCCCCCGCTGGCTGGGTAGCCGACCACCTGGATCTCCTGTCCCTGCTTCGGGGCGACGCTGGCGTTCCAGTCGAGGGACTTCAGTTCGGGCAGAGCGTCGCCCAGGGCATCGGCGGGGTTGAGTCGCAGGATGGCGAGATCCAACGAGCGGTCGTAGGCTGCAAGGCGGGCCGTGAAGCGTCGGGCGGGGCGCTTGTGCAGGTCGAAGGTGATGGCGATCTCGAAGGCCTCGAAGGGCGCCTGTTCGTCGGCGTCGACGACGACGTGGTGGTTGGTCAGGATGTGGCCGGTCGGACTGATCAGCGAGCCGGAACCGTAGGACATGGGCAGGATCTGGTCGGTACGCGTGCGTTTGTAGCAGATGACCTGCACGGTGGGGGAGATGCGGCCGAAGTCCTCTGCCGTTGCCGCTGCCAGCGTCGCCCAGGCCACGAGCCCGAGGAGGGCTGCTGCTATTCGTTCACACCGCATCCGTATCTCCCTCTGTTGGACGCCTGTCCGGCTGTAGCGCTGACGGGTTGGTTCGCTGAGCGTCTCCGGGTAGGGTAGCCTGTTCGGCCGGGAAGTCGAGGGCGGACACGCTGCGCTCGGCAGGGCTGTTCCAAGATCGCGGTTCCCGCTACGGGTGAGCGGGTGAGCGCGTGAGAACGTGAAAGCGTGGATTCGTGGCAGACGGCCGGCACACGCGCCGTAACCCTCACGCAATCACGCTCTCACGCTTTCACCGTGCCGGTGACCAACACCGATGGTCGTTGGGAAAACGGAACAGCC
>CAILUI010000317.1 GCA_903837355.1 uncultured Victivallales bacterium
AGAAGGGCCAGTATGACCGGCGCCATCACTCACGCGCCGTCACACGTAGCTCGCACGGTCGCCAGCGTAGATGAATGGGTGTTGTGATCGTGCCCTGAGCACCTCGCACAGGGCGAGCACTCCCCGCTCGTGTTTGAGGTTGCATTCAGCCGTGGATATGGGCACGCACCAGAGCAGATGAACCGGCTCGCCGCGCCATGAAAGCTCCTCCCCAAGCCTCGCGTCTGGCTGAACGACGCTGGGCATGAAGAACAGGCAGTCCAGAGCACCGGACCCGAACACCGGTTCGGGTGGAGAACCGTTGGCCTTCGTGTGGCCCCAGTGGAGCCAGGTCGCATTCTCGTGAGGGAGATGGGCGAGATGGCCAAGAAGCCCCGCGTACTCAGGCCTGCCCTCGGCCGCGTAGAACAGCAACTCCACTCGGCGGCAATCGGCTCCCAGTTCAGCGGGTGAATGCATCGGTAGGTCACTCATGCCGGCCGTGACGAAGGTGAAGAACGGACGCCTGGCCGTGGGCGGGAACCTGTAGACGTCAATGCGCGGCGTCAGTGCCGCCCGCTCAGGGTAGACGTAGTCGTAGTCGCCGAACACGGCGCCGTAGACCCACTCGCGTGCCTCGACGAAGTCGAGTAGTCGCGGCCTGCGCTTGGCGATGCCACCTACCTTCAGCAGCGACTCGGTTTCCTCAGGCTGATGCTCACGAACTCCCATACGCCCTCCTGTGGCCCGCCTGGTATCGCCAGGGCTTACGTGCCGTTATGTCGTGCCTGTTCCCGTGCTGATACCAAGACCAACGGATCCTGTGATCCAGGCCGAGGAGCCCTGCTTGCGTCCGACGCGCGGGCCGCACCTGTGACTCCACTTTGCGCATCGTTCAGCCGGTGACTTGGCGCCATGCCCTGCGGCTCCTCCAGCGTTGGTAGGCTCTGCATCTCTGTTTCCGAGAGCGGTAAGGGCCAGTCCGGCTCAAGCGGGAGCCGGACCGATCCACGAGCCGAAAGCACGGTTGGCGGCGCGGCATGCAGGACCTTACCCGCCGCTGACGGCACACAAGGCTACCACCACGCCGGCGTCGAGTAACCGAATGAATAGTCATCACCCGACGGGTAGTGTCGTCCCTCCACGTGTGCCATGCGGGAAAGCCAACGAAGGGCGCGGCTGCAACTGTCCTCGAACCCCAGGCTGTCCCTGCGGACGATCAGCGTAGGGGCTGCGTCCGGGGCATCAGGCAACGAGCAGTAGTGGATGAGCGCATCTGGCGAGGTACTCGGAGCTTCCAGCTCCCACAGCCCATTCGCGTTGGCCAGGTGCAGATTCAGGTTGTTGCCGTAGTCCGTTTCAACCAGCAGAGCGGAGCTGTAGTGATGGCGGGGGTTGTTCCCCTGAGCCTGGCGAATCCAGACGTAGTGCGACTCGATGGGTAGGTGAGCCAGGAGCGCCCTGAACTTGTCGCTGAACCGGCCGATGGCGCCCCAGTCGTCGAAGTTGCCGCCCGACGGGAGCTGGATGTCGAACTGCACGACCACGAACTCCCGGTACCGATCCATCATGTCGGAAAGGCAGTCGATGATCCTGTCCAAGGCGTCGGTGCGCAATCCGAAGTTTGGTCCGGCCTGGACGGGCAGGCATTTGTAGAACGGTCCATAGGTGACGCCGCCGGTCTGCATGTCTTAACTCCTTGCATTCGTTTGTGTTGCTCGCGCAGTGGTGCGAATATCATGGTCATGGAATGTGGAAAAGTACTCACGCCTGCTCGGCCGCCTGTCAGTGCCGGTACGGAGGGCTCTCACAGCGGGGAGCAGCCGTACTCGCGGTTGTAGCCGGGCGTCCTGTCGGTCGGGTTCATGTGCGCGATGTGCGAGAGGGACTGGAAGGAGTCCCTGCAATCCCGGTGGAACCCCGGGCTGTCCTTGCGAACGACCAGCACAGGGGCACCGTGCCAGACGGCATCGTTCGCCTGATCGAAACTGATGAGCCCCTGCAACCAGACCTTTCCAAGCGCTCTTGACCACAGCTCGTCGGCCTTGGGCAGGTGCTGGCGGAAGCAGTCACTGCGTCCCGCGTCGAGCAGCATGGCGAGGATGTAGCGATGGCCTGAGGCGAATCCCGGATGCCTTCTCACCCAGACGTGATGCGACTCGATGCCCTGCTGCATGAGGTACTCCGGGAACGTGGCGCAGAACTCCCTGAAGGCGCTGTTGTCACCGAAGCAACCGTTGCCCGGCATGGGCATGATCCGGAGCTGTGCAATGAGAAACGCGCTCTTGTGCTCGATCATGTAGCCGTAGCGCTCGTACAGCCTGTCCAGGATGACAGTGCGTAGGCCGTGCTCCGGCCCTGCCTTGACGGCCAGGTTCCTGTAGCGCGGCTCGTAGATGACGCCAGGTTCGGTGATCATGAGTGATTCCCTTGCTATGAAATGACTTGCGTGTTCTGTGTCGCTACATCATCGTCATCGAATACCCAGAAGTACACATCGTCGCGGCGTACACGGTCGAGCCCGCACGCAGAGGCGGAGTGCAGAGAGGGAAAAGGGGCGGAGGAGCACCTGAGCCTCTGCCGATCGTTGGGGTGGGGCCACTGCTGGTGGCCACAGTGGTACCGCCTTGCTGGCGGCCATCTGGATCGTGGATCGCGCGCGACAGGCCGAACGTGCCGTTACGGCGCATCGCCGACGAATCTGGCGGGAATGCCCCTTGGGCGATTTCGGGGGATTTCCTGCCCGCCAGCGAACCGGTTTCTCCGGAAATTCGGGGCGATTTTGGCGGGGGCGTACCGTAGCCTGCTGCCATCCTGAATGGCGCTTCCGATCCACACCGTGCTCTCCTCGCAATCATCCCATTAGTTCCTACCCTACAAAGCATTCTGGATCATATGTAACCACGTATCGATCACTGTGAAGGGCACGTGCAGGAACCGGTAGGAATGAACTCCCCTGCAACGGCGTTGATTCGCAGTAGCAGGGGAGCGGCAGATCACGTCCCCTCAGGCAGCTATGCCGGATGCCGCGTGTCCCGTGGTTGGCCATATCCCAGGGACTGTGGCCGCCCACTGCCGTCATACCGTTGCCTTGAGTCCTGGCCAGACCCACGATCATCGAAGGTCCCGTGGGCTGTTCTGGGTGGTTGCCGACCACCGCCATTCCCACGGTTATCCTGCTGCATAGGTGCGTCAGCATTACCTCGCCAGGCACAGTCCAGGTTGTCTGCTAACCGGCGCAGTGAGGCTGCCGTGCGCGGGCACACATCGTTGAGGGCGGGGAAATGGACTTCTCTCCCGGGAGCCACGACGCCTTCGACGGCTTCAGCCAACTCTCTCAGCTTGCCCACACTGTCGCGTGAAACTCGGAACTGCAGAGCAGAGCCGCCAACGGTGACCAGGTTTGCGTCGTGTTCCTTGACCCAGTCATGCACCTCGACGTCTAGGGGGACGGTTCCCCGGATGCACACGTCCGCTACGTTTTCAGACCATGGCTTCACAAGCACCTGAGTGAACGGTCCATCGAACCTACCGTCAGAACCACAGTCGCCATCGCCCCTATCGTCTGCCACGAGCACCGGAACCCCGCCGCTCTTCTTTCCCTCTTTCGCTGGGTACAAAGGTTGGTATACACCCGCCAACTCTTCTGCGAGCTGATTCGTCTGCATAGTCTTGCCTTTCCTGGTTCTATTCCGACTACCGTCATCTTGTGATCCGAACTGACCTGCAGTATGCCTAGTGTCCATTGAGTTCTGTCCTTCGCTTTACACACGCCTGGTTCTGTCCGATCCACTCACATACTCCGCGTCTCCACTGGTACGCCTCGAATGCCGGGCCCAGGCCGATGCTCTGCCATGGCGGGGCCTTCCGGCAGGAACTGGTGCACTGTTGGAGGTACCGGTGGCCCTGTTGTCATACTCATGTAACTCCTTGGTTTCCTGTACGTTGCTTCCGTAGTATTCCTCACCCGATAGCCTTCGTGTGAGGGGGGATACCAACACCATTACCTTGCCGATCCCGCACATAGCGCAGGCCGAATGCAGCGCAGACGAGGAGCCCAGGAGCATGTTCGGGAACGTCGGCTCAAGGCAGCGGCTGAACGCGAGAGGCAGCGCGATACCGCCTCGCATAGACCTTGGGGTGGGGCCACCAACGGCTGGCGCCAAGACAGCCGCTCGTGGTGGCGACCACGCCGCGCATGCTACCCCGCCAAGGATCCGCCCATGTGCGCCAGGACCGCGGACAGCACCTGGCGGAGTCTCGGCGATCGCACGGCCCGCCGGCCAGAACCGAGGCACAGTTCGGGTACAGCTCCTGTTGCCGCACGGTTCCTGCGATTCCTAGGGAAACCGGTAAGCGTGGAATTGAGGCGAATCGGCCGAATTGTCCCAACCCAGCGAACGCGGTTTTCTCCCAAGAAGGGCCGATTCCGGGGGTGTCAGGCTACTCTATGCGAGGCCTGAAAAGGCGAGTGCCCCAAGATGGAGAGGTCAGGCTTAGGCCCCAGAGGAAGTGCAGGGTGAAGGCCTGCTGTCGTCAGGCATGTAGTATACGACCGAAGTCCGGTGGTCTGTAGAGAAGGAGGAGGCGAAGGGTGCTTGCTGGCCTGAGTCACACGCGTCTACCCGACCGCGTCCATCTGAGACGCCCAGGACTTGCAGTCTGCCCTGGGCGTCTACGCTCACTCACGTATCGTCACAAGTAGCTCCCATGATCGCCGCCATATATGAACGGGCGCGAGTGCGTCCCGATCACTTCGCACAGGTCAGGTACTCCGCGCTTCTGTCTGATGCTATACTCGGCTATGGAAATGGGTGTGCACCAAAGCAGATGGATCGGCTCGCGATCCCATGATAACCCCCCAAGCCTCGAGTCGGTCTCGACGGGGCTGGGGAGTAGGAATAGGCAGTTCTGCGTGCCAGACTGGAGTAGCGGCCTCGCGCGAGGTTCGCTGGTCACCATGTGACCCCACTGGAGCCAGGTAGCATTATCGTGTGGGAAGCGCGCCACAGCGTTCAGCATCTCCATGTACTCCGTCTTGCCC
>CAILUI010000318.1 GCA_903837355.1 uncultured Victivallales bacterium
ACGTACGCACCGCCACGATGCGGCCGCGCCCGGCGCCAGCCTCATCGAGGCAGGCGTTACCGCCCGAGCCTTGGCGCCGCGCGACCGCGGCTACCGTTCGTGTTTCGTGCGGGCGATGACGTGGTCCTGGAGTTCGGGCGAGAGCAGGCGGAACATCTGCGAGTAGCCGGCGACGCGCACGGGGATGTTGCCGAAGCGCTCGGGGTCCTGCCGGGCCTGCCGCAGGCGTTCGGCGGTGACCACGTTGACCTGCAGTTGGCCGACGCCGATCTTGACGGCGGCCTCCAGCAGACGGGCCAGACGCTCGACGCCGTCGGCGCCGGCGAGGCACTTCGGATCGAGGTCGAGGATGGCAGCGCTGGCCCCGGCGGCGCGCCGATGCGGCAGCTTGGCCAGGCTGCGCAGCATCGCCGTGGCGCCGTGCTCGTCGCGGCCCTGCTGCGCGGAGAGTGAGTAGGCGATGGGCTCACCGGCACGGCGCCCATCCGGAGTGGCCCCCAACCCGGCACCATAGCTGATGTTGGCCAGGAAGGTGAAGAGGTGCGCCACGAAGCGCCCGCCCTGCGGGCTCCGCGCCTGGTCCAGCAGGTCGATGAAGTGGTCGTCAACCTCGCGCGCCAGCAGATCCACCGCGTCCTCGTCGTTGCCGTACTTGGGGGCGCCACGCAGCAGCAACTGGCGCAACGGTTCGCTGCCGTCGAAATCGGCCCGGAGCGCCGCCAACAGCTCGGCCGGAGCGACCCGCTTCTGCTCGAAGACGAGCTGGCGCACGGCGCACAGGCTGTCGGCGGTATTGGCGGTGCCCAGCACGCAGACGCTGTGGTAGGTGTAGACCGCGCCGCCGTCGGTGATATCGCGACCCCGGGCGATGCAGGCGTCGGTGAGCAGCGACCAGCACGGCAGGGGGCCGCCTTCCTGCTGCATGAGTTCGCCGCGGTTGATCAGGTAGATCATGTGCTGCGTGAAGTACTCGACCTGCTGCCGGTAAGCGGCATAGAAGTCGGCGAAACCGGCGAAGTCCGCAAACTCGCCGGTACGCGGGCCCAGTTGCCGACCGCTGCGCGGATCGACGCCGTTAAAGAGCGCCAGTTCCAGGCATTTGGTCAGATGGAACCAGCCCGAGACCGCGTGCGGATTGGTCTTGCCGGGAATGGTCAGCTCGATGCAGCCGATAGGGGCATAGTCGCGGACATCGGCGGGGTCGATACCGTGGTCGATGAGGGCCGGGATGAAGCAGTCGTCGTTGAAGAGGAAGGGGATGCCGCCACCATCGCGGAGCATCCGCGCACACTGCCGGAACAGCCAGGCGGGCGAGTCGGCGTGGACGCGCACGGAAAGATCACGCACGAAGCCGACGCGGGCGGTGGCCTCGAGCAGGATTTCGGTCATGGTATTGCAGAGGTCGGTACCGGCGGCGTCACGACCGCCAAGGGTGATCGCCTGCACGTCGTATTCCTGGTAGAGCTTGCAGGCCAGTTCCAGCATGAGCTCCAAGGCACTCTCTCGTGTCTGCCGGCCGGCGCGCACATCCGCCTCGTAGTAGGGTTGCAGCATCTGGTCAAGGCGGCCGATGGAGTTGGCGTTGATCCCATCTTCACCGCAGGTCAGGATGTGGCCGAACCACAGCGCTTGCACCGCTTCGACCAGGGTCCGCGCGCCGTGTTCGGGGACATGTTCGCAGAGTTCAGCCATGGCGGTGAGGCGCTCGCGCTCGGCCAAGTCCGCACTGGCGGCGGCCTGCCGGCGCGCTTCCGCGGCGTAACGTTGTCCGAGCAGGCTGCCCGCGTCGCAGACCAGCAGAGCGGCCCGCCAGAAGCCCTCGCCGCGCGCATAGGCCGGGGCGTCCATGGGCTGCGACTGCAGGGCCGCCTCGATCTCGCGGCGCAGGCCGGAGAAGCCGAGGCGCAGCAGCTTCGGGTAATCTCGGATCGAGTGGTTCTCCACCCAGCCGATGGCGGTATAGATGGCCTGGCCCGCCGGCGTGTGCTGTTCCGGTCCCGGGTCGAACGCTGCCCGGCCGACCACGGCCCAGGTCCGCCCATGGGTCACCTCATGCCAGCGCCGCAGTACGTTCCGGACCTGGTCGAGGTCCCCGGGGCCGATGCCGTACTCAGCAAGACGGTCGCGCTGGGCGCTGAAACGCGGGTCGTCCGGCGCCACCAGGGACTGGCCCGTGCAGTGCTCGCCCGCCAATCGCCAGTCCGGGTAGATACGGACCTCGCTGAGGCGCACCAGCTCCAACAGGGTGGCGGCGCGCACCTCGGCGACGCTCATGCCGGGCGTCCAGGCCCGCAACAGGGCCGCCGTGCGCGCAAAGGGATTGGCGTCGGGCACCCACGACCCGCAGCGGTTGTTGTACGCCTGCGCCAAGACCCCCGGCCGCGCCATGACGTCGGCGCGCAAGCGCCCCAGGCGGTCCGAGAGGGTCACATCCGGGCTCGTGTCGATTTGTTGTTCAGCCATAGCCATGGACGTACACCCTCAACCGGCATCCGTCAACCCGTCAGAATCGCAAACGCTGGCGCGTACAGGCCACCCGGCGCCGTTCCTGGCAAGCCGGGCCGTCGCGGGAAGCGGCGATGGCAACGGGCGCCGGCTGGCGTTACAGTCACGGCAGACGCGAGCGCCGGCAGCACCCTGGAGGGCACGACCTGATGGCACGAAGCGTGGTGACGTCCACCGCCGTGGTCCTCGCCGCCGGTCTGCTGTGGCTAGGCCTCGGGCCCCTGGGCATCCGCCCCGCCGTACTGCTCCCGGTCACGGGTCTCGCCGCCGCCCTCTGCGCCCTCTGGTTCCAGCCGCGCTTCCTGCTCCGCATCGTGCTCTGGCTGGGCACGCACTCGATCTACCGGCTACGCATCCTCGGCGCCGCGAACCTGCCACGTCAGGGCGGCGCTCTACTCGTCTGTAACCACGTTTCCTACGCCGACGGGGTGCTGCTGCAGGCCTGCACGCCGCGCCTCATTCGGCAGATCATCGAGCGCTCCTGGTATGAGAACCGCTTCCTGAAGCCCTTCTTCCGCCTGGTCGGCACGATCCCCGTCCCCACCGATGAGGGTCCCAAGGCCATCCTGCGGGCGTTGCGCCAGGCCTCGGAAGCCCTGCGCCGCGGGGAACTGGTCTGCCTGTTCGCCGAGGGCTCGATCACCCGCACCGGCAACCTGTTGCCGTTTACGCGCGGCCTGGAACTGATCATGGATGGAGTGGACGTGCCCATCATCCCGCTGTATCTCGATCGCGTCTGGGGCAGCGTCTTCAGCTTCGAGGGCGGCCGGGTCTTGCGCAAGCTGCCGGCGCGCTCGCCGTATCCGGTGACGCTGGTGGTCGGCGCTCCGCTCCCGGCTCGCAGCAGCGGCTTTGACGTCCGCGCCGCCGTGGCGGAGCTCGGTGTCGCGGCGTTCCAGCACCGCGGCAACGATCAGGACCTGCTCTCGACGCGCTTCTTCTGGCAGGCGCGCCGCGTACCTTTCCGCTTCTGCATGGCCGACTCAGGCGGTCGCACTCTGCGCTACGGGCAGGCCTGCATCGGCGCCATGGCCCTCTCGCGCGCCCTGCGCCGCGTCTGCCCCGGCGAGGAGAGGGTCGGCATCCTGTTGCCCACCAGCGTACCGGCAGCGCTCGTCAACATCGCGCTCACCATGCTCGGTAAGTGCCCGGTGAACCTGAACTTCACCGCGTCGCGGGAGGCCCAGGAGCGGGCCGTGCAGAAGTGCGGCATCCGGCATGTGATCACGTCCCGGCTGTTCCTGGAGAAGTTGGGGATGGAACCGCCGCTCGGGGCGATCATGCTGGAGGACCTGGCCCCCGCCGTGACCCGGCGCGACCGCCTCGCAGCCCTGCTCGGCTTCGGCCTGCTGCCGCACCGACTCCTGCGCTGGCTGGTGCGCGAGGACCGCCGCCGCACGGTCTGGTCCACCGCCACCGTTATCTTCTCCAGCGGCAGCACCGGCGACCCCAAGGGCGTCATGCTCAGCCATGCCAACATCCATGCCAACATCGAGGGCCTGTTCCAGACCCTCGACCTGCGCGCCGACGACAGCGTCCTCGGGGTTCTGCCCTTCTTCCATTCCTTCGGGTTGACGGCGACCCTCTGGCTGCCACTGACCTCAGGCCTGGGCGCGGTGTACCATCCGAACCCGCTGGACTTCAAGGCGGTTGGCGACCTGGCGGCACGCTACCGGCCCACGGTCTTCACCGCCACGCCGACCTTCCTCCTGGGCTACCTGCGAAAGTGCGAGCGGGAGCAGTTCGCCAGCTTCCGCTACGTCGTCGTCGCCGCCGAGAAACTCCGCGAGCGCCTGGCGACCGCCTTCCGCGAGAAGTTCGGCATCGAACCCCTCGAGGGCTACGGCTGCACCGAGCTTTCGCCGACGGTCGCGATCAACCGTCCCGATGTGGTCAGCCCCAAGCTCCGCCAGACCGGCCTGAAACCCGGCACTATTGGCCACCCTCTCCCCGGTGTCGCCGTGCGCATCGTGGATCCGGACAGCGGGGAGCCGTTGCCACCGGGACGCGACGGGCTGCTGCTGGTCAAGGGCGCCAACGTGATGCAGGGGTACATCGGCGACGAGGCCCGTACTCGCGAGGTGATGCGCGACGGCTGGTATGTCACCGGCGACCTGGCGAGCGTCGACAATGACGGCTTCATCACCATCCGCGACCGCCTCAGCCGTTTCAGCAAGATCGGCGGCGAGATGGTCCCGCATGTGCGGATCGAGGAGGACATCCACACTGTCCTCGGGGTTAAGGGCGAGCTGGTTTGCGTCGTAACGGCCGTGCCGGACGAGCGCAAGGGCGAGGCCCTGGCCGTCCTCTTCAAGGGCGACCTCGACGTCGCCAGCGTGCGCGCTGGATTGGCCCAGTCAGGGCTCCCGAATCTGTGGATCCCCAAGCCGGACTACTTTTTCGGCATCAGCGACATCCCGGTGCTGGGAACGGGAAAACTCGACCTGCGCCGCATCAAGGACCTCGCCCGCGAACGGGCGGCGGCCCTGCCCCGAACCGCGAACGTGAACGACAGCGGAGCGACGCCGTGACACAGCGCATCCCCGTGCCAGGGCCGGCAACGGCCGCGGCAAACGGCGTGGCACCGTTGGAACCCAAGGCCGCGGACCGACACTAAAGAGAGTTAATTGATGGTGTTCAGTACCGGAACCGATCACACGGTCGGCAGGCTGGTGCTGTGCACCGGGAACGGAGTCGTCACGACGGGCTAGGAGATGAGACGATGGCTACGGTCAAGAATCTGCAGGATGCGTTCGCTGGCGAGAGCCAGGCCAACCGCAAGTACCTCGCCTTCGCCAAGAAGGCCGACCTCGACGGTTTCCCCCAGGTCGCCAAGCTGTTCCGCGCTGCCGCCGCCGCGGAGACGGTCCATGCCCATGCGCACTTGCGCGTCTTGGATGGGGTGAAGGACACCCCGGCGAACCTGGCCGCCGCCATCGAGGGCGAGGGTTTCGAGTTCCAGAGCATGTACCCGAAGTTCCTGGCGGAGGCTCAGGCTGAAGGGAACAAGAAGGCCGAGGCCAGCTTCAAGAACGCGCTGGTCGTCGAGGAGGTCCACTACAACCTGTACAGCGCCGCGCTCAAGGCGGTGAAGTCCGGCAAGGACCTGAGCGCGACGGCCGTCCACGTCTGCGACGTCTGCGGCAACACGGTCTACGGTGCGGTCCCGGACACCTGCTCCGTCTGCGGTGCGGTCAAGGCCCGTTTCCTGAGCATCGACTGACGCATCGTCCACTGTCGTTGACCGCCGCACGGTCAGCGCCTGGCCCCGGATGGCCGCCTGCCGTCCGGGGCCGCTCCTCTCTGCACCCCGCGTGGCTCCTGCATGGCAGGTCCCCTTCAGCCCCCGCGGGGCGCAGAGTCCGCCCGATCATGTCAGGGTGGGACTCTCGGAGCCGGCCTGGAGGGCAAGCAGAGGGGCGGTTTCACCGACCCGGCGCGCCGCCGTCTTACCCATCGCCGTGGGCGGCGAGGGCGGCAGCGATTTCCTGCCGTACGGCAGGACTGGCCAGCAGGACTGCTCTCGCCCTGCAGCCCCCGCGCGCGACCGGGGTCGGGTACCCGACGCCCCCGACCACCGCAGGCGCGGCTGGAAGCCTGTTTCAGCGCCCATGGCTCTCGCCCCTCACCCCAGCGACCACGGCCCGCGGCGCGCCCGGCCGAGGAGACGATTTGCCTCGTCGTCGTCGGTGAAGCGCTCCACGGCCGGATCCCAGCGCAGCGGCCGCTGCAGGAGCATGGCAATGTTGCCGATGTGGCCCATGCTGGCGGAACGGTGCCCCACCTCGCAGGGCGCCACGGTCTCAGCCCGCGTACGAATACACTCGATAAAGTGGTCTTTGTGGCTGCGGCTTTCTACCAGATGGATCTCGTCGGGACGCAACACCGACTTCAGCAGCGACGCCGGCTCGGCGGCCAGGCGACCGCGGTCGACCGCGATCCACCCCGCGCTGCCTTCCCAACGTACGCCGCTCGGGTTGGCGGTGGAGCAGTTCAGCGTCACCCCATTGGCGTAGAGATAGTCGGCCACGAAGGTCACTGGGTTATCGTAGGGTCCATCGCCGGGGAAGACGCCGGTGGCACGCACTTCGACCGGCCCGCTGCGGTCGGTGCCCAAGCCCCACTGGGCGATGTCAAGGTGGTGGCTGCCCCAGTTCAGCATCTGCCCCCCGGAGAAGTCCGAGATGAAGCGGAAGTTGTAGTGTAGGCAGTCCTTGTGGTAGGGCCGGAAGGGCGCCGGCCCCAACCACAGATCGTAGTCCAACCCCGGCGGCACCGGCATGGGCTGCACCGGGTCGTGGGCCTGCCCCTTGTTCAGGCCCACCTTGACCTGCCGCACCTGGCCGATGCGGCCATTCAGCACCAGTTCGGAGGCGAAGCGGAAGCGCCCTTCGCTGCGTTGTTGGCTTCCCAGGATGAACACGCGCCCATAGCGACGCACGGCGTCGCTAAGAACGCGTCCCTCGGCGACGGTCACCGACAGGGGCTTCTCGCAATAGACGTCCTTGCCGGCGCGCACGGCAAGCAGCGCGGCGAGCACATGCCAGTGATCGGCAGTAGCGATGCAGACCGCATCAATGTCGTCACGGGCCAGGCACTCGCGCAGATCCGTATAGGCCGCACAGCCCTGCCAGGTGCCCGCCGTCTTCTGCTCAGCGTAGTGCTTCTCCACAAACGCCTTGGCGGCATCGCGGCGCCCCGCATCCACATCGCACACCGCCGCGATCTGGACTCCCGGAGTGAACAGGAAACCCTTGAGATCCTCCATGCCCATACTGCCGACACCGATACAGGCCAGGGTCACCCGGTTGGCGGGCGCGTCCACGCCGCGCAAGCGCGTCGGCAGGATGAACGGCACCGCCGTCACGCCGGCCGTCTTCAGGAATCCCCGCCGCGTCATCGAGTTCAGCGCTGCCATATCCGTACGCCCCATGGGTTTCGACGGCCGCCGGATCGGAACCCCGCCGGAGGCTCACCGGACCTACGCTACACGCCGGCACTGCCGGCGCAACACGAGACCGGCAATCTGAACGCGCTGCCCCCAGCCGGGCGCAGGTCAGTTGGGTAGGGCATCCTGCCGACCGGAGAACCGCAGACGGCGCGGTGTGGGCGACGGATCGCCGTACGCGTACGCAGCAGAGCGGTACACGTGCTCGTACACGCTGGCCGAGAGGGTGCCGGGCCAAGAGGATCGTGTTCCCTGCCGGGCGTGCAGGGTTCAGCGGGGCCCCCGGCTGGTGCCGGACATGACAAGCCAGGGAACTGCGGTGCATCGGCAAGGGATTCTGCATGTCGTCATTGGTCATTCGACATTCCGCGGTTCTTGTACAGGAAAACCCCTACGGAGCTGACCTGCGCCCCGGAGCCGCCTGGCGCGGCGGCGGCAAGCCGGCCGGCAACCGGCCGCGCCCGCCACGGCACCTGCGCCGAGCGTGCTCTCAAGTAACTGCGGAGTCCACCATGAACTCGCCCTACTGCTGGCTTCGGCACCACCTCGGCATCATCCTCCAAGTCCTGCTCTGGGGGCCGCTGGCGCTGTGTGGCGCTGAGCCCGCGGCCCATACTCCTGCGAGCACCGAGGGAGCGCTGGTCTTCACCACGGAGGGCGCCTCCTTTGCCCCGGTGCTGATTGTCGACGGTGATCCCGACATCCTCTGGACATGGTCCGACAGCACGACCAGCACGTCCGCCACCCCAAGCCGCACCTTCGGCGCGGCTGGCACGCGCTCGCACTCCCTGCGGGTGACGCCGTGGAGCGCCGTCCGACGCATCAATATCGGTTACGACGGCGGCGACGGCGGCAGTGGGCTCATCGAGGGCGTGCCGGACCAACAGGTCTCCGCGGTCACGGGCCTCAACCTGGTGGCGCCGACCTTGGGCCAGTGGTGCTCGTCCTACAACCAGATCACCGCCCTGGACTTCACGGGCTTCGCCAACCTCGACACCGTCGAGTGCTTTCTCTCGCGAAGCCTGACCGTGGTGAACCTGGCAGGTACGCTGAAGCTGAAGCGTGCCTGCTTCGAGGATTGCGATCTGCGCTCCCTGGATCTATCGCAAAGCCCGCTGCTGGAGGACCTACGGGGAGCGCAGAACCGCTACCCAACCATCGACTTCGGTCATACCGGCGCCCAGGTCTGGCACATCTGCGTCCGGGACAATCCGCAGATGTCTGACCAGACCCTATTCGCCGACCTGACGCCCTTCCCGAACCTGGCGGAACTCTTCATCTGGAACGACAATCAGTCGGGCCCCCTGAGGCTGCCCGCCTCCAGCCCAAGCCGCCACGTGGCCCTGCTGGCGGATGGCAACCACTACCGCTCCGTGGACCTTTCGGGGGCCCTCCGGAACGCGGCCGCTGCGGGAACTGTCAGCTTCCGAGGCAACCAACTTGAGAGCATCCGCATCGCGGGCTGCGTGCAGATCACGGACCTGAGGCTCGAAAACAACCGCCTGGGGGCAGCCCAACTGGACGACTTGTTGACCACCCTCGACACCCTCGGCCGCCGGCGGGCGGATACCGATGCTCAGGTCGCCATGCAGGTCGACCTGCGGGGCAATGCCATGCCGGGCCCCGCCGGCCGCGCGGCTGCCGCGCGTCTTGCGGCCAAGGGCTGGACCATCGTCACCACGGACTGGACGCGCGAACCGCCGCCCGCCCCCGATACGGGCGAAGCCCGGGTGGACTTCGTCACGCGCGGAGACGCTGCCGAACTGCGCTGCGACGTCGCCGGTACAGTGGTCGCGACCTGGCATTGGTCGGACGGCAGCACCACCCCTGCAGTGTCCGGCGCCGATGCTCGCAAGTCCGGCCTCGGAGCGGGCGACCACGCCGGATACCTGACCATCGCCAACGGCTCGGCGCTGACCCGCTTCGGCGCCGCCGACGGCGGCGGTCGCGGCCACTTGGTCGCCATCTCCGGGCTCAACCAAGCCCCGCTCCTGGCCGTTCTGTACGGCTACAACGAAGGTGCGCTTGCGGCCCTGAGCCGTCTGGACCAGACCAGAGTCCGCGAGTACCACCTCTGGGGGACGGCCCTGTCGCCGGCGGCCCTCGACCAAGTGTTCGCTGACGCCGTCGCCACCGGTGTCAGCCGGGGGCGCATGTGGTGCCCGAATCCGGGGACCGACGCCAGTGCCGCGACGCGGGCGACGCTCGCCGCGCGCGAGTGGACGATCAGCTACTGACTGGCCGCAACTCCCGATGCGTAACGCCGAGACGCGACGGCCGTCGCGATGCCTGCCCCCCGGATGCCACCGCCGCCCGAGCCCGAAGCGCGGCCAGACTCCCGGGGCATGGAACACAGCCGCCGGAGGCAGGGTCAAAAAACACTCCAAAAGGACACCAAGACAGGGCATCTTATGAAATCCCGGATTCAACTGGCAGGTACGGCCATTGCGCTGCTCTCCATGGCACTGAGTGCCAGGTCGGCAACCGTCACGGTCTCAGCACCCTATGGTCCGCCGACGACCGCGAACACCTGGCAGCAGTTCACCATTCCCCTGACCGCGGCGGCGTTCGGCACCGATGCCGCCACCTTCACTGACATCATGAGCAGTGTGACGCGCTTCCGCATCCGTACAGAGATGCGCGACGGCACGGACGCCGGCAACCTTGACGACGTCGCGATCGGTGGTCTCTATAGCGCCACCTTCGACAGCGGCCCGGATGGCTGGAGTGCCAGCGGCGATGGCACCCTGGCATGGATCGCCACGGGCGGACACTCGGGCGGCTACGTGCGCATCAGTGACTGGGCCAGTGGCGACTGGCACTACGGGCTCGCGCCAGATACGTGGCTGGGCGACTGGAGCGCTATCAGCGGCACCTCCATCAGTTTCTGGTTCATGACCAACTACCCCGACTACGCCGCGGTGGTTGAGATCAGCGGTGGTGGCAGCGTTCAGCAGCTATCGCTGGTCAGCTCGGCCTACTCGGTCCGGCCGGAGCGAACCGCGCTGATGACGGTGGGCATCAGCCAGGGGCGCACCGTAGCAACCAGTGTTACGCTCTCAAGCTCAAGCACATCCGCCTTCACGGTCCCGGCGTCGGTCACCATCCCCGCCGGGGAGCGTACGATCACATTCGAGGCCACGGCCGGAGCCACAGCGGGTACATCCTCCACGATCACTGCGACCGCCAGCGGCTACGCCTCCTCGCGGGTGACGCTGCAAGTGGTGGACGCCGTGTGGCAGTTGGTCTTTCATGCCGGCAGTGGGGGAACGTTGTCGTCAGGAAGCGAGAGCGGGAAGATGTCCGTCTCGCAGACAGTGACCGACGGCCAGAGCAGCGCCGCAGTCACGGCCGTCCCGACGACGGGCTACGTCTTCTCGGGATGGACCCGCAGTGGGGGGACCTACTCCGCACTGAACCCGCTGACCGTCGCCAACGTCACCGCTGACCTGACCCTTGCCGCGCTCTTCGAACCGGCGCTCTTCACGTTGACCTATCTGGCCGGCGAACACGGTTCCGTCGGCGAGCCGGCCCTGCAAACGGTCCGCTACGGTAGCGACGGCATAGCGGTGCTCGCGGAAGCGGCCGACGCCTTCTATTTCGTGCGCTGGAGTGATGGCAGGACAGACAACCCGCGCCTTGATGCCGACGTGGCCGCCGACCTGACGGTGACGGCCCTCTTCGAGGCCTGCGACACGAGCCCAGACAGCCTGGCTTTCGCGACGCAGGAGGGCGTGGCCCGAAGCACATGGGTAGTATCGAACCACGTCCTCGTGACGGGCGTGTCCTGCACGGTACCCCTCGCCGTTACCGGCGGCGAGTATAGCCTCGACTCCGGGCCGTGGACGACAGTGCCCGGAACCGTGAATAACGGCCAGGAGATCAGACTGCGCCAGACATCAGCACCGGAGTGGGCAACCTCGACCCAATGCCTGGTAGACCTTGGGGACGGGTCGGCTATGTGGACGGTCACGACCGAGAGCTGTCGCCGGCACGCGGCCGATCAGAACGCCGACGGCATCATCCAACTCAGTCCCGAACTGACCCGCCTGATCCAGTTCTACAATCACCGGGGTTACCACTGCCAGGCCGGCAGCGAGGACGGCTACGCTCCCGGGCCGGCTGGCGCCGCCTCCGACGACACCGCCTGCGGTCCCCACCAGGCTGACCAGAACGGCGACTGGGAGATCGAGCTCTCGCCGGACCTGACCCGCCTGATCCAGTTCTACAACAGTGGCGGTTACCATTGCGCCACGGGCACCGAGGACGGTTACGCGCCTACGGTTGGTGCCCGCAAGGCCGTGGCCAAGCCGGGAACGCTGTCGGCGTCCCGGAGCGTGCGCCCGTCGCTGACCAGCGACGGAGCGCTCGAGGTGTCGGTCGCTCTTAGCCACAGCCAGCCACTGGCCCTTACCAGCCTGCTGGTCCAGGAGAGCCTGCCCCCGGGCTGGAAGTTCGTAGCGCTTCAGGGGCTCCAGACGCCAGCTATCAAACCCCGTCCTGGAGATGGGGGAGTGCTCAGTTTTGCCTGGGTTTCCATGCCCGCGGAGTGGCCCGTACGGCTGACCTACCGCATCATCCCTGGGGGTGCGACGCGGAGCACGGTTCAGAGCATCCGTGGGCACGCCTTGTGGCGCGAGGCCGCAGGAGAGAAAGGGGGCGACATCCCGACCGCCGCGATCTCACCGACAACACCAATCCCGGCGGTGGGCCAGTTTGCGGGGTGCGTCGACGCGGCAGACGTAAGCAGCGGGCGAGGCCTCTGGGACCTGAGCGGCACCTACGCGGCCATCGTGGCCGGCAGACCGCTGCTGCTGAACCTGGTACACGAGAGTACCGGCAAACTGTCGGGGCTGGCAACGTATACAGTGGCTGACGGTACGGCTGTCGCCATGCCCATCAGAGGCGCTGTGGACGGCACTGCCGGCAGCATCGCGCTGGCGGGGACGCTCAAAGGTGCAGATCCGGCACGGGTCATCGCCGTGTCTCTGGCCCTCAACCTGACCGTGGACACTGCCAACCGCCGCCTCACTGGCCCCCTGACCGGCAGCGTCCGCAACCACGGTACGACCACGCCGATAAGGGAGGACCTGGCGCTACCCATCCCCCTACCCATGGACGGCAGTTGGACGCTGCGCCTCCAACTCGCCCAGGCTGGGGCAACCGTCACCGGAACGGCGCTGCTGACGCTCTCAAACGGGGTCGGCTATGCCCTGCGGGTACAGGGGAAAGCGGCTGGCGCCAGCGCCGTGTTGGGTCTTTCCGGTGCCCCCGCCGAGCCGCTGGCCAGAGCGCTCAGGTGCAGTACCACCATCACGCCACTGACCGGCGGTTCGGCCCGCCTGGAGCGTCTTTCGTTCAAGGGTTACGGACAGACGGTGGAGTGGTAAGTCCACCGGGCAGGTCCGGGGCCATCTGCCCCACCCCGGGGCCCGCTGCGGCCTCAGGGGTCCTTCGGCGCTGCGGGCTTTGCCTCATCCTCATGAACGACACGGCCGTCATCGCTATGGTCGCGGACCATGGAATCGAGGGTCTTGAACAGGTCCTTCACGTCGATGATACCACCGATGCTGAACCAGATCGTCGCCGGCACCGAAATGACGAAGAACAGCAGCAGGTAGAAGTGCCAGAAACTGGCCCACCAGGCATCCGACGTGCCGACCGTGAAGTGGATGGCCGTGACCACGAAGAAGGTCAGGAACCAGGCCAGGTTCCAGATCAGCAGCCCCAGAGCCCAGATCCGGTCCGTGGCCGTGAAGTCATGGTCAATCCCGGTCAGCCGGAAGAGCAGGTTACGGCTCTTGGGTGCCCGAGCGACCTGATCGGCCCGAGCGTAGGCGCCGCGGCTCAGCATCTTGTCAAGGTTGAACACCTTCCCGCGGCCAGCCACCAGGGACACCACCACGTAGCTGAGGGCGGCTAGGAGCATCGCCAGCAGATACAGCCACTGGTTGTCGAGCAGGAAGTGTGGCCAGTACTGCGGGATAACCAGGCTGGCGATGCCGAAGACCACGCCGACCACGAGAGCCACGTACGCCCCCGCCGTTGTGCCCCGCCGCCAGTACAGACCGCCAATGATGACCGCCCCCGCGCCGCCCAGCCAGATGGTACCGGTACCCGCGAAAAAGAAGAGGATCTTGGTGCTCTGCCGGAAGAGCAGACTGAACAGGAAGGAGAACACCGCGACGCCGACGATTGACCAGCGCAGGTAGCGAATGTGCTCCTGGGGACCCAGCGGCCGCTTGCGCAGGGGCATGTAGACGTCCTGAATGAAAATCGAGCCCCAGGAGTGCATGTACGTGTCGTGGCAGGTGAATGAGAAGAAGAGCATGGCGGTGGTCAGCAGTCCCTTGATGCCGATCGGCAGGATGTGCGCGATGGCCACCGGCACGGTCATCTGCTTGCGGATGGTTTCGCTGCTGATCCCCGACAGCACGCCGTCGATGGTAGCCTTGGTGCTGGCGAACTCCGGCAGGGTCATCACCGTAAACCCAGCCAGTGACAGCATGATGACCATGACCGCCAGCGGCAGCCCCCGCCAGCCACCAATCACCCCGCCCATCCGGGCCTCGTGCGGAGACTTGGCCGCGCTCTGGAATCCCGAACTGCCCTGCCAGGACATGGAGTTGTACACCGCGCTGCAGATCCCAATCAGGAAGTACCAGATATTGAAGTCCTTCGCCCCGGAGGAGCGGTACGGGTTAAGCATCGAAGCGTCGGCCGGCGCGGTGCTGAGGGCGTTGACGATCGTACCCCACGGGAACTGCAGGAGCAGAAAACCCGCGACCGCCAGGAAGGCAAAGCCGCAGAACATCCCCTGGAAGAACTCGGTAATCATCACCGAGATCTGTCCGCCCTGGGTCACGAAAACCAGCGCCAGGGCCAGGTCCACTGCCATAATGGTGGCGAACATGTCAATGTTGAACGGCAAACCGGGAATCTGGAAGGTGTCGGGCAAGCCGCAGAAGTAGATGAAGAAGCGCGCCGCCACCGCCGGGAAAATCCCAAAGTTGACGATGCCACTGACCCAGCAGATGATCCCGGCGAAGACCCGGAACCGGCGGTCGTAGCGCATCTCAAAGAACTGGGCCAAGGTCAGCGCCCGGGTCTCACGGAACCGCCAGTAACACCAGCCGCTGAGCAGAATGACGATGCCCACCGGAATGCTCATGAAGCCCCACCAGATCGGCGGCATCCCCACCTGGGAGTACATCTCAAACATGGCCACCAGGGAGATCACACCGGTGCCGCCCATCTGACCGGCGATGGTGAGCAGGTAGCGCCGGGCCAGACGGTTGGCCGAGAGGAAGTCGGCCACCCCCTTCATATGACGCGAGGAGCTCAAACTGATGTAGCGCAACGCCACTACCGCAACGCCTACAATGGCCCAGTCTACCCAGCTCAGATTCACGACAGAGGACTCCTATTCCCGGGGCGTTCCGGCAGACGGCGCGGCACGCCAGCGCACACAGGGAAGCGACGATCCAGACGGGCGTCGTTCCCACCTTTGGTGCAGGCACCTCGTGACGCCGGTACCTTACAACCTAACCTTCCGCATCGCCATCCGTCCCGACCCTGCCGTTTGGCCAGTCACTGGCGGGGGTCACGGCGCACTCGTTGGCGCGGCCTGGTTGAAGGCGCCGCCGCAGCCTGTGCGCCGTCCGCACGTGCTCTGCCAGACCGGCGTCCTCAGCCTAAACGCAGCCGACGCAAGGCCTCTGGACTCTCGGCAACGAAGGCCCCGTAGAGGTGCGGCCGCCGTTGCCGCCAGTTGACCTCACGGAAGCAAAGCCCATTCCACTTGCGGTAGCCGTCAGCGTACGGCACGGCGGCCACGATGTGGGGGTGCGTGCCGTCGTTCCAGGCCAGGACGCTGCCGCTGCGATCGATGATGCAGCTGCCGACCGTAGTGTTGCGCGCAATCACCATGCACAACTGGTTGTCCATGGCACGAGTGCGCTGAATGCAACGCCAGCGTTCGTCGTCAAAGGTCGGATCGCCGCGGGACCAGGGGGCGGCACGATGGTCGCCCATGATCGGTAACACCAGGAAATCGGCCCCGTTGAGACCGACCATGCGCGCGGACTCGGCCGCCGAGGAATCCATGCAGATGTTGCAGCCCAGGCGTCCGGCAGCCGTGTCGAAGACGGGGAATCCCGCCCCCGGCAGTACGCCGGAGATGGCCTCGGTCGAGGCCAGGTGGACCTTGCGGTAGACGCCGGCCAGGGCGCCGTCAGCATCCAGTACGACGGCGCTGTTGAAGACGGCGTCGCCGTCACGCTCCAACAGTCCGATGACGATGACGGCAGCGTAGCGCCGGGCGATCTCTGCGAAACGCTCCGTTTCGCGCCCTGGAACCGCGACCGCGTGGTCGAGGGCCTGGCCTGGCACATGCCACTGCAGGCAGATCTCGGGCAGGGCCAGCAGGCGCGCGCCGTCCACGGCGCAGGCGGCCTCCGTCAGGCCGGCGTAGAACGCCGTGCGCGCCGCGACGCTGCGGTGCTCATGGTGGGCGCAGTCCTGGGTGCCGGTCACGACGGCGACGCGCAGGGGGGGACGGCTGGCATGTGGCCCACAGTCGGTCACCACCGGCACGGTCCAACACACCGTCCCGGCTACCGCCCAGCGCAGCGTCGCGCGCACGGTCAGCGTCTCACTGCAGCCCGGCGGAGCCGTAAACGTGCCCGCAAAGCACGCCCGCCCAGGGCGGTACTCGGCGCAGACGTACTCCCAGTCGAGTTGGGTTCCCGGGTTGGACACGTCCGCCGCAATCGCCCCCCACAACGCATGGCCCACCAGCATGTCCGCCGGCGTCTGGAGACCCCCGAAGTCCCCCTGCCACTCGAGGCGGTAATCGTGACCGGCAACGATGCCGACGTAGACGAACTGCCAGCCCCCGCAACACGTCCGCGTACCGTTGGCCGCACTGACCGCGCTCATGCCCTCTCGCCTTGAGACCGGCGCCGCCGCGGGATGCGCCGACCAGGGCTCCAACCGACACAGAGTTACCGCCATGGAACACCCCGCTGCCGCCGCCGTGCAGACCGCTGCCGCCACGGCTAGATTGCTGTGGTCTCGTGGAACGTCCACTATACGCACGGCCCGCCGGGCCGCAAGGAGTCACCGTGCAGCGCTATCTCCGCCTGGCCTTCGGGGCCCTGCTCCTCAGCGCTGGCCGCCACGTCACCGGCGCCGCCACCGGACCGACGGCGGCCGTCCTCCGCCTGGAGCACGCGCCACGCGCCGGCGCCAAGTCGCTGCCGCCGTTGGTGTGCTGGTCGGAGGCGTGGCAGACGCCGCGCCCGGTCCGGTTCTACGTCCTGCGCGTGGATCTCCGTAGCCCGCTCTACGAGGTCTTCACCGTCGTCGGCGACGACCCGGATGGGGATGGTCCCGCCGAGGCGAAACTCGAGTCGCCCCAGGCCTTGGCGAACCGGCTGAACGCCGTCGCTGCCGTCAACGCCAACGCCTTCGCTCACCTGCCCACGGCGACCCCGGAGGAGCGCCAACAGGGCTGGTTTGCAGGAAAGCTCGTCGATGTTGCCGGCTTGGTGGCCGCGGACGGCGCCCTCCGCAGCCCGCCAGACAGCCCCCTGGCGAGCCTCTGGCTGGATCGCGACGGCGCGCCCCACGTGGGTGACGTACCGGACCCAACCCAGGCGCGGCAGGGCGTCTCCTCCTGGATCGACCGACTGCTCGCGGATGGCCAGGTGGTGGCCCGGCCCGAGACGCACCTGCACCCGCGCACGCTGGTCGGCGTCGACGCTGAGGCGAAGGTCATGCTGCTCGTCGTGGCCGATGGTCGCCAGCAAGGCAACAGCGAGGGCATCTCGCTGCCTGAAGCCGCCGCTTTCATGAAGCAGCACGGCTGCCACAACGCCACCAACCTCGACGGCGGCGGCAGCAGCATCCTGCTCGCTCAGGAGAGCGACCCAGACGGAGTGCATCTTGACATGTGCATCGTTAACCGGCCCTCCGCTGGCGCCCCGCGCCCCATCCCCGTCATGCTCGGAGTAAGGCTGCGGGCGGTGCCTTCCACGGGTCCGTGAGGTCCGTCCCAAGCGTCGGAGTGAGGGGCGAGGGGCGTCGACAAACAAGGCAGCCCGATTGGCCGCATGCCCACCTGAAGGACGCTGGACCCACGTACGTAGCCTGTTTCTGGTACACCTGTTACGCAGTACTCGACGCGGGCAAATGGCCGGGTCGCCTGGCGCGTTGTACCTTGCCACTCAAGTGGGCAGGGGGAAGGCCGTGGCATCCAGGCCCGAGTCTGGCGACGTGACGTTTGTAGTATTGTAGTAACTGCAGGCGCACGGAGGATTCGATGAAAACGCTCCTCACGATCTTGGTGGCATCCCTCCTCTCGCTGACTGCATACACCAGGCTGGAAGCCCAGGAGTCATTCCATGCAAGCGGACTGACTTCCCCGGCCAGAATGGAACCACATCAGCAGGGCGTGGTGGAGGTGCATTTCGATCTGTTGCCGACATCAATGCGGTTCAATGCCCCGGCGTACCCGTGTATGGTCACGGAGAACGATATCCAGTACAGCAACGGCTTTGCGGAAACGTATGACCCGAGACGTGACCCAAACGCAAAAGAGCCTTCCTTTGAACCGGGCTTCGATGATCTCAACGAGTATGCCCGCATGTGGGTTGAAAGCCAGAATGACGCGCGTATCGTCGTGCGCGTCCGCGGCGCCATGGTGTCAGACGAGGGAAAACGCATTGCGCACGCGGATATTCCCAGCGGTTCCCCGTATGGCAACGGAGACTGGGTGGATGAGTGGTATTACATCTACCCGGACGGCGTGCATACGAGACATGTGAAGATCTATACGGGCCTCGCCTGTCGCAGCCTCCCGTTCGGCTCTGATCGCGAACCTCCGCGCGTCATACACGAGTTCATGGAAGCGATGGTCTTGGGAAAGATGGGGCACGCACCGCAAGAGGACATCGAGAACGATGCCATAACGCTAATCAAGACGGTCGGTGACTACTCGGAAGACACTATCGCGGAGGGAAAGCCGAGGACATTTTCTTATACGCCCTACCCGCGTGATTTCGGCGAGTTCAGCACTGCCAACATTCTTGTGGTAAACTTGCAATCGCGCTATAAACCGTTCACTATCGCAGTGCCATATGGCATCAGAACTCAGCCCTATAAGCGCGATAACCCGCTCATCGATGGCTTCCAGGTATGGGGAGGTGAACCGCCGCATACGAGTTATACTGTGCCACTCGCGCACATGGTCAACTACGCGCATTACCGGAAGAACGAGAAGACTATTGAGCAGATCTACTTGTCCGGCATGATCGATTCGCAGGATCCAAGGAAGCAGTTAGTTCCGCTCGCATGGTCATGGATCGTACCCCCAAAGGCTATAATTCAAGGGGAGCATCAAGGCTACGAGATTCAGCACTACGATCCCGCGCAGAAGGCGTACGTATTCGACTGGAAACAAGATCAAGAGGAACTGGAATTTGAACTGATCGCCGACTCTGATTACTACGGCGTGGATTCGATGATCGTTAATCCGGCTCTTGTAGTAAAGCGCTGGGGAAAAGATAACCTTACCCTCAGGATGAATGATAAGACGATCAATCCGAGCAGGAACTTCCGTGTTGGGTACGAAGCAGGAGATGCTGGCATTAGTCTTATTGTCTGGCTCAAACTTGAATCAAAGGAATCCGTCAAAGTATCGCTACGCAAGGGCCAACATTGACCTAAGACGAAGTAGAACCCGTCGATGGCAGATCCACAACGCCTGACCGTGCGTGGCAGCGAACGGCTCCGTATGGCGCTGAGTCTGGGGTGAGGGCAGGAAAGCAGTCCGCCCGCGACCGTGCGGGGAAGAGGGGGAAACTGTGTGGGCTTGGCTGAAACCGGGGAGGCCAGGCAACCATGGGCGGACGGAAGCCATGTTCCCGAGCCGCCCGGCGCGGGCCTGCAGCGTCGGCTTTGTCAGTGGCCGCCGTGATGCCGGCGCTTGATGCGCAGCTTGGCCACGGCGTGCGCCATCGTCGCGCTGACCGCGGCGTGTTCTTCCGCGGAGAGGTGCTCCTGGAGCATGGCTTCAGCCTTGCGCCGGGCCGCCTCAACCTCGATCTCGTCCACGTCCCGCGCATACACGGCGTCAGCGCTCAGCAACGCCACGTGCGTCGGGGTCACCCGTGCAAACCCACCGCTGAGCGCCAGGAACTCGAGCTGGCCGCCCGGCATACAGACCTCCACCGGGCCGGTGACCAGTCGCGTCAGCAAGGGGATATGACCCGCCAGAATCTGGATCTCTCCCTCGTCGACAGGGAGCGTCACCGACTCGACGTCAGCGTCGAAGACCCGGTTGTCTGGGGTCGCAATTTCGAGGCGGAAGGTCGCCATCGTCGTTCAGCCCTCGGCACGCACTTCCTCGATGCCGCCCTTCATGTAGAAGCTCGCTTCCGGCACATCGTCGTGCTTGCCGTCGAGGATCTCGCGGAAGCCGCGCACGGTGTCGGCCAGCTTGACCTGCTTGCCGGGCCGTCCGGTGAAGACTTCAGCAACGGTGAAGGGTTGGCTCAGGAAGCGCTGGATTTTACGGGCACGGTAGACGCTGAGCTTGTCCTCGGTGCTCAGTTCGTCCATGCCCAGGATGGCAATGATGTCCTGCAGTTCGCGGTAACGCTGCAGCACCTGCTGCACGCCGCGGGCGACCTCGTAGTGCTCCTGACCCACGATCTCCGGTGCCAGCGCCCGCGAGTTGGACGCCAACGGATCCACCGCCGGGAAGATGCCCTGCTCAGCGATGGAACGCTCGAGCACGATGGTGGCGTCAAGATGGGCGAACGTGGTGGCGGGAGCGGGGTCGGTCAGATCGTCGGCGGGCACATAGACAGCCTGGAAGGAGGTGATGGAGCCCTCGTGCGTCGAGGTGATGCTCTCCTGGAGTTCGCCCATCTCGGCCGCCAGCGTGGGCTGGTAACCGACCGCGCTCGGTGCCCGCCCCAGCAGTGCTGAAACCTCGGAACCGGCCTGGGAAAAACGGAAGATATTGTCGATAAAGAGGAGCACATCCTGGCGCTTCTCATCGCGCAGGTACTCCGCAATCGTGAGTGCCGAGAGGGCGACCCGCAGACGGGCTCCCGGCGGCTCATTCATCTGGCCGTAGACCAAGGCCACCTTCGATTTCGAGATGTCTTTGGTATCGATGACTCCGGCACCCCGCATCTCATGGTACAGATCGTTGCCCTCGCGGGTGCGTTCGCCGACACCGGCAAAGACCGAGAGACCACCATGCTGCTTGGCGATGTTGTTGATCAGCTCCATAATGACGACGGTCTTGCCCACGCCGGCACCACCGAAGGCACCCACCTTGCCGCCCTTCAGGAAGGGGCAGACCAGGTCGATGACCTTGATACCCGTGGTCAGCACCTCGGGCCGGGTCGCCTGGCTGGTCAGCGGCGGCGGGGCGCGGTGGATGGGCAGGCGCTTGTCGGCAGGCACTGGCCCAAGCTGGTCGACAGGGTCACCCGTCACATTGAGGATGCGTCCCATCACCCCCAGGCCAACCGGCATCGTGATCGGGCTGCCCGTGGTCTGGGCCTCGGCGCCGCGGCGCAGTCCGTCCGTCGGGCCCATGGCAATGCAACGCACCCAGTTCCCGCCCAGATGCTGCTGGACCTCAAGGGTCAGCGCCACGGTCTGGCCCTGCCGCGTCGGGGCCTGCACCAGGAGCGCGTCATGAATGCGGGGCAGGTCGGCCGTCTGGTTGAACTCGACGTCAACGATGGGCCCGATGAGCTGTACAATCCGGCCAACACTCATGACCGTCGGTCCTTTCTGACACACGTCGACACACTACCAAGGCCGCCCACGCGGGCCGTTCTCAGCCTCGGATGGACAGGGCGGTGCTGATCTCGATCAGCTCGCCGGTGATCGCCGCCTGTCGCAGTTTGTTATACTCAAGGGTCAGATCGCGCACCAGTTCGCGCGCGTTATCCGTAGCGCTCTTCATGGCCACCATGCGGGCACTGTTCTCGCTGGCCCGTGCCTCCAGGATGACTTGATACAGCAGGAAGTCGAGAGCCAGCACCAAGAGGGGCTGCAAGACTGCGCCGATGGACGGCTCAAAGGTAAAATCGACGCAGCCGCTGAGGCGGCCCGCCTGCTCCTCCGCCGCCGCCGGCGCGACGGCCGGGCCCTTCGGGTCTACGGCCGCCACTAGACTGCCAATCTCGCGGACGGGCAGAAACGAGCGCCGCCGCGGCTCCTGCCGCAGCGTCGAGACGAAGTCGGTGTAGACCAGTTCAGCGCGGTCGACATCACCATCCAGGAAGAGCCCGGAAACAAAGCGGCTGACCGTCTGCGCCATCCCCAGCATGTGGGTCTCACGCCAGGTGAACTCCGCGATCAGACGGCGGTGGCTGCGCACGATGAACTGCGCCCCTTTGCGGCCGACCGCGACGAAGACGGTCTTGGTCGGATCATAGTGCAAAAGCTCGCGGAAAAGATTCGAGTTGAGGGACCCGCAGAGTCCCTTGTCGGTCGACACCACCACCACCACCGTCGTCCCTGCCGGGCGCTCTGCCATCAGCGCGTGGCGAAGCTGCGCGCCCGTACCGCTGATCTCGCGCAGCACCTCCCCCAGCAGCGTGGCGTAGGGCCGGCCCTGAACCGCGGCCTGCTGGGCCTTACGCATCTTGGCGGCGGCGACCATCTGCATGGCGCGGGTGATCTGGGCGGTGTTGTTCACCGACCGGATGCGCCGCCGAATGTCACGCAGGTTGGCCATAGTGTCCTTACCCCAGGGTCGCCGCGAAGTCCTTCAACGCGGCCGCGATGCTGGCAGTCAGGGCATCATCGAGCTTCTTCTCGCGCCGGATGCTCGCCAAGAGGTCGGCACGGCGATGTCCGAAGTACTCCCCCATCTGCGCCTGCGTTGCCTTCAGCTTGTTCACCGCCACCGGGTCAAAGGCGCCATTCTGCACCGCCCACAGCAGCAATACCTGCAGTTCCATGGGCACGGGGTGCCCAACCGGCTGCTTGAACAGCTCCACGATGCGCTTGCCGCGCTCGAGCTGCGCCTGCGTCTTCTTGTCCAGATCGCTGCCGAACTGCGCAAAGGCGGCCAACTCACGGAACTGAGCCAGGTCGAGTTTGATACGTCCAGCCACCTGCTTCATCGCCTTCGGTTGGGCGGCGGAACCGACGCGCGACACCGAGATGCCGACCGAGATGGCCGGTCGTACGCCCTGATAGAACAAATCCGTCTCCAGGTAGATCTGCCCGTCTGTGATGGAGATGACGTTCGTCGGGATATAGGCCGAGACATCCCCAGCCTGCGTTTCGATGATCGGCAGAGCCGTCAGCGAGCCACCTCCGGCAGCCTCCGTGAGCCGCGCCGAACGCTCCAGTAGGCGGCTGTGCAGGTAGAAGACGTCGCCGGGATAGGCTTCGCGACCGGACGGTCGCCGCAACACGAGTGAGACCTGCCGATAGGCCACAGCGTGCTTGGAGAGGTCGTCGAAGATCACCAGCGCGTCCATGCCATTGTCCATGAACCACTCACCGATGGCCGTGCCACTGTAAGGCGCCAGGTACTGCATGGTGGCCGACTCCGCCGCCGTGGCCGAGACCACCACGCAGTAGGGCAATGCGCCGGCGTCCTCGAGGAGTTTCACGGTCTGCGCGACGCTGGCCTGCCGCTGGCCGACCGCGACGTAGATGCAGTGCACCGGCCGGAAACCGGGCTCCGGATCTGCCTCGGCCGCGCGGTTGAGGCGGGCCTGGTTGATGATGGTGTCCACGGCAATCGAGGTCTTGCCGGTCGAACGGTCGCCGATGATCAACTCGCGCTGGCCGCGGCCGATGGGGATCATGGCATCGATGGCCATGATCCCGGTCTCCAGCGGCTGGCTCACCGATTGCCGCTGCACGATGCCGGAGGCCACCCGCTCCACCGGGTAGAAGATCTCGGACTTAACCGGGCCCTTGCCGTCCAGCGGCCGGCCCAGCGCATCGACGACGCGGCCCAGCAGCGGCCGGCCGACCGGGACCTCCAGCAGACGACCGGTCGTGGTGACCTGCTGGCCTTCGCGGACCCCGGACGCCTCGCCGAGGATGATGGCGCCGACCTCAGACTCCTCAAGGTTCAGGGCCAGACCCATAACCCCATCGCCGAAATCCAGCATCTCGCTCAGCCGGGCTTCCGTGAGACCCTCGATGCGGGCCACGCCATCGCCGATCTCGCGCACCACGCCCGTGTCGCGCGAGCCGCTGCTCAGTCCCGCGCCGCGGATGCGCTCTTCGAGTTCTTTGAGGATATCTTTCATGGTCCCTGCTCACCCATCCTAGTCGGGCTACGGCGGCTCATTCATCCAGCAACGCGTGTTGCAGATGCTCGAGTCTGCCACGCACGGAAGCATCATATACGGTGTAGCCAACCTGTGACCAGATCCCGGCAACCAGCCCGGGGTCCACGGAGAACTCCACGGAAGCCACGCGCGCCCGACCCTTGGAGAGCAACGCCACGACCTCTTCCTGAACGGCGCTATCCAGCGGTTCAGCGCTCAGCACACGGGCATGGTGCGCACGGTGATAGAGCCGCAAGCGCTCACCCAAAGCGACCAGGACGGCACCGCCACCGCGCTCGGGATGCGCGGCGACCGCCTCGATCGCCGCGCGCAGCGCCTCCGGCTGCAACTCGCCGTCACGGAAGCACGCCAACCAGATACGGCGGGCCTCGCGTCGATGAGTACTGCGCGGTCGCATCACGTCGCTCCCTGTACGGCCTCGGGCCTACGCCTCGGGCCTACGCCTCAGGCCACCAGCCCCTGCATACCTTCCTGACGGATCCGCTCCTGGTCGGCAGCGGTCAGCACCTTACCCGTGACCGCCGCGGTCGCCTGGAGAACCAAGCCACCCAGTTCCCGACGCAGTTCGGCCCGCACGCGATTGCGCTCCTGCACGGCCTCCTCCTGCGCCTTGACGACGATCCCTTCCGCCAGGGCCTGAGCCCGCTGCCGCTCACGCTCCGTCAGCGACGAGGCCGCCGTACGCGCGTCGCCAAGGATGCGGTCCGCCTCCGCACGCGCCGCCTCGAGGACATCGCGGCGCTGCGCCTCGGCCGCGGCCAGTTCGGCACTGACCCGCGCCGCGTCCGCTAAGCTGTCGGCGATGCGCTGACGCCGCTCATCGAGAATCCGCAACAGGGGCCTGTAAACGAACATCCGCAGGATCAGCGCTACGATCAGGAAACTGACCGCCTGCGCCACCAGTCCCGGCAGATTGACGCCGAACTGCTCAGCCGTCTGCTGAACGACCGCGGCCAGGCCACCCGATGCTTCCGGTACACCATGCCCGGGAAGTGCCTCCATGCGCAGATACCTCCGCCTGCAATCCACACCGCCGTCACCCGTCAGCGGACCGCGGCCATAGCCCTGGCCAGACGACCCCACTCAGAGCGACATCCGCGACCCCGAACAACCCCTCACTTCACCAGGAAGATCACGTAAAACACCAAGGCTTCGCAGAAGGCGATGGCGAGGATCGACTGCACAAGGATCTTGGTTGCGGCGCCGGGGTTGCGTCCGACCGACGACACGGCCACCGAGCCGATGCAGCCGATGCTCGCCGCCACCGTGACTGCAGTCAACGTAATGTGCCACTTCTGAATGGGGTCCATAGCGTCTGCCCTCCGTCGTGTTGGGGACCATTCATGCCGACCAGCTATCCGGTCCGGCGGACTTCCTGAGTCACGAGTGCGTCGCGGGGCCGGGTTCGGCGCGGTGGTGCACCGCGCCCGCTTCTTCGCCATGCTCGCAACTGAGCATGGTAAAGATGGCCACAAGCAGCGTGAACACCGCCGCCTGAATGACCCCGACAACCAGCTCGACAAAGTAGAACGGAACCGGCAAGACCCAGCTCGCCATGGGGAACTTGTGCAGCATGGTCTCCATCATGGTCTCGCCGGCAAAGATGTTGCCGAACAAGCGTAGGCTGAGGGAGATCGGCCGGAAGGCGATGGAGACCACCTCCAGAACCCCGGCGGCGATGAAGACGAGCCCCACGAAGAAACCGATGAGACCCGTCGTCCCACCTTTGGGCCCGAAAAGGTGCAGGATGAAACCCTTGAGGCCCTGCGCCTGCAACGACCACATCAGCCAACACCCCATGAACAACATCGAGATACCGAAGGTCAGATTGACGTCGGCATCGGCGCCGCGCAGCAAGGGCCGCGTGATGGTCATGCCATGGGCAGATTCGTGGCCCCAGCCGATCGTGCCGAAGCCCGGCAACAGACCGCACCAGTTGGCGCAAAGGATGAAGAGAAACAGCGTCCCTACAAACCAGAATGTCTTGCGTGCCAGCGGCTCGCCCATCAGACCGCCGAGAAACCCAAGCAGGCCGTCGAGAATGACTTCAAGAACCCCCTGCAGACGGCCGGGAACCAAACTGGCGCGGCGCACGGCCAGATGCGTGAGCAGCACCAGGACCCCGGCGCTCAGCCACGTGGCCACCATCGAGTTCGTCACCGGTACGCCGCACACCTCGCCCAGGCGACTGGCCTTGAGTTGCAGGCCTTCCCCCGCCTCGATGGCGCCCTCGGCAAGGGCGCGCGGCGCCGCCAGCACGGCCGGCAGCGCGGCGCAGAACAACGTTGTAAGGCGCGTCGTACTCATGCGTTCCCCAGCGACCAGCCGAACCTCGGCGGACACTGCAGTCCAGGCCACATTCCGGCCACGAGGCAACAAATCTAGCGTAACTACCCACGAACGGCAACCATGTACATCGGAAATAGGGATGAAGAGCCATGGCATCCACGCGCCTTCCGGCGCCCGCCCGCAGGGGAACGAGGCCGGGCGCCACCTGCGTGTGTCGTCGGCGGCGCCATTCGTGCACTGAGCGCGGTTCCGCCCATGGACGCGAGGCCTGGGTCGGCTTATCTTAGGAGCGCGTTCCGTGTGCGCGCGACGCGCCGGGCTTTAGGGCCCGCGCGAGATCGTCCACCCCCAACCGGCAGGGCTCGGCGCCAGCGTCGTACCCAGACCGGCCAGACAGCCCGTCAGGCAGGAGAGCAGCAGGACCATGACAGCGATGATGTGCAGTAGTGTGCGGGGACAGTATGCGCGGGGTCTGGGACGGGGACTACTCGCCTGGCTGGGTCTCCTCCTCCTAGCCGGCGCGACACCGGGTCACGCGGCCGAGGGCGGTCCGTTCACGGTCTCCTTCAGCGCCGGCGCTAACGGCAATCTCAGCGGCAGCCTCCTGCAGACAGTGCTGCTCGACGCCAGTACGACGCCCGTCACCGCACTTGCCGACACCGGGCACCACTTCCAGCAGTGGACCCTCGACGGCCTGCTGTTCAGCACCGAGAATCCCCTCGCCGTGCCCGCGGTCAGTGCCGACCTTGCCCTCACCGCGCAGTTTGCGGCCGACGCCCCGGTGTCCTTCACGGTCAGCTTCGGTGCCGACCCTAACGGCGCCCTGAGCGGCAGTTCGCTGCAAAGCGTGCCCTACGGCGAGAACAGCACGGCCGTCACCGCCGTGCCCGCCTCCGGCTACCACTTCGCGCGCTGGCGCCTGGGCGCATTCACGTATAGTACCGGGAATCCGCTGACCGTGACCAACGTCACAGCGGACGTCGCCGTCAGCGCCGAGTTTGCTCCGGATACCTACACTCTCCGCTTCCAGGCTGGCGCCAACGGCGCCATCAGCGGTGACGCGACCCAGGCGGTCAGCCATGGCAGCAGCAGCGCTGCCGTCAGTGCCATACCCGCCCTCGGCCACCACTTCACGCGTTGGACCCTGGCGGGCAGCGAGTACAGCACCGAGAACCCGCTGGTGGTAACCGCCGTCACGGCGGCGGCCACGCTCACGGCTGAGTTCGCCGTCAACGCCTACACCATCACCTTCGCGACCGATGGCAACGGGACGCTGTCGGGCAGCGCTATGCAGACCGTAACCTACGGCACGGACACCGCCGCCGTCGAGGCGCTTGCCAATCCCGGTTACCACTTCGCACGCTGGACCATCGGCGGCGCGCTCTACTCCGGCGCCAACCCGATCAGCCTGCGCCGGGTCAGCGCCGACGCCACCGTAACCGCCGAGTTCGCCGCCAACACCTACGCGGTCACCTTCCAGGCCGGGGCCAACGGCGGCCTGGCTGGCCGCACGGTTCAGGCCATTGCCCACGGTGCCGATGCCACCGCCGTCACCGCCATCGCCAACACCGGGCACCATGTGCTGCGCTGGACCCTCGACGGCGTCCCCTACAGCACCGACGCCACGCTGGTCCTTACCAATGTGACCGGTCCCATGACCCTTGCCGCCGAGTTCGCGGTCAACCTCTACACCGTGGGTTTCCTGCCCGGCCCCAATGGCAGCCTCATGGGGCCGGCGACCCAAACCGTCGCCTACGGCCAGAATGCCTCACCGGTGGCAGCCGTCGCGGCGCCCGGCTATCACTTCCTGCGCTGGCTCAACGACGGGCAACTCTTCAGCACCGACAACCCGATCACCTTGCGGAATGTCAGTGAGGACGTCATCCTGACAGCCGAGTTCGCCGCCAATACCTACACCGTCACCTTCATCGCCGGTCCCAACGGCGGCCTGACCGGCTCGACCGTCCAAACCGTCACCCACGGCGGCAGTACGGTGGCCGTCAATGCCGTCGCCAACTACGGCTACCATTTCCTGCGCTGGAGCCAGGCGGGCACGCTCTACAGCCTCAGTTCCACCCTGGTTCCGGCGAACGTCACCGCCAACCTGATCTTTGTCGCCGACTTCGAGATCAACAGCTATACGGTGAGCTTCGCGGCCGGCAGCAACGGCTCTCTCGTCGGCACGCCCACCCAGACCTTGATCCACGGCAATGCCACCCTGCCGGTCACCGCGGTCCCGGCAAGCGGCTACCACTTCGTGCGCTGGGTCCAGGGCGAGAGCCACTTCAGCACCGGCAACCCGCTGGTGGTCAGCAATGTCACGGCCACGCAAACCATTACCGCCGAGTTCGCCCTCAATGTCTATCCCGTCGTCTTCGTGCCGGGACTCCACGGCAGCGTCGCCGGCGAGCCCTATCAGGCCATCCCGCACGGCGGCAACACCACCTCCGTCACCGCCGTTCCCGCCTTCAGTTACCACTTCCTGCGCTGGACTCTGGGCGGCATGGAGTTCAGCCTGGAGAACCCGCTGGCACTCACGAACGTGGTGAACCCCACCACCGTCGTCGCCGAGTTCCAGATCAATGCCTACGCGGTCGCCTTCCAGGCCGGCCCCAACGGCACCGTCGCCGGCGCCACGGCCCAGGCCGTCAACCACGGCGGCAGTGCCACCGCCGTTACCGCCCTGCCGAACACCGGCTATCACTTCCTGCGCTGGACGCTCGCCGGCGCCGTCTACAGCTTCGAAAACCCGGTCACCGTACACAATGTCACGGGCGACCAGACCCTGACCGCCGAGTTTGAGGTCAACGTCTACACCGTCACCTTCCTGGCTGGTCCGCACGGCTCACTCAGTGGCGAGACCGTCCAGCGCGTTGCCTACGGCAGCAGCAGTTCACCGGTCACGGCAACCGCCGACCTGGAGTACATGTTCGCGCTCTGGAGTGACGGCTTCGCCATCAATCCGCGCGTGATCGAGAACGTCAGCAGCGATCTGACCGTCACCGCGCAGTTCCGCGATGCCGGTGCCGTGATGCCGGCGGGCAGCTTCCTCGCCGCCGTCGACCTGGCTGACGTCGCTAACGGTCGCGGCCTCTGGGACCTGACCGGGCACTACGAGACCCGCGTCGCGGGGCGGCCGCTCGCCCTCGACCTCGCCCACGACACCAAGGGCAGGATCACGGGTACCGGTACCTTCCGGACCACCGCCGTCGACGGCAGACCCATCACCATCCCCGTCTCCGCCAAGGGCACCACCAAGGGCACTGGCGGTGCCATCACCTTCACCGTCACCTTCGTCGGTAGCCAGAGCGGAACCGCCGCCGACCCCACCCTCACCGGCAGTGTCAGCCTCAAGATGACTCTGACCCTCGACCTCGCCAACCGCCGCCTGCTCGGGGCTGCCACCCTGAGCCAGAAGGTCGCTAAGATCACCACCAAGATCGCAACCTATGTCACCCTGGACCTGCCGACCGGCACCGATGGCACCTACGACATCCTCTTTGAGCTCGTGCAGTCCGGCTCCAAGATCACCGGCAATGCCGTACTCAGACTGGCCAATGGCGCCGATTACCTGTTCGCCGTGAA
Organism: uncultured Victivallales bacterium; assembly: GCA_903837355.1. GTDB lineage: Bacteria > Verrucomicrobiota > Lentisphaeria > Oligosphaerales > JAFGRS01 > CAILUI01. The sequence goes on from CAILUI010000318.1 coordinate 29,680, forward strand.
GGGTACCTACGTCGGCAGTGCGGGCACCCTAATCCTGACCGGCCACACCACCGACGCCGCTGCCAAGAGCATCAAGATCACGAGCACCATCGTCACCCTCGAAGGCCACGCGGCCCACCTCAACACGATGATCGCCAGCGGTTACGGGCAAAGCATCGCCTGGTAGAGGGGCGGCTCCCGCCGGCAGGCCATCCCAGCGCCCTGACTCGCGCTGGGGCTCGGGAGGGTGGAAATGCCGCCGGGATGTGGCACATTTCGCGCTAGTGGATCGCAGTCTATTCGGAATCGCCTCACGTCGATCAGGGAGAAGCGTAGATGACCGCTCTTTCGACCCGCAACCTGTTCACCGCCTGCTCGATGGGCCTGTGCGGCGGCGCTCTGCTCATCGCGACGGTCGGCGCCGCCGGCGCCGACGCCGACGGCAGCCAGCCCCTGCGTGCGGTGGCCAAGCCCGACAATGCCGCCTTCTACGGCGCCGACGGCGCCTGCAACGTCGAGGCCGTCAAGAACGCCTACTACGACATGATGCGCGCCTTCGGCTACCCGATCCCGGCCGTACTCAAGACCGACAAGTTCTGGGTCTGTGATTTCCTGCAGCGCGACGTCAAGACGGTCGGCATGGGCGGCATCATGTGGATCAACGCAAATGGCACCTACAGCGCGGCCGGCACCAAAGCTTACGGCGGCGATTACAAGGATGGCAAGTACGGCTACCTCGGTCACGAAATCTACCTGCTGCCCGGCCAGATGCTGCCCGAACACCGGCATGTCGGTGGCGCCGGCGGCTACGGCCCCAAGATGGAAGCCTGGCACATCCGCTATGGCAACGTCGAGTTCTTCGGCGAACACAAGGGGGCGGGCGATGAGACCCTGATCAGCGACATGCCGGCCGCCACGCGGCCCTTCGGCTATGGCCAGCCGTGGTTCACGTCGAAGTATGTGGTCCGGCGTAGTGCCGGCGAACTCTACTCCCTTGAGGATCCCGAGACCTGGCACTTCCAGCGCGCGGGCGTCAACGGGGCCATCGTTTCGGAATACGCCACCTACCACAATCAGGTCGAGTTCAGCAAGCCCGGCATGGTCTTCGAGTGCTCCCCGGCGACGGCCGCGAAGCCGTAAGCCGCCGCAGGCCGGTGGACGACGCCTGAGTGGGTTGCCCCGTTGGCGCGACTGAGGCAGCAGCAACCTCACCCTGGCCGGCCTCGACGTTATGGCCATGGCTGAGCGCCAATGAACAGCAACCTGTCGCGGATTCCAGGCGCGGCGGAGCATGGGCCGAGGGCACCTCGCCTCACGTATGCCGCTCCTTCAGGGCTTCAACCTTGGGGTGTGAGGTAACCCAGGGCGCTGCCCTGGGCTGAGGAATGGCGCCCCTTCAGCCCCCGCGGGGCGCCGTGTCCGCCCGATCATGTCAGAGCGGAACATCGGATCGCCGCTGGAGCGCGAGCGGCTGGCGCGCCCCGGCGTGGCGCCGCCCAAACTCGACCAGCCGTCGCGCCCGACAATCCGCAAAGGTTACGGGGCCATGGCGTCGTCGTCCTCGTCGCTGCCCTCCGTCTCATCCGGGCCTTCGTCATCGTCCGCGGCCGGCGTGTCATCGAGGTCCTCGACCTGCGCTGCGTCGACGGCATCGATCTCAGTGGCCTCCGCACCCTCATCCGGGGGCAGTTCGGCGAGCACGACGCCCGCAGCCTCCTCCTCGTCCAGATGCGCCACGCTCGTGACCACGCTGATCTCATCCTCTTCACGCAGGCGCATGACCCGAACGCCCTGTGAGTTCCGTCCCAGAGTCCGAATACCGGCGGTACTGATGCGCACCACCTGTCCCTTGACCGACGTCAGCAGCAGATCCTGGTCCTGGTCCAGTTGGATCGCCTGCACCACGCGGTCTCCTGAGCGCAGACGGATGCTGATGACGCCCTTACCACCGCGGCGGGTCAGGCGGTAGCCGCCGCCCGGAATCGCCGCGTCCTGCTCGGCGACCCCGGCCCCAAGACGGCTGCGCTTGCCCATGCCTTTGACGGTCACCACCAGGAGTTCCGCGGCCGGATTCACCACGGTCATCGACACCAAGTGCGTCGTCAGTTCCCCCTGCTCGCTGCGCAGTTCCATGCCGCGCACGCCGCGCGTCATCCGGCCCAGGGTTCGGCAGTCGGTCTCGCGGAAGCGGCAGGCCATGCCCGCCTCGCTGGAAAGCAGTAGCTCCTGCTGCCCGTCGGTCAACACCGCCTCGATGAGATCGTCACCATCGTCCAGGAGAATGGCCCAGATAGCTTTGCGCCGGAGATTCTTGAAGGCATCCAGACGCGTCTTCTTCACCGTCCCGTTGCGGGTGGCCATCACCACGAACCGGGTCGGATCATCGACGGCGCTGACCGGAATCACGGCGCGCACCTGCTCGCCTTCCGCCAACTCCAGCAGGTTCACCAGGGCTCGGCCCGTACTGTCGCGTGTCCCCTCTGGTAGTTCGTAGGCCTTCAGCCAGTGCATCTGCCCCTGGTTCGTGAAGAACAGCAGGTAATCGTGCGTCATCGCGGTCAGCAGGTGCTGCACGTAGTCAGCATCGTCCTTGGTCTGCATGCCCCGGACCCCGACGCCGCCGCGGTTCTGCGTGTGGTAACTGTCCTCGGCCACACGCTTGATGTAGCCACGGGCCGACATGGTCACCACCCAGACCGACTGCGCGATGAGGTCCTCGATCCCCAGCTCGCGGTCACCAACCTTGATCTCCGTGCGCCGCTTGTTGCTGTAGGCCTGACGCACCTCGAGCAACTCCGCCCGCACGACGCCGATGCGCCTATCCCGGCTGGCCAGCAAGTCCTTCAGATAGGCGATCTGCTGCTGCAGTTGGTCAAACTCCGTCTGCAGTTCGTCGATGGCCAGTCCGGTGAGCTGGTGCAGGCGCATCTCCAGGATCGCCGCAATCTGCTTCTTCGAAAGCTTGAAGCGTTCCATCAAGCGCTCCGCAGCCTCCTCGCGCGTACGAGAACCGCGGATGATGGCGACGACTTCGTCGATATGCTTGACGGCGATCAACAACCCCTCGAGGATGTGCGCCCGGGCCTCAGCCCGCTCCAGGTCGAACTGCGCCCGCCGGGTGATCACCTCCAGACGGTGATCGATGTAGGCCTGCAGGATCTGGCGTAGCGTCATCACCCGCGGCCGATTGCGATCCACCACCAGGAACTGCGCGCCGAAGGTCGTCTGCAGCAGCGTGTGCTGGTAGACCTGATTGAGCACCATGCTGGCCATGGCGTTGCGCTTGATCTCGATGACGATGCGGATGCCGGTACGGCTGCTCGACTCGTCGGTGATATCACTGATCCCCGGAATGGTCTTGTCGTTGACCAGTTCGGCGATGCGGCTGACCAGGTTCTCCTTGTTGACCGCATACGGCAGCTCCGTGACAATGATCCGCTCCTTGCCGTCCTTCTCCTCGATCCGTGCTTTGCCGCGGACGCGCAGCGAGCCCCGACCGGTCTCGTAGAGCTCCAGGATCGAGCGTACCCCGTGCAGTTCGCCGCCGGTTGGGAAGTCCGGGCCAGGCATCACCTGCATCAACTCCTCGACCGTGGCCGTCGGGCGATCGATAATCAGCACGGTGGCAGCGATCACCTCGCCCAGATTGTGCGGCGGAATGTTCGTCGCCATGCCGACCCCGATGCCGGTACTGCCGTTCACCAGCAGGTTCGGGAAACGCGCCGGCAGCACTTCGGGCTCAAGCACGGATTCGTCGAAGTTCGGGCGCATCTCGACCGTGTTCTTGTCGAGATCAGCCAGGAGCTCTTCCGCGAGGCGTTCCAGCCGGCACTCGGTGTACCGGTACGCCGCGGGCGCGTCGCCGTCGATGCTACCGAAGTTCCCTTGCCCATCGATCAACGGCGCCCGCATGCTGAACTCCTGCGCCATGCGCACCAGAGTGTCATACACCGCCTGATCCCCGTGGGGATGGTAGTTACCGATCACCTCGCCAACCACCTTGGCACACTTGGTATAGGCGTGGCTCTTGGTCAGCCCGAGTTGACGCATGGCGTAGAGAATGCGCCGCATGCCTGGCTTCAGTCCATCACGAACGTCAGGAATGGCACGGCCGACGTTGACACTCAGGGAGTAACGCAGGTAGGCATGGTGCATCAACTCCTCAATGTTCGCCGGCACATCGTTGCGGCCAATACCGCCCCCGGCGCCGCCACCCGCCGCCGTCACCCCGCCCGCGTCCACGTTCTTATCATCACTCATAGAGTTACGTCACTCCTCAGATATCCAGGTCCTTGATGGTCGGGGCATAGCGCTCGATGTAGTCCCGGCGCGGACCGACCTCGTCGCCCATCAGCAGCACAAACATGCGCTCGGCCTCGATGGCGTCCTCCATGCGCACTTTCAGCATCTTGCGCTGCAACGGGTCCATGGTCGTCTCCCATAGCTGGTCCGGGTTCATCTCACCCAGACCCTTGTAGCGCTGGATATGCAGCCCCTGCCGACCACTCGCCTTGACCTGCTCGTACATCTCCGTCAGCGTCAGCACCGGCACCACTTCGTCACGGTGCAACACCTCCAGAATGGCCTGCTCCCCCCGGTACAGGTTCGCGGTGCCGAAGCCCAGCGCCAACAGTCGCTGTTCGAGGTCGCGGAAGGCCGTCGCTTCGTAGATGCGGGTTACATCGATGGCCGCCCGGACCACGGCCTGCTCGGAAGCCAGACGCGCCTCGCGCTGCTCAGGCGCTTCGGCCGCCGTCGCCTCACGCGGCGCCGGCGTCAGCCGCGCTTCGGCCGCCGCGACCAGAGCGGCCTCCTCGTCTTCGGTATAGACGAACTGCTCACTGACCGTGCCGTCCAGCTCGCGCACCTCCACTCGCGCCATCGGAAACAGACCCCGCGCCGCGTCGAGCCGGGCCACATAGCTCTCGGGATCAATCCCGTGCCGCCCCAGCGCGGCCCCTACCCGCAAGGCATCGCGCAGAATGGCGATGATCTCCCGCACCCGCGCCGAGGACAGGGCCTCGCCCCCCACCGGCCGTATGCTCAGATCCTCGAGGGCCAGATCCAACAGCAGGCTGTCCATCTGCTCCTCACTCTCGACATACTGCTCCACCTTCCGGCGCCGGACCTTGAACAACGGCGGCTTGGCAATATGGATGTAGCCGGCCTCGATCAACGGCTTCATCTGCCGGTAAAAGAAGGTCAGCAGCAACGTGCAGATGTGCGAACCATCGACGTCGGCATCGGTCATGATGATGATGCGGTGGTACCGCGCCCGCGCCAGGTCGAACTCGTCGGCGCCAATGCCGCAGCCGATAGCCGTGATCAGGGCGCGGATCTCATTGTTGTTAAACAACTTATCCAACCGCGCCTTCTCGACGTTCAGCAGCTTGCCGCGGATCGGCAGGATCGCCTGGAACTGGCTGTTGCGGCCTTGCTTGGCAGAGCCGCCGGCCGAATCCCCCTCGACGATGTAGAGCTCGCTCTTGGCCGGGTCGCGCTCCGAACAGTCCGCCAGCTTGCCAGGCAAGGCCGTGCTGTCCAGGGCGGTCTTGCGTCGCGCCAACTCCCGCGCCTTGCGCGCCGCCTCGCGCGCCCGCGACGCCAGCATGGCCTTCTCGATGATCAACCGCGCCTCGGTGGGGTGCTCCTCAAAGTACGTCGTCAGACCTTCGTAAACGATGCTGTCCACGATGCCGCGCACGTCGCCGTTGCCGAGCTTGGTCTTGGTCTGCCCCTCAAACTGCGGATCCCGCACCTTGACGCTGATGATCGCACTGAGCCCCTCACGCACATCGTTACCCGTGGCCGTGGCTTCAGTCTTTAATGCCGGGATGTCCCGGATGTAGTTGTTGACGCTGCGCGTCAGCGCCCCCTGGAAGCCGGTGAGGTGGGTACCCCCCTCGATGGTACTGATATTGTTGGCATAGCTGAAGACGTTCTCGGCGTAGCCGTCGTTGTACTGCATCGCAACCTCGGCCTCCAGGCCCTCCTTCTCGGCCCGCAGGTAGATGACCTCGCTCAGCGGCACCCGGCCCTCGTTCAGGTGCACGACGAACTCGCGAATGCCGCCCTTGTAGTGAAACGACTCATCACGATCCCCGGCGGTGCCGCGCTCATCGCGCAGGGACAGCCGCAGCCCCGCATTCAGGAAGGCCAACTCGCGCAGACGCTTGGCCAGAATGTCCCACTTATACTCGAGGACCTCGAAGATGGTCGCATCTGGCTTGAAAGTGACCGTGGTGCCGGTCCCCTCACAGGTCCGCAAACGGCGCAGCGGCGACACCGTGATGCCGCGCTCGAAACGGATCATGTGAACCTGCCCATCCCGCTTCACCTCGACCTCGAGCCACTCGCTCAGGCCGTTGACGCAGGACACCCCCACCCCGTGCAGACCGCCGGACACCTTGTAGGCGTTGTGGTCGAACTTGCCGCCGGCATGCAGGACGGTCAGTACGACCTCGACCGCGGGCTTACCCTCACCTTCGTGCATGTCCACCGGAATGCCGCGGCCGTTGTCCGTGACCGTGACGCTGCCGTCAACGTGGATGACCACGTCGATATCGGTGCAGTAGCCGGCCAGGGCCTCGTCGATGCTGTTGTCGACGACCTCGTAGACCAGGTGGTGCAAGCCGCGTTCACCGGTGTCGCCGATGTACATGCTCGGCCGCAGACGAACGGCCTCGAGTCCCTCCAGCACCGTTATCTTGGAGGCATCGTAGGTCGATGGCCCCGCTCCCGTCGGCGACGACGGGACCTGACGCGTTTCATCCATGGATATACAGACGCTCCTTCCGCAAGGCTGGTCCAGCAGGAAATGCCGTCGCTCAACGCACGTGCGCGCCGCGCACAGTGGGATACCTTAGCCTGGAAAGCCTCGCGCGCTAGCGCGCGCGGGCTGAACAATAAGGGGCGAAGACGCTACTGGGCGGGAACGGCAGAGGAGGCCGCACAACGGCCCCACCGCCGACCGCAGGACGGGCGGCGGACTCGGCAGCGGGTCGACCGCGTCAGGCGACGCTCACCGCCGCCGGACGGGAGGCCACAAACACCGGAGGACGCACGTAGACGGGCTCCAGAGAGGCACCGCCGGCGGCATCTGCCGCGAGCGAGTCCCCGCGGGAGAGGGCCAGCAGGCAACGTCCCTCGATGGCCGCCACGGCGCGGGTCCGGCGCCGGACGCCCTCCGGCAGCATCGGCAACACCAGGGCTCCCTGCACCGTTACATAGAGGTCGCACGCCAGTTCGGCCCCAGTCAGGTCGGCCGGGGCCTCCGCCGACGCCGGTCCGCGCGCCTGGAGCGCCCCGTCTGCCCACTGGTACCGGCTCAGGATCACCTGACCGCAGCGCCCATCATGCAACACGCCGAGGCTGACCGCCAGAGTCTGACCCTCGGCCAGAGCCAACGCCAGGGCCGCACTCGATGGCACCCCTCGGCACGCAGCTCCGCTGACGGCACACACGCCGCGCACCAGGGCGATGCCGGTACGAATACCCGAAAAACTCCCCGGCCCCACCCCTACCGTCCAGCGCTGGATCGCTCTCACCTCCACCTGCGCCTGGGCCAGGCCGGCCTCTACCCAGGGAACCAGGTCCCGGTCGGCCTCACGCTGTTGGCCAGGCAGAAATCCCTGGAAAACGATCTGCTCGCCGCGAGCAATCGCCAAGCTGGCGCCGCAGGAGGTGTCCAACGCTGCCGTGATCATGCCTCCACGTCCTCCTGCACCAGCAAGCCCGGCGTGCGGAGGGCCAACTCACGCACCCCCGCCGCCAACTCGGCGGGCAGGTCGATACGGCGCCGCCCATCAGCCTCGTGGGAAAGCCGCAGGTGCAGTGCGCGTCCGGCTCCACCCGCAGCGGCCAGCAGAGCGTCGATGCGCTCGGGCCACTCGACCACCGTGATCCCGTCCGCGGCGAAAAGGTACTCCTCGATGCCGAAAGCCAACGCCGCCGCAACGCCAGCGATGCGGTACAGATCGAGATGGAAGAAGAAGGTGCCGTCGGCTCGCAGATACTCCTGCACCACGCTGAAGGTCGGGCTGGTGACCGGTTCGGTGATGCCCAGCCCGCGCGCCAGACCGCGGGTCAAGACGGTCTTGCCTGTCCCCAGGTCGCCATGCAGCGCCAGCACAACACCCGGCCGGAGCCCGCCGGCCAGGGCCTGACCCAGGCCCAGGGTCGCCTCCTCGGACACACTCAGAACGCGCCGTCCAGACCTCATGCGCCGCCTCCCGAACCGCGCCCGAAATGGTCGTACCCGCCCTGCCCCAAGGCGTTCCCCTGCCGGTCCCACACTCCGGGCACCCCCGCCGCGAACCCCCCAAGGCGGGCAAACGGCGTCGCGAAGGGCCAGTCCCGGGCCATGGCCGGCGCCGCCTCGGGAGAGACCGCCACAATCAGTTCGTAGTCCTCTCCATCGCTCAGCGCGCCCTGCAGCGTCGTCGCCGCCGTGCGCCGAGGCACCGCGCCAACGTCCAGAACCAGGCTCACGCCCGAGGCTCGACACATGCGGGTTGCATCCAGGAGCAGGCCGTCGCTAACGTCCATCATGGCGTGGGCATAGCCACGACCGGCCAGCCAGGCACCTTCCGCACAGCGCGGCTCGAACGTCAGGTGGTGGCCGCTGGCAAGGGAGTCGCCGAAGACCCCGGTAGCCCAGAACTCATCCCCGGCCCGCGCACCGCCACGACGCACGGCTTTACCCGCCGCGATCTCGCCCAAGATGGTCAGCGATACGACCGTGTCTGTCGGTGTCAGCGCCAAGTCCCCGCCGATCATCGCCACCTCAAACCGAGCGGCCAACGCCAGAATGCCCGCGTAGAAGCGCTGTAACCACGCCGCACTGCAGGTGGGACCGAAGGCGCCCGCCACCAGACAGCACGTCGGAACGCCCCCCATCGCGGCAATGTCGCTGAGATTACGCGCCAGGACTTTGCGCCCCGCCAGTTCCGGTGGCGTCGCCGCCGGACCGGATTGCACATAATGGCGGTCGCCAACCACCTGGTCCACGGCGATCAGCCACCACCGGCCATCGCCCAGATCGAGGGCGGCGCAATCATCACCGGGGGGAATCGCCAGGCCCTTTGACACGGCTGGGATGCGCGCAATGAGGCTGGCCAGGAAAGCGTCCTCAGTCATCGGCAACTGCTTCCTCGAGCCGGTCGAGCTCATGCCGCACGTCGGCCACGGCCAGAACCCGGTGAAAGAAGCACGGCGCGTGCTCGAACTCGCAGTGGCCGTCCGGCGTCGAGCCGCCGCAGGCCCCGTACGCCAACCGCTTCGGGCAACCCCGACGGTCCAGATAGAAACAGGCCCGCAAACGGGATTCCGGCACCTCGTCGCCGCCCCGAAAGGCGGCCCGGTAAAAGGTCGTCAACCACTCCGGGGCCGGCCCCGCCAGAACCCGCGGCAAGAGCGCGGCGCGCAACCGATCCCCCAGGGTCACCGCCGGGAACGCCCAATCCGTCAGTCGTGGCGCGGCTCCGGCCAGAGCGGCCGCCCCACCGGCCCGCAACAGGTCGTGGAACACGTAGTACGCCTCGGTCATGGGCTCAAACGAGAGATCGCCGTGGTAATCCTTCCAGGCTGCCAGCCAGGCGTCGTAGTCGGTGTAGGTGCGCAACGCCTCCTGAATGCTGGCGAGCACCATATCCAGCGTGCCCTGATCCCGAATGCCCGCAATCTGCACCCCGCTGTACCCCATCAACCGACAACCGGCCGCCTGCATGCCGATGCGCGGCAACTGCGCCGCCAGCGACTGCGTCGCACTAATGTCCGACTCGCGCTGCAACAACGCCGTGAACTCACGCGGCACATGCACGCCGGGAAACACCACGCGCTCGAGACGGCGAATGTCGTCAGCGGACAACAGCAACAAACGCGCGATGACCGAGGGCGCCATCTGCCGCATGCCTAGGAACCACTGCAGTTCCTGCAGCTTCTTCATGTCCCATCCCGCGTGGGTCACGATGAAGCGCGCCCCACTGGCCAGCTTGCGGATCATCTTGAAGTACTGCAGATAGCTGTCGGCCGGATTGTACTTGAAGGGGTTGACAACCGCCCCCGTGAAGAAGGCCGGAGCGGCGCGACGCGCCAGGCCCAGGATCTCCAGGCTGTCGAGGTAGCCCCCCGCGTACGCCAAGGGCCGCCCGGAACCGGACCGAACCGGGTGCCGGTCCGAGCGGTCACCGGTCACCGCCAGGACATTGCCGATGCCCTTGCCACGCGCCTCGGCCAGAACGGCGCGGATGCGGTCCGGGCTGGAGCCCTTGCCGGACAGGTGCATCAGCACCGGCTTCCCAGAGGCCGCTTTCAGGGCGGTTGCGGTCGCCACCGGATCGTGGCAGTCCTCGCTGTGCAGACGGTCGGTCACCGCGATCGCCGCCACACTCTCACATTTCGCCACCCGTGCAGCCATCGCCGTGCTCAGGGCCATGGCCGACTCGAAAGGCTGCACGCTGGCCGGCGTGTTCATCTCGACGATGATCAGAAAGGACCCCTCGCGCAGACGCAGAGCCAGACGCGGATCGGCCTCGAAGGCCATCTCGAGCTGTTCCGGAGACCGCTGTGTGCTCACGCCCGGATCCTCACTGACAACGTCGGCACCGCAACGCGACACCAACGAAGGACGCGCCAGCGGCTGGCAACCACCACGGGCAGACCCGTCCGCCGACCTTGCAGACCAATATAGCCGGGATGACCGCATTGGCAACGTTGCGGCCCACGTCGCGGCGCTTGACTATTCCGGCCCAAGTGCGATGGTGTGCGGCGATTTGCCGACACCCCGTCAAGAGCGGTCGCCAACCTCCCCGCGACCAGCCGGCGACGGACGTGCGCAGCAGAGATGAAGCCCCTGGCGAGGCAGGAGACGACCCGTGGAGCTCAACCGCATCTCAGCCTGCACCTACGCCGTGCGCGACAGAGACCTGGACTACACGCTCAAGCTCATCACCGGCGCCGGCATCAGCAAGATTGACCTCTGGGGCGGCCTGCCCAATTACTCCAATTCGCCCGCCGAGTGCAGCATCCTGGCAATCAAAGAGAAGGCGACGCGCTACGACGCCAGCATCGCCAACCTCGGCACCTACGCCGGACGCCGGCTGTTTGAGGATGGTGAGGCGGCCGAATGGACGGAGATGAGCCGGGCCATCGACAACGCCGTGGCCCTGGGCGCCCGTTCCATCCGCGTCTGCCCCGGGCGCGGCGAAGACGTCGGCATCATCCCCGACTTGATCCCCTTCTTCCGCCGCGCCGCGGAGTACGCCGCGGCCAAGGGGGTCTTCCTGGGCATGGAGAACCATATGGGTAGCATCGCCGGCAACCCCGACGCCGTGATGCGCCTGGTCCGCGCTGTTGACTCCCCCTACTTCGGCATCCTCTTCGAGCCCGCCAACCTGGTGCATTGCGGCGTCGACTACTACGCTGCCTATGCCGCCTTCAAAGGCTCCATCGTCCATGTGCACGTCAAGGATTGCTACACCAGCGCCGGGCAGTACGAACGCTGCATGCTGGGCGACGGCATGATCGACTACGCCTGGCTCGTCGGGGCCCTTGAAGCCGATGGCTACAAGGGCGATTACGCACTCGAGTACGAGATCGAGAAGGTGATTCCCATCGAGACCGGGCTACCCCGCTGGCTACAGCACTTCCGCACTCTCAAGCTGTCAACCAAACCGGCCACACGACCAGCTCACGCCGCCCCCACTGCAGGCTCGAAAGCCACGCACTAGTGCACCCCAACACGCCCGCTCGCCGACTACCTACGGATGGGCCCGATGCACGCCGGTCGCGCCCCCTGCCCAGGCAGAGGGCACGCCCCCGCAAGCTCGACAGATCTCTGCAAACCCGGCCCGCCACCGCCCCGACCAAAGCCACCGCCGCCCTCGGCCTGGCGCTGTTGCTGGCTATCACGGTAGCCGCCGCCGACCCTGAGGCGTGGGTCCCGCTGTTTGACGGGACCACCCTGAGCGGCTGGCATCGGGCCGGCTTCAGCAACGGCCAGGCCGAATACACGGTTGCGGACGGCAGCATCGTCGGCACCACCCGCACCAGTACCCCCAATAGCTTCCTCTGCACCGACGCCACCTACGCGAACTTCATCCTCGAGTTCGAGTTCATGGTCCCGGCCGGGATGAACTCGGGAGTCCAGATCCGCTCCATCTGCGACCCGCAGATCAACAACGGCCGGGTGCATGGGTACCAGGTCGAGATCGATCCCTCGGCACGCGCCTGGACCGGCGGCATCTACGACGAGGGCAGGCGGGGCTGGCTCTACAATCTCACGCACCTCGAGAAGGAGCGCGGCCAGACGGCCGCCGAGGCGGCACGGCGGGCGTTCAAGGCCGAGGCCTGGAACCACCTCCGGGTCGAGGCCAACGGCCCACGTCTGCGTACCTGGCTCAACGGTGTCCCTGTCGCCGATCTGCACGACACTCTGACCCCGGTCGGCATCATCGCCCTGCAAGTACACGCGACCCCGGACCCGCTACCGAAGCAGATCCGCTGGCGGAATCTGCGCCTCCTGAAACCGGCCGATACCGGCGTCGACGACGAGGCCTGGACCGCCCTGCGCACCTGGCGCTATGCCGAACCGCGTGCGGCCCTGCTCCGCATCGAGAACGATCTCCGCGGCGCCCAGGGCGCCGCCTGGCTTGCCCGCGAGGTGACGTTGCTCCGCCTCCTGCAGGACACCGGGGCCAGCCTGGAGGCACGACGTTTCGCCTGCGCCTGGCTCGGTCGTCGAGGTACTCCCGCGGCGGTGCCGAACCTGGCCGGGGGGCTGGCCAACAACGACCTCTTCGCCCCGGCGCTGGCCGCCCTCGCCCGACTCCCCTACCCCGCGAGCACTGCCGCACTGCTCGCCGCCTCAGCCCAGCCCCTGGCCCCCGCCGATCTGGCGGCTTTGCTCACCGTCCTGGGCGAGCGCCGGGCCACAGACGCCGTCCCCGACCTGGCTCGCTGCCTGGCTGCGCCTGACGCCGCCGTCCGCCGCGCTGCCCTCGGAGCCCTGGGCCGTATCGGCACTCCTGCCGCTGAGGAGGCACTGCGGCAGGCCGCGCCGCCCGCCGACCTCCTGCCACGCCGCACCGACGCCCTGCTCGACTGCGCCGAACAGGCCCGACGGGATGGCGATAGCCCCCGCGCTGAACGCATCTGCCGCGAACTGCTCGCCGCGGACCCGTCCGAAACGGGCCGCACCGGCGCCCTCACCGTCCTGGCCGACACCATCGGCGCCGGCGCTGTACCGGAAATACTGACGGCCCTCACCGCCGGCTCGGACCCCCAGCGCGCGGTCGCCGCCCGTCTGCTCGGAACCCTCCCCGGGGCCACGGTCTGCGCGACCGCGTTAGCGACGATGCCACACCTGCCGGCGCCGCTGCAGGTGATCATTCTGAAAGCACTTGCCGTACGGCCAGATCCTGACACCATCGCCGCGGCGACGGTCGTCGATCTGCTCAAGAGCCCCGACAACAACGTCCGCGCCGCCGCCGTCTGCCTCCTGCAGAGAGTCGGCGGCGCCGCCGAGGTACCGGCGCTGGTCGAGATTGCTGCCGCCGGCGGTGACCTACTCGCCCCGGTCGCACAACAAGCCCTCGCCGCACTCCGCGGCGACGGCGTCGATCCCGCCCTCGCGGCCGCAACCCAGCGCAACACGCCCAGCGCCCAACGCGGCGCAGCGCTCACCGCCCTGGGCCAACGCGGCTACGCCCAAAGCGTCGAGATCGCCCTCGAAATGATCGCATCAACCCAAGACGCGGACGCCCAGCGAACCTACTGGCGCATCCTCCGTGATCTGACCGAACCAGAACACCTCGCTCCCCTGCTCAGAGCCCTCGCCCGCAGCCCCGATGGCCCCGTCCGCGCTGAGGCAGAGAAGACGACGGCCGAATGCCTCCGCCGCACCACCGCTGCGGACGCCGCGACTCAGGAGGTCCTGACCGTGCTCGCCGCCGCGCCACCCGCAGCCCGCCCCGCCCTGACCGCCCTGCTGGCCGTCCGCCCTGGCAGCATCGCGGCAACCGCGCTCATGGGCCTGCTGCAGGACCCCGATGCGAACTGCCGTTACGAAGCCGTCAAAGCCCTGGAGTCGTGGCCGTCCGCCGAACCCTATGCGGCCCTGAGAACCTACGCCGCCGCAACCGATCTGGAGACACACCACGTCCTGGCGTTGCGCGGCTGTATCCGCATGCTCGATCTCGACAAGAACCTGTCCGAAGCCGACCGCGGGCAGCGCCTCGACGACCTCGCCACCGGCGCCCGACGCGACGCGGAGCGCGACCGCATTCGCGCCGCCCGTGACGCCCTGCGCGTCAGCGACCTCAAAGCCGCCAGCGGTAAAGCCTACGCGCTGCGGCCCCGGGGCCTCGCCAAGGGCAGCACCGTCTACGTCGACCGGCCCTACACGTTCACCGACGTGCCCGCCCTCCTCGCCGACGCCATCCTGATCCAGACCGCCATGGACGACAAGGCCTCTTCCGGAACCGCCTTCCTCACCTTCACGCTCAGCCGCCCGGCCACCGTCATCGTCGGCTATGACGGACGAGCCAAGAGCGTCCCCAACTGGCTCAAGGACTGGCAGAGGCTTGAACCGGTGATCAAAACCACCGACGCAGGCTGCCCGTTGACTCTCTTTACCCGGCCCTTCCCGGCCGGCAACGCCACGCTGCCAGGCAACAACTCGGTCCAGGGCGTCGGCGCCATGTACATCGCGGCCGTGGTCCCGGACACACCTCCGCCCCCTGCCCCAGCACCGGCAGCGCCGTAACCGCAGCGCGCCCCGACCAGGCCCCGCCAGCGCTCAGAAGCGGTGAGGACACCGGGGGCGGCGGTCGGAGGCTGAGTGGGACTGATGGACTGTAACCATATGCCATCCATCACCTTCGTGGTCTTCATGCCCGTCGTGGTGAGCCATCCAGACTAGGCCCCCCCCGGCCGGCGCAGACGTTCCATGTACTCGGCCCATTCCACCGGTAATAGGTATTTCTTCTGACTGTTGCAGGCCTTGCAGCAGGTCACAACGTTGCCTTTGGTGCTGCGTCCCCCGCGCACCACAGGCACGATGTGCTCCATCGTCAGTGCCTGCGGTTGCACGCGCTGACCACAGTAGTGGCACTGGCCACGCCCAAGCTGGTTCTTCCACCAGGCCGACAGGCGCAGTTCCCGCGCCTTCGCCTTCTCGCGCTTGACGTGGTCGGCATCGGCCGCCTCAAAATACTGATCGTAGGGCTCAGGTGGCATGATCAACGTCCCTCGGCCGCACCTAACCGCACCGCCCGACACCGCCTCACCATAGCCACCCGTCCCCGCCGCCGCCAGACCGCCACGACAGCCGAACCGCTGAACCTACCAACACCTCCCCAAAACCCGGTTCCGTGACGTGCGAACCGCGAAAAAAGTGGGCTCCCAACGCTGGACATCCGCGGTTGCTCGGCAATATTATAGACTTCACGTGAGTGGCGCGGTAGCCAAGTGGTAAGGCGAAGGTCTGCAAAACCTTTATCCACCGGTTCGAATCCGGTCCGCGCCTCCAAGGGCCTTTCCGTGATGGTCCTGTGCGGACCGTATATCACAGATTTACCGCTGGCATTCACATACGGAGAGTTTGCTCTCTGTAAGACGTGGGTCACGAGCGGTGGCGCGGCGGGAATGGGTGCGACGGCCACCCAGTAGGTATGTGTGGCAGGCATGACCAGGCTGAAAGCGACAATCGCGGAATCCTCAGGGGACCTTGAGGTCGTGGGGAAGAAGGCGCAAAAGCGCCTGGCCAAGGCGGCCGCAAGGGCCGCTAAGACCGCCGAGGCAACCCAGTCCCGGTTACCCGCCCAGGCCGCACCGCCGCCGGCCGACGACACCATGAGCCGCTGCGCTCTCCTCTGCCAGGAACAACGCTGGCGAGAAGCCGCTCTGCTCTGCCGCAGCATGAGCCAGAAGGCCCTTGACGAGGGCAAACCCGAACTGGCAGCAGGCCTGCAAGGCGCCCTACGCAAGATCGAGTATTCACTGCGCCGACAGATGGCCGCAGCGTTCATCGTGACCGTCCGCGAGTGGCTGAACAAGGAGTATCTCCTGGATGTTGGTGAATGAAAGCAAACTCCAGGGCGTGAGCACCAAGGATCTCTTCAGCCGCATGCTGAGTGAGGTGCCCTGGGCAAGCCTTAAGACGTTTGTCCAGGCCAATGCGCAAGTGCTCAAGCTTGCCACCATCGGTGGCCATCGGCTCGACCCCAAGCACCGTGACCGCATCGACAAGCTCATTCTGCGCGAGGCTGAAAAGGTCGACTTTGCGCAGACCATGACCAACGGCGTCTTCGCCGTCTGGTACCCCGTCCACGAGGAACTCCACAAGAGACTCGAGGACTACTTCCATGGCGATGAGTACAAGCAGTTCCGCCAGGAGCAGAGCCTGACGGAAGACGATTACGTTCTGCCCGAACCGAAGTTCGCTGAGTTCTTCGGCATCGACCACCTGCCGGAGTGGCGTATCCTTCTCTGTTTCAGCCCCCTTAAGTTCTCCGACGTTCAGGCCGACAGGATCCTGGACGATAGCCAGGGCAATAGCTTGCTCCTTTCCCGGATCAAGGACTTGGAGGAGAAGCTGGCGAACGTGGAGAAGCGCGAGCAACAGTTGGCAGGGGAAACCGAGCGCCTGCGCGAGAGCCAGCAACAGGCCCAGGCCGAGACCCAGGAGTCCCGCAAAGGCCTGCGCCAGGCGCGCACTGACTTCGATGCGTTGACCGTGAAACTGGACCGGGCGCAGGCTGAGAGCCGCAAGCTCAAGGAGCAACTCGATAGTACCCTCGCTGGGCAGGATAGCTACCAGAAGGACCTGCGCCAGAAGCTGACCTCCGACGGCCTGCGCATGCAGAAGGATGTCGAACGCCTGCAGAAGGACTTGTCTACCTGGCAGTCGAAGTACGAGGAGCAGCGCCTGCAGAACAAGGACCTCGAGGCGGCGACGCAGGCGGCGCGCCGTGAGGCTAGCCACCACCAAGTCAATGCCGCCCAGTCCGCAGCCAGCGCCCAGCACCTGTCCACCTTCGCTGACCTCATCCTGCAGCGCATCGACTGGCCAAAGGTCGGGGCTTCCATGAAGCTCACACCGCGGATGCGCCTGCAGTTCAACAGCCTGATCCGAAAGCTCAGTTACGAGAACGACCGGTCCCTGACTGTCGAAGGGACCCTCGCCGAGTTCTGGGAATCCATGCTCGCCCCCGAACGTGACCTGATCAAGAGCATTGCCCAAAGCAACTCCCTCGAGGTCATGAGCGGCGACATGCAGGGCTACTGGAACGGCCTGACCGATGCCTTCGGCGATGTCCAGATCAGCCTCGAGGCCCGGAGCGTAGTCCTGAAGATGCTGCAGGAGATCTTCTACCAGGTTATCGAGATGGAGGACCTCAAGGAAGCCGTCATCCCGCAGCCCAAGGAAAAGCGCTAGGCGTGCCGCCGCATGGGCACCGCCAAGCAGACGGTTTTTCGGTCACCCAAGCTTGAAAGGCGGCGTCCTGGCGTTAGTGTAGACCCAGTTGATTCCAGGGGCGATTAGCTCAGTTGGTTAGAGCGCTTGCTCGACACGCAAGAGGTCGCAGATTCGAGTTCTGCATCGCCCACCAGTTTTTAAGGCTCGCAAGGCTAAAGCCGTGCGAGCCTTTCCATTTTCGCCCACTATCGCAGACTGTCGAGGCTCATTTTATACCCCAAATTATGCACTACCCCCTCTGAGGCTAGGAGTAGAAGGCTGGGACATGGCCGTCGCCGTGGCCCGATCAGGGGGCGGCCGGCTGGCGGCGGCCCTGGGGTGTGAAAGGCCCACGGGTCAGCAGCCAACAGTCAATGGCGACGCCGCCCGCGTCAGGGAGACCCGTCAGGTCAAGGGTATGGCTTCCGACGGCGAGCTCAACGTCGCCCAGTCGGAACCATCCCACCTGGAGCTTCCAGTCGCCGCGGTCGTGGACCAGCATCTCGTCGATGGGCTCGAGGTCCGCAGGATGGAGCACGCGCCAGTCCGTGCCATCCCAACGCAACTGGAGCGGTCCATCGGGGCCTGATCCGCGCATCCACAGCGCATAGGTTCCAGCCTCGGCAACCGCGACCTTCCAGGCGGCGCGGTGCCCCGCGCAGTCGTGCCACTGCAACCAGTCGCCGTTGGAGAGCTTCTCCTGCTGCTCGCGGGTGAACGGGGCGTAGGCGCCACCGGGCGGGAAGTCGTGCCGCGTCGCGTCCTCGGCTTCCCACCACACCCACCCCGCGCCGACGGTCTGGGCTCCCGGCCGGGGTCGGATCCGCCGCAACGGCGCCGGGGCGGTGGTGGGCGTACCGGGGCTGCCGATCTCGCAACGGTCCACGAGCGTCCGATGCGGGGTCCCCCAACCATCCACGGGCACGAGCCACACGTACGTAGTGAGGGGCCGGTCCTTCGGGAGACCGGCATAGGCGGCTGCCGCAACCAGAGGCCCGGTGGCCTGATGCCACTGGTCGTCAGCCAGCAGGCGGCCGCCTGCACCGCCGCCGTAGAGCACGGCCCCTAACGCCTGCACCGGCTCCGGCGTGAGCCCGTCCGCATGCACCCACACCTCCAGGCGCCACCGACCATCCCAGGCATCGGTGCGGTACCAGAGACGAACTTCACTAGCCGGTAGTGGCACCGTATCCAGAGTCACCATCGCCGCCGCCCGGAAGCGGACGTTTGGCGCGCCCGTCTGGTTGGTGAGTACGGCGGCGACCTCGCCGCTCTTGGCGTCCTCGGCATTACCCGTGCCGGCCGCATCGATCTCGGCAACGGTGACCTCATTCAGGACGATCTCGGGAACCCAGGACTCGTCGAGGAGCACGAGGTCAGCCGTTCCCTGGTAGCCCATAAGGGCCCCGGCCACCACCGCAACGCGAGAGATGGCGCAGCAGAGATCGTGCCTGGAGAACATCACCTGCCCCCTTCCGGAGCCCGGCACGGTCACTCCGGGTTGTCCGTACACCGCCACCCCTGTTGGCCACCGGGAAGGCGGCGGTCAGCACAGCGCCTTCTCGGTTTCGGCAATCGCCGCTTCGATGAGGTCCATGCCCTTCTCGGCGACCTCGTTGGGCATCACGATGGGCGGACTCATGCGCAGGATATGCCCGGCCGGGATCCAGGCCAGGCCGCGGGCAAAGGCGCGCTGGTAGACCATCTTGCCGGCGGCGTCGAAAGGCTCCTTGGTCGCCTTGTCCTTGACCAGTTCCACGCCCAGCAGGCAGCCCTTGCAGCGCACGTCACCGACGATGCGGTAGCGCGCCTTCCAGGCCTCCATGCGCCGCGTGAACAGACGCTCTAACTCCAGCGTGTGCTCCAGGAGCCCTTCGTCCTCGATGACCTCGAAACAGGCCAAGGCCGCGGCGCAGGCCATCGGGTTGCCGCCATAGCTGCTGGAGGCTGAAATGGCCTCGAAGGTTTCCATGAACGGTTCGCGAACCGCCACCGCGGTCACCGGGAAGCCATTGCCGAAGCCCTTGCCCAGGGTCACGACATCGGGCAGCACGCCCCAGTGCTCCATGCACAGGATCTTGCCGGTGCGGCCCATGCTGGTGAGCACCTCGTCGGCCATCAGCAGGATCTTGCGCCGGTCGCAGAAGGCACGCAGTTTGGGGAAGAAGTCGTCCGGCGGGATGACGCTGCCGCCCCAGCCTTGGATGGGCTCGATCACGAACGCCGCCACCTGGTGCGCCGTGGCGTGCTCATAGTACTCTTCGTAGAACTCGATGTAGCGGTCGGTATCAATGCTGCCGTCGGCCTTGCTCCACTGTGGCCGGTACGGGTTTGGCCGAGGCACCATATGGAAGCCCGGCGCGCGGGTTGGCCCATATACGGGCGAGCGGATTTCGGCCAGAGAGACGGCGCCCTGAGTCTTGCCGTGGAAGTCGTAGAAGCAACTGATGAACTCGTGCTGCCGCGTGGCCGCGCGGCAGACGCGCAGACCGGCCTCGACCGCGGCGGTGCCGCAGTCGTAGAACTGGTAGCCCTTCAGATCCCCGGGCAGGCACTGCGCCATCTTCTCCACCAGGCGGGTCTTGATCTCGGTGGTGAAGTCATGGCAGTTCATCAGCTTGCCAGCATAGCGTTGCACGGCCTCGCTGATCTTGGGGTGACAGTGCCCCAGCGTGGTGACGTAGATGCCACTGGAGAAGTCGATGTAGCGGTTGCCATCGACGTCGGTCAGCGTGCAGCCGCTGCCCTCCTCAAAGGCCACCGGGAAGAGCTTCACCTGGCCGCTGAGCCCCTTGAAGTGCCGACAGCAGCGCTCGTGGAGAGCCTTGGACTTCGGGCCGGGGGGCGGCACCGCGACGGCAGGCCAGTGACGCAGGTCGAGACGGTAAGGAGTTGGATCGTAGATACCCATGGCGTGTCACCTTGTTTGCCTACCGGCGTGTCGGTCCGTGCACTCGGCGCCTCAGTAGCCCTTGTCCCAACGCGGCTCAACATTGGCCGCAATCGCTTCGCTGATATAAACATCCGTGCGCAACGTCTGCAGAATGGATTGCGGCAGCAGCGGCGTCACCGGCCCATGCAGCACCAGGCGCGAGGTCAGGCGCTGCCAGGAGGCGAAGGAGCCGTCCACCGTAATCCCATGCATGTCAAAGCGATGCTTCGCGCCGATAACCTCAGCCGGGCCGATGGTCGCCGCCTTGGGCGGCACGGCGCAGAGGTCCCCACTCATGCCGAAGGCGCCGTGCAGCGAGTTCTGCGCGATGGTGAACGGACTGAGCGTGGCCAGGCGCGGCCCGAAGGTCTTCCATTCCTCCAGCGGCGCGGCGAACTCGGGCGCGTCGGGTTCGATGAAGGCGAGATGACCGGTCCAACCCGGACCGCTATAGCAGCAGTCGGCGCCGCCCAGGTCGGCCAGCATCTTCCCGTAGTCCTTGAGGTTGCGGTTGCTGAGGCCCTGGATCTGCCGCTCCGGCGGCCGCAGCGCCGGCTCGAGATGGGCGTAAAAGTGCCGCTTCATGGAGTAGAGGAACCCGGCTTCCCAGGTCTCCGGGGCGATCTCGCCCTCCTCGTTGGCGTACTCGTCCATGTTGAACGTGTAGAGGCGCCGGCAGTCGACCCGGAAACGGTTGATGAGGCCGGCCAACTGCCGGTATCCGTCCGGCCACGGTTGCGGTGTGATGAGCACGCAGGGCCGACCCGCGTCAGCCGCCATCTTGATGCGGTAGAACATGTCGGTCAGCCACAGAAAACCGAGCTCGGCCGCAGGGACCACCTGGATGCGGAAGTCAGGGTTCCAATGCCTGGCGATGTCCTCCGTGCGGATGGCACGGCAACGCTCGATGGCGGCCAGGTCCCGAAACGGGATGAAGGTCGCCGGTTTCCACGTGAAGTTGCTCATCTGCGAACCTCCACCCTCGATCACTCCGCGGCGGCAAAAACGCAGACGCCCGCGACCCAGGTGCGACAGGGCGCGAGAGGCGGCCCCTGCCAGAGCACCAGATCGGCGTCGGCACCCACCCGCAAGACGCCTTTTGTAGAGAGTCCCATCAACCGGGCCGGGTTGGCGGTGGCCATCGCCCAGACGCGCTCGGCGGGAAGCTCCTGGGCGAACCAGGTCAGCAGGTTCTCCAGGCCGCGGTTCATGGTCAGAGCGCTGCCGGCCAGAGCCCCGGCGAGCGGGTGCTCGCCGATGATGCGCGCGGCGCGTTCAGGGTGAGCGTAGATGCGGAAGCCCCACGGCGTATCATACTCGCCCGCCGGCAGCCCCGCGCCGACATTGCTGTCGGTGATCAGGATGACGTTCTCCCAGCCTTTCGCGTACAGGCCCAGGCGCACCGCCGTCGGCTCCACGTGCACACCGTCGGCAATGAAATCCACCGTGACCCGCCGATCCGCCAGGATCGCCTCAACGCAGGCGACGGGACGGACACCCAGATCGGTTTCGGGCTGCGGATAGAAGACGTCATAGAAATGCGTGGCGTGGCGCGCCCCCGCGTCGATGGCCATCTGCGTCTGCTTGAGGGTGGCGCCCGTGTGGGTGATGAAGACGCGGACATCGGCCGCGACCAGAGCCTCAATGACCGGGATGATGTTCGCCACCTCCGGGCTGATGGACATCGCCGCCACCCGCCCGCCACCGGCCGCGAGGATCTCCCGCAGCAGTCCGAGGTCTCCAGGAACAAGGCTGCAGCCAGCCCCCGTAAAGGCCAGAAACGGCCCCTCAACGTGGACCCCTGGCAGGCACACGACGCGCACCCGGTCGAGCGCCCCGCAGGTTTCGGAAAGCAGCGTGAGAAAGGCCGGCGTGGACGTGCCAAGCAGGGTCGGATAGGCGCAGGTGCAACCGTAGGCCGACAGCACCGACGCGGCCTGCACCAGCTCTTCGGCGCCGGCTTCGTACCGGAAGGACTGAATACCGTGCGTGTGGACGTCGATCAAGCCGGCGCTCAACAACCGGCCGCCCCCCGCAAGCCGCGCCTCGCCGCCACGGGCGCGCACGGCTGGACCCAGCGCCGCGATCCGCCCACCCTCGACCCGCACGCCGCCCGCCACCAGACCCTGCTCCGGCAGGACCAGAAGGACATTCTCAACGCAGAACGGCGGTACGAAGGTCATGGGGCGGCGGCTCCTTCAGCACGCTTACTATCATCTGGGACGACGCAGCACGCAAGCGCCTTAGCCAGGGTGTGACAAGCCCCGGCGCCGGAGTATAGTGTTGGCGCGAGCGACACGGCGGTGGCCCTCCGGATGTGGCTGTGCCCGCACGCAGACCCGAGCACTGACGACCATGGCTCCGATGTACCTCCGCCCATTCCGCCTTCTGCTCCGCATGGACAGGACCATGCTGGGGCTCAATCTATTGCTGCTGAGCACGGGGCTGCTGTTCATCTATGGCGTTGGCCAGGAGGTCGGCGGGGACTTCCGCTCCCAGTGGCAGCGACAGGTGCTCTATGTGATTCTGGGCCTCTGTACCTACGTACTCTGCACCTTGCTGGACTACCGCCGCCTGGCCGACTGGTCGTGGCTGGTGTACCTCGCGTCGCTCATCCTGCTCGTGCTGGTCCTCACCGGCCTGGGCGTGGCCCGCAATGGCTCGCGCAGTTGGCTGCTGGTGCCTGGCCTGGGGGTGCCTTTCCAGCCGGCGGAACTGGCCAAGCCAGCCGCCCTGCTGTTCGTGGCCTGGCTGGCATCGCACCCGCTGCTCCGGGCGGCGCGCCTGCACCCGGTCGTCCCCTGCCTGGCGGCCGTGTCCTTGCCGGTAGGGCTGATCCTCATCCAGCCCGACTTCGGCACCGCCCTCGTCTTCCTGCCGTTCACCTTGGCCATTGCCTTTACCGCCCGCCTGCGCTGGCGCTGGATCCTCGCCGCAGGCGTGCTGGTACTGATCGCCGGCAGATTCCTCTACCCGCGCCTGGAGAGCTACCAGCAGGACCGCATCAAGGTCTTCCTCGATGCCCCGTCTTCGCTCGCCATCGCCACCGCATCGCCCTTCCTTTCGGAGCCACTGCGCCAGGAGGTCGAGCGCCGGCAGACAGCCCTGTTCGGCCTCTCCAGCGACACCTGGAACGCCCAGCAGAGTCTACTGGCCGTCGGTAGTGGCGGCCTGTGGGGCAAAGGGTTCATGAAGGGAACCCAGCACGTGCTCGGTTTCCTGCCGCGCAACGTCGCCTCGAGCGACTTCATCTTCTCGGTGGTCGGTGAGGAGAGCGGTTTCGTGGGGGCGGCGGGTATGGTGTGCGCCCTGATGGGGGTGCTGTTGTGCGCCTTGCGGACGGCGGCGGGCGCCCGCGACGCCCTGGGGGGCTACATCGCCGTCGGCGCCGCCGTTCTCATCTTCACTCACGCCTTTATCAACATCGGCATGACGGTCAAGGCGGCGCCCATCGTCGGCCTCCCACTCCCGTTTATCAGCCACGGCGGCTCCTTCATGCTCTGCACAATGGCCTGCGTTGGCCTGGTCCAAAGTGTTCATGTCAGACGCCATGACATCCCCTGAGGAAGCCCCTTCAGGCCCGCCCCCCGCGCCCGCACGGCGCGGCGCCCTGAGCCGTTTCTTCTTTCCGGCGGTGAACCGCTGGTTCCTGCTACGCCTGAGCCTGGTCGCCGCTCTGACGGCCCTCTTCTTCGGTTTCCTCTGCGTTCCGGCCCGCATCGAGGGCCACAGCATGGAGCCGACCTACCGCGACGGTGGCTTCGCCTTCTGCTGGCGCCCGCGCTTCTGGATTCATCCCCCGAAGCCGGGCCGGGTCGTCATGGTCCGTATCGCCGGACGACGCCTCATGTACCTGAAGCGCGTGGTCGCCACCAGCAACGATACCGTGGAGTTCCGCAAGGGGGAACTGTGGGTCAACGGCGTTCGCCGCCAGGAACCCTATGCGCTGGGGCCGTGCGACTGGGAGTTGCCCCCGCGCCTGGTCCCCACCGGGCATCTCTACGTGATCGGTGATAACCGCACCATGCCGATCGCGGAACACACCTTCGGCAGCGTGCCGCTGGGGCGCATCGAGGGAGGGCCAGCCTGGTGAAATGGCGTAACCTGCTTGTGGTCGGGGTTCTGGTGGCCGGCGTGGCGGCCCTCTGGTGGCGGCTGCACCCCTCCGAACCGCGCCGTGTCCGTCGCCAGCTTGAACGCTTGGCCGGACGCATCTCCAAAGGTGAGTCTGAGAGCACCGCCGTCATGGGCCTCAAGATGAACGCATTGGGGGACTTGTTCGAGTCTGAAGTCGTGGTGGACCTGGCGGATTTCCCAGGGAACGGCACGTACGCCTCCTCCGAGGTGGCCAGCCACGTGGCGCGCTTCCGGCCAGCCTGCCGGCGCATCGCACTCGCCTTCCAGGATGTCGACATCCGGGTCGAGTCGTCCCGGCAGGCAGAAGCGACGTTTACCGCACGCCTCATCGTCACCGCCAGCAACGGCGAAACCCAGACGGAGACGCGGGCCGTGCAGGCCCGCCTGCACCAGGGCGAAGACAGGACCTGGCGCTTCGCCCGCTTCGCCGAGATCGAAGTATTGCAGCGCTGATCCCTGCCGCGGGCGACGGTCGCAGTGGTAAGGCGCCCATGCCGGCGCTATGGTGAGGGGTCACGGGGGCGCTAAGACCTCGCTCGCCGGCCCCCCCACAGAGCCCTCTAACCGAGGTACCTACCACATTGAGTGTCCATGAATCAGAGGCCGGGATCGAAACCGCTGGCAAGCCGGAACAGGCCTTCCTGGTCGGCATCCAGCGGGCCGGCACACTTCCCGAAACCTCGCGTGAACTCCTCGCGGAACTGGAGGAACTGTGCCGCACTCTCGGCGTCAGTGTGGTCGGCTCCACCATGGTCCGACTGCGTTCGCCGCACCCGCGTCTTCTGGTCGGTTCCGGCAAAGCCAACGAGATCATCGCCGAAGCCCGCGCGCTCGAGGCGAACGTTCTGGTTTTCGATGACCCCTTGAGCCCGTCGCAGCAACGTAACTGGGAGGAGTTGGCAGACCTCGCCGTCATCGACCGCCAGGAGGTCATCCTCGACATCTTCGCCGAACGCGCCGAGACGCGCGAAGCCGCCCTGCAAGTCGCCCTCGCCCGCGCCACCTACGCCCTCCCCCGGCTCCAGCGTCGCTGGACCCACCTGCACCGCCAGCGCGGTGCCGCCGGGGGCCAGGGGATGCGCGGCGAAGGCGAGCAGCAGTTGGAGCTCGATTCGCGCATGGTACGGACCCAGATCACCCGGCTCAAGGAACAGATCGAAGAGGTCAAACAGCGCCGGCAGGTCCAGCGTAGCCAGCGCCTCAAACGCCCCCTCCCCGTGGCCGCCATCGTCGGCTACACCAATGCCGGCAAGTCCAGCCTGCTGAATGCCCTGACCGGAACCGATGTCTTTGTGGAGAACAAACTCTTCGCGACCTTGGACGCCACGGTGCGACGACTGGTCCTGGCCAACCATCAGGAGTTGCTGGTGGTCGATACCGTCGGCTTCATCCGCAAACTGCCCCACATGCTCGTGGACGCCTTCAAGTCGACCCTGGAGGAGACCCTGATGGCCGATGTCCTCATCGAGGTCATCGACGTGACCAGTGAGCAGATCGAGGAGCACCGGCGGACGACCCGCACGGTGCTGACCGAGATCGGTGCCGGCGACAAACCCGTCATCGCCGCCCTCAACAAGATCGACTGCGTGACCGACGAACTGGCCCGGCGGCGCCTGTTGCGCGCCTGGCCCGACGCCATCCCGATATCCGCGCTCACGGGCGAAGGTCTGGCCCAACTGACTGAAACCCTGGCCAGAGCACTCGACAGTACCCTCAAAGAGCAGCTACTGCGGGTCCCGCATAGCCGTTTCGACCTGGTGGCCCTGCTGCGCCGGCGGAGCGCCGTGATCAGCGAAACCTACGAGGATGACGGGATCTGCCTGCGCGCCCGCGTGCCAGCGGACCTGACCGCCGCCGTGGCACCGTTCGTCAGCGAAGCGTAGGGCACCCAGTGCGGCCGGACAACCTACAAGGTCCACTCCAGTTCCCCGTGGTCACGGTCCGGGTGGCGACAGTGGCAACTCCAACCACGCCAGCCCGATATCGCGTCCCATATGGCTGGTGCTGCTGCCTGCGGGCGCATCGTAGAACACAGCCAGGCGGTTGCCGACAACGATAACCGATGGCATCCCGATGCACACCTTCGACCACGTGCAGTTCTGTCCGTCCAGCACCACCGCCTTATTCCTGGCATCCCAGATGCCCAGGTCCCGCGACCAGTAGACCCAGATCGCGTCGGTGTACTCGCCGCCGCCACCGTCGACGCCGATGTGGTTGGTGAACAAGAACCACGTCTGGTTGGTCGGCTCGAAGTAGAGCGACGAATTCTCGATCTGCTCCTCGGGCGAGAGGATCGGCTGCGGGTCGATGGTCCACGCTCCGTTCAGATCCTCCGTACGGGCAATTCCGAGCGTGCGTTTCATCGAGGCGCTGAAGAATGTCAGGTACTGCCTGCCCTGCTTCACGATGTGTCCCGGACTGGCCGTGTCCGCATAGTAGGTTCCCGGCTTGGTGCGGAACGGAACCACCTCGGGCTGTTTGATCCACGGACCGCCCAGCGACCCGCTCCTCGCCTTCATCGTCAGGTACGGGAAGCTGGGAACCTTGTCCTGCCCCCCGGAGTGATTGGGGGTACCGAGGTAGAACATGTGCCACTCCTTCCCGTCATGGATCACCCATGGCGAACAGGCGGCAGCCGAGTCCAACTCGCCAGGCTTGCCGAAGTCAAGAACGGTGCCCTGCTTCGTCCAGTCCTTCAGGTTCCTACTGGTGGCCAAGCACGCCAGCCAGCCTCTGGGTCCAGCGCCGTCGTAGAAGAGGTGGTACGTGCCCTTCTCCTCGAAGATCAGCGCCTCACGGGCTCCGAGCCGGTCACACTGGTCCGGTCCATCCCCATGTCTGAGCAGCACGCCTTGGTCGCTTGCCGCCAGGCGCAGCGTTGCGGCGGGGCGTCCGTCGGGGTATGCCGCTTCCCCTGCTGGACCTGCGACCGCCGCCAGTACCACCAGAATTCCGAGGGAACCGCCCACTCTCATTGCCGTTGCCTTCCGCTGAACGCAACACCTACCGCAGCCTTCGGCCACAGCCAAGCCTTTGGTATACTACCGTGCGCGCACTATGCTCGCGCGGCAGACGTTAGGGGACCAAGTGCGGGCGGACGACCTCGGCCATGCGGCGATAGGCTTCGAACGTGACATGGGTTCCGTCTGCTGCCGCGCACTCGACGGACAGTTGCCCGCTCTCGTCCCGCACGGCGGCGTGATAATCCAGGAAGAAGCACCCATCGGTCCTCGCGGCGGCATCCCGCAGGGCAGCGTTGACCCGCACAATCCTGTCCTGGTACTGGAACCGGTCCCAGTTGTCCGGCGCACGCAAGGGCAGGATGCTCGAGAGCCCGACCTCGATCTGCCGCTGTCGCAACAGGTCGGTCACAGCTAGGATGTGCGCCACCAGCCGCTCCTCGGGTTCCTCAATCCCGTTGATCCCGATCAGCATGAAGACCCGTGTCGGCGCGTAAGGGAGCACGTCATCCGCCAGGCGAAGCCGGAGACCGTAGACGTTGTCGCCACCGATGCCCCGGTTCAGAAGCGAATGGTTAGGAAAGAACTCATGCAGCGGCCAAGCCGCCGTGATCGAATCCCCGTAGAAGATGTTCCTGACCGTGCCGACGGATGCCCTTAACGCGCGGAAGCGCTCGATTTCGGCGTAACGCGGATAGGTCGAGTAGAACGTGACGATGGCGTCGGTATGCTCCTGCTCAAACATCCTGACCTATCTCCAGTTCCACGAAGTCAGCTCATACGGCTCTGGCACCCGCCACGCCTGCCACCAGACGACGACACCATGCGTGCATCACCGTTCAGCCGTCCAGCCCAATGCCACGACTCGCACCTTCCCCCGCGGCCGTTCGGTTCGGGGGCGTTTCAACGGGCTTCCCCCACCTCAACGAAATCCCTGACCCGAAGGTCGTGACCGGTCCTGTCCATGACGTGCCCTGTCACCACCCTAATCGGATGGCGTCGGTCAGCATGTCGCTGATGAGCATTTCCATGGTTGCAGCCTAACCCGTTACTCCAACCCGACTGCCGCTTGCCGGACAGCATCCCTCCAAGGCGTCCGCTCTCCGGCACTACTGGACTGCGCCGGGAGCCAGAGGTCAAGACCCGGCGTTGGCGATGGATGCGGAGTATTGCAGTACTGCGTGGATTCCAGGGCAAGTTGCCTGTCCCCCGCCCGGCGGATCTCAGCCTTGCACGGTGGGTTCCGGGGGTGACCCCTATCCTCGGTACCCGCCGCAGAACTCGCCCACGATCCTGCCCTTCTCCACAGAATAGATCAGGTCCACGCCGCCGTCTGCGACCCTGGGGAAGGAAACCCAGAGGAGCACGTACCTACCAACGGGACGAGCCGCGCCGATCTGGAAGACGCTACCCGTGGGTCTGAGGAATCCCTCGACCGTCTTGGTCACTGCGGTATCAAGACTGCTGACGTACTCCACGTCAGCCGCTGTAGCCAAGGTCAGAACGCCCTTTGCGGGAAGATGAAGCTGGGCACGGGCATTGTCTGACAGGAGGTCTGCCGGGGCGATTGGCGACGGGACGCACGCAGTGTCTTTCTGACATCCTGCGAGCGCGATGACGGCGAGCACTATCAGGTACCTCATCGCCGTCCTCCCAGGAACGCCGTCAGGACGCCAGTCACACACTTTGCACCGGTATGGGTTGCTCTTCATCGTCTCACTGCTTGAGGTAGCATCCGGTGGACGGTGCGATCTGCTCGACCGCCGCCCGTATCTCCCTCCGCATCTGGAACCAAAGCAGGACCCGGGCGACCGCGCTCCTGCCTCTTGCGTCCTGATTGGACCAAAGAGTCATTGTCTGGTCTTGCGCTGAAACTTAGTCACGACAAACGCTGCCGGAACAACACACATCAACCCGGTCAACGCCCACTGAAGCAAGTACCCCCGGACACCTGGCAATGCTGGATTCGTCCAGAAATCCAACGAGTACGCACTCGCTCCAACAGAATAGAATATCGAGAAAATGACGGCAATGGCCGCTGCACTGAAAGCTCCACCATATGCCGCGCCGGAGGACGGCTGCTTCTTCCGGGCAATCTGTCGGTGACAAGTGATTGCGGTCAAGATGGCGGTCAGCGCCACCGCCACACCAAGATAGATGATGTTGAATCTCATATGCGTGATGTGGCGACGAACGTTCCGCAGCAGGAGCGGCGAAGCCGTATCTTGGCTGGGGTTGTTGGCAGTCACTTGGGTTACGCGTACCGTTGATCATTCTGCGGATCGTACAATGCGCATCCCAATCCGTTCCCGACTGCTATGATCTGGTTCATGGTGTCAGGGCTGTCCAGTAGCTTCCATCCGCAGAGAACGATGATCAGTTTGATGTGTTTCTCGTCCGAGTAGGAGAACTCCACGTTGAACCCGCTTCCTGCCCCTTCCCAGATCAACTGGTTCCCTTCATCTTGGGTGTCAGGGAAGGCTGATCTGAACGAGCCGATGACCGCGTCCCTGGGCCACGTCGCAACGCCTTCCTGCGGCCCGTCTTCCTGAAACGCATTCATCATCTGTTGCGGGGTCTTGCCCCCAGGTTCTTGCTCACGCCAGAAGTATAGGTCGTAGCTCATTCTCGTTCCCTGCCAACGTCGAGGATCAGGGGGAGCCGCGCTTAGTGGCGATAGCCTGGGTCTTCTGGTTGGGGGTCCTCATCTTTCCATTCATCGGGTTTGATCCCGAAGTTCGCTTCAGCTTGGGCTATCGCATCCTGAAGCGACTGATGCCACGTGTCGCCTATGTGCTTCTTCGCCTCGTCCCACCATTCCAGAATGACCCCGCCATCCGTCGCTTGAATCCCGAGGTTCAGGAGAACGTCATCAACCGGTGTCGGCTTCGGCTTGGGTACGCCCGCAGGAAGCCATCCCCGGTGTTCCTCGCCGCCGAATCGGACGAGCCGCCCGATGATCTCCTTATTCCTCATCATCCTATTCTTCGTTCCCCCAACATCCTTATTAGGCGACATGTCGCCTTTGCCCCCGCCCAGCTTTGGATGGCCATCACCTCGCCCACCCACACGAACCAAGGGTAGTCTCATCCCCACTCCATGCACGGGCAACACGTCCGTCGCCAACGCTCTACGCTACACCTACCAGCGCCCCATGGCACGTAGTAGAGCATCGCGCCCATCGTGTCGATGGCGGCAATCAGCCCGCCCAAGGAAACGGCGGCGAGGCAGAGCTCTGGCCATTGCCTGGCAGATGCACGCACGCTTCTCATCATCTCTCGACCGCCCAGAGGTGATGACTCCCCAGAATCGCTGCCAGGCTGATCGCGGCGACCACGATGACGGCATAGCAGGCGAAGGCCACGTTCCGCCTCCTCCCAGTCCACTTCAAGGCGACTGGGCTACCCAGCAGTGCCCACGCGACCAGCAACGTCCCCGCCACCGTTGCCCCCGCAGGCGAGCCGAGCACGAGGTACAACTCATCCACATTCAGGTTGCCCCTGATGCACCCGCCGAGTTGCCCCCAGAAGTCACCCTGGAACCATATCCCGTAGACTCCGCCGCAGTTCAGGACGAGGCCAAGGGCGATGCAACCGTAGGATAACTGCTTCTCTTCGGTCTGGGGCATCTCTGCTCCGCTACCTCCGCCATCTCGACCCACGACCCACGCCGTGTCGAGCAAGGCGCGTTTCTACAACGCTATTCTGCCTGGATCACTGACGAAGCCATCGACCTCTGATTCATCCTCATTGGTGGCGACGTAGGGTATTCCGCGGTCGCCCCGGCGTCCGACCATCTTGATCTTGAAGGGACCGATCCAGAATGGCGTTGGTGGCGGAGTACCGCTTTCGATCTGCGCTGCGACCCGATCGAAGTCGGTACGGTAGAGGTGGAAGACGAAACGGAGCGGAAGGCCAGAACCTGCAACTGCGGCGAACACAACGGCTGGGAACAGCGTTCGGGTGAAGACGCTGAGACGATGGCGTTGGGGACGCCAGCAACGTGTGACCCCAGCGACCAGCGCGCACTGGCCAACGACCAGGGACGCAATGACCATGAACTGCGCCTGCAGAGCGTATGGACGCCTATACTCGCAGTCTCTCCTATCCGTGGAACCCGTGCCATCCGTGGCCAATCCGGCTTTCCAGAGCGGAGACAACACGGGGAAACCCACCACGGATGGCTCGGAGGGCACGGATCACACACGTCGCCATGATCACCGCTCTCCTCTGCACCCTCACGTCTTTGCGGGCTGACCATCCTTCTCCCTACCGAACCGACACGACTGTCATGCACCCTTTGTCCACCGCGCTCCCCGTGCGTAACCCCCTTGGCATGAAGGTACATGCGGGACGGAATAGCGCAATGATCCGTCACAGGCGGGACAGGGCGCTGGGGTCCATGCAACTGCTCATTCCGTGAACCCGCGTTCTCTCATCGCGGTGGCCTTCGTGAAGATGGCCATTCCTGTCTTCATCTTCCTGAATCCCAGTGTGGTGTAGAACGCTTCCTTGCCGGGGGATGCATACAGAATGACGTTGCACTGCGGAAGCCTTCCCAGGATCTTCCGGATGATCGTCGTCCCAATCCCTTGCCGCTGAAACTCAGGTAGAACCGCAACGTCGTAGACAGCCGCCTGTTTGACGCCGTCAGAGATCGCCCGACCAAAGCCGATCAGTCTGTCAGCCAGGTACACAAACACGGTCGTATGGCTGGCTTCGAAGGCTCTGCGATGCACATCGGGTGCGTCATACGCCATCCCGACGCACTTCAGTGTCTCAGCTACCGTGGTCCAGTCCACGCCGGAACACTCGTAGTCCACGCGTACGTCCATCGAAGGCCTCGCTGCATATGCGCGATCCTGAGCGCTCTGGCTCAGGCCTCGGCTTCCAGTTCGGCAAGCATCCCACGCAGCCGCTCGATCTCAGCCTGCTTCTCACTGCGCTGCGCCTTGCGGATCGCCGCCAGGACTTCCTCCTGGAACTCGGGACTGACCCTTGCCCAGAACGTGGGGTTGGTGAACTGCACATTGGTCTCCAGGGCAGCCTGCGCCGCTTCGCGCGCCTGCGCCGTGCTCTTCCTGGCGCTCTGCATCTTGACTTTCTGGTCAGCGGTCAGTGGTCCGCGTGTGCGTGGCATGGCGGTGTCCCTTCTCGTCCTTCGGCGGTTGGGGTTGGGGAAGCGGCTCATTGCCAGGTGAGATTCCCCATGAACCCGTCGTTGAAGAAGACGGGCTGGTAGCCCTGCTCGGTTACGTACCGCAGCGCCGTCTCCACCCGTTCGCGGTGATCTGGGATGTAGCTGGAGTAGTGGTCGTAGAAGTACTGCTCGTGCGTCATCAGGCTGAGTGTATCGCGGTAGACCGGGCTGGTGCAGGCAACCGCCAGCGTCGGGATGACGGTCGACAGCGGCACTTGGTTGCCGCAGAAGTCGGCCTTGGCGAACAGCAGCTCCTGCTCGACGTCGTACAGCACTCGATTCGTTTCCAGGTACAGCGCCGTCTCCGTGTCCTGGAAGTAGCCGATATCAGCCGTCCTGAACTGGATGTCAGGCTCATGGGCGGGCGCCCGCTCGCCGATGAAAGCGCCCGTCAGCACCTTCACCCCACGCTTGGCCAGGACATGCAGTGCCCGGGGATGCACCATCGCCCAGTGGATGACCGTCGGCGGGTAGAACACCCCGACCCCGGCAAAGCGCCCCACCTCGGACTCCATCAGGTCGTAGTCCGCTGCCAATTTCTCTCCATCGGGCCAGGCATACGGACGATCCGGGAACTCGGAGTGCCCGTGGAATGACAGTTTCAGCCAGTTGGCATTGTCCTGCCACTCGCCCTTGTAGCGGTCGGGGAAGTCACAGATCGTGAAGCCGTGGTGGTCGTTGTGGTAGAAGAGGTTGACCGTGAACGTCGTCCCATATTCCCGGTGCATCCGCTGCAGGAAACTCAGGTAGAAGTGGTCGAACAGCGACCGGTAGCCCTGCTTGGCGATGTCCGTCAGGAAGAACGCATTGTCGTCTGTGAAGAAGCTGTAGCGCCTGAACGACTTTCTGTCCCACACGACGCGGATTCGCCTCTGGCTCTCGCCATGCTTGTTCCGGCTTGAGACAACGATGTCGTTGAACTGTCGGACCAGGGTCACCGGCGCTCTGAAAAGCCTGCCCACAAGCTCGGTTCTCACGCCATTGACCAGCACCAACGAACCGGGCTCCGCCAGGCCCTCCACCTGAACCACCAGGCCGTCCTCGCTCTCGACCCCGTCGCACGCGTTGACGACCGCCCCGTGACGCAGATTCGTCAGTTCCAGCATGGCCTTGCCCCCTCGCTTGCGGCACCCGATCGCATCCATCATAACAACAGCGGACTGAGGACTATCCGGCACAGCCCGGCCAACCCAGAATTCCCGCTGGCCCCAACTCCCGAGTGACCGGGCTCGGTGCGCTGGTTCGGTCCCCGCTACTCCTGCTTTCCTTGCGGCGGGTTGGTCGGGTCCTCCAAGACCAGCAGGAAACGACCGCTGCCTCCCAGGCGCTGGACCCGTGACTCGTACGTGTCATCGTGGCCGGTTGCGAATCCCACATAGTACAGCCACCATGTGTCCGGCTTGTCGCCGGGCACCGCACCCGGTCCCACATAGATGCTCTTGCTGTCGAACGCCCGGCCCAAGGCAAGCTTCGGCTCCCGGCCCGTCCGCTCCCACGAGTGGCCATCGGCGCTCACCGCCAGGTGCGGGACGACGACCCCAGTCTTGGCGTCATAGACGCTGGGGAACATAACGTAGACCGTGTCCTTCAGCTTGGTCGCTGCCGAGTTGTAGAGGTTCGTCTCCGGGGGGGCATCCTCGTCCGGCGAGAGAACCATGGTGGGCTCAGGGAAATCACCAAACGTCCCCGATTCGGTGTAGCCGACCAGGCGTTGCCCCGCGAACAGCCCCTTGCTCCACATCCGCACGTACAGCCGGTAGAGATCGCCATCCCGGAAGCAGACCGTCTGGGTGTCGGAGTTGCGGACCAGGAGCGGCTTCCCAATCAGGGTCCAGCGGATGCCATCGGGACTGCTTCCGCCGTAGACCTGCCACTCGTGGTTGATCCATTTCGTGAACACCAGTTTGAACCGTTCCATCGCGGACGCCTTCGGGTCAATGAACACGGTGTGACCGTGAACGCCGCCGATGGGGGAACCGGCAATCACGATGTTGTTGTCGCGGTTGCCGCCATACTCGACCTGCCCAAGACTCGGCTTCTCCCAATCCACGCCATCGGTGGAACGCGCGTAGCACAGGTAACCATCGGCGTCAGTCTTGTAGTTATGGTCATAGGCCTCGTACCACATGTGCCAGACCTTGCCGTCCCGGATCACATTCAGGTAGCTGATCTGGAAGTCCTCATAGGGACGATCCGAGACCAGCAAGGGCGCCGTGGTCCTCTGCTCAACTCGGAACCTGGGCGTTGCTCTCATGGCGTCCTCTGCAGATGAGTTCACGGCGAGGCTCCCGGCCACACACAGAGTCAGCCATGCCACGGTTGTCATGGGTCTGCCCATTCGCACCCTCCCCCGAACCGCCAGGAGCACCACCGCAGGGGGCGGCGCCTGATGTCGGTCCAGGACTGCAACGTGTGGGAAGCCGCCACACTGCGACCATCTGGACCCGCCCTGGACTCGATGCCGCAAACGACTACCCAGTACCCGCGCCAAGGCTGGCCCGCCAATGTCCAGCCCACTGGCGGGCGATGGTGGGCAACCCATTCACCGGCATACTGGACTACGCCGGGCATAGGACTTCAAGACCTGGGTCCGGGCGATCAGGGCTGTTCCGTTTTCCCAACGACCATCGGTGTTGGTCACC
Organism: uncultured Victivallales bacterium; assembly: GCA_903837355.1. Classification (GTDB taxonomy): domain Bacteria; phylum Verrucomicrobiota; class Lentisphaeria; order Oligosphaerales; family JAFGRS01; genus CAILUI01. The sequence continues at coordinate 64,987 of CAILUI010000318.1, forward strand.
GGCACGGTGAAAGCGTGAGAGCGTGATTGCGTGAGGGTTACGGCGCGTGTGCCGGCCGTCTGCCACGAATCCACGCTTTCTCGTTCTCACGCGCTCACCCGTAGCGGGAACCGCGATCTTGGAACAGCCCTGCCGGGCGATGGCAGGGGGACGCCTTGGGGCCAAGGTGACGGCGAAGGGGCAGGCATGTGCATCGGAAACGGCAGCGTGCCTGTCGGATGCGGTTGCTGCCCTGCTGCCGCGATCTGGCGGGGCGGACGCATCGGCGCGTTGGCGGCGTAGATGGGGGAAGGCGGCCGGGGTGGACCGATGGTCAGTCCCCGGCGAGCCCGGTTCGGCAACTGCGCCTCCCGTGGCTTCATTCGTCAGTTCGCCGCGAACTGACCGCTCTTCAGGAACGCCACGGTGAGGCCAATGACCTGACGGTTCCGCATCAGACAGGGATGCGTGGCGTGAACCACGACGTGCCCCTTCATACCCTCGACCTTTGTCCTCTCGACGGAGACCTTGCCGTCGTCAGCGCCCTCGATCATCAGGCTGTTGATCCAGTTCAGGGACCGATCCCCGGCGATGATGCCCAGATCGAAGCCCACTGGCCCAAGGCGGTTGGGGAGTGAATCCGCGCCTGTTCCGAGCTCACCCCCGGCTGGACCATTGACGTAGGAGAAGAACCTGAGGCGGGCGAGCCTGTCGACCACTTCGCTGCCCTGGTTCGGGGGTCCGAGCATGACGACCCTTCCCAGGTTCGGCAGACTGTGTTCGGCCAGGTAGCAGCGCACCAGCAGGCCGCCCAGGGAGTGCGTCACGAAGTGAACCCGTGACACGCCAACCAGCCTGGGGTCGCTCAGTGCTGCGGGTACGACAGCCTGGGCCAACTCCTCGATGGTGGCTGATCGGGACGGATAGTCGACGTTGACGACCACGTAGCCCTCTGCGGCAAGGGCCTTGGCCATGGCGACCATGGAGGTGTCGCTTCGGCAGAGACCGTGCAGGAGGACCACTCCGTCCTTGGCTTCCACCGCCCGCCCCCCGCCGAGACAAAGAACGACCCCGATGAGCGTGACGACCCGAAACACGCGGTTGTGAACACTTCGGTTGGGGACGGCGAGTTCCATTGCCCTTCCTCGCAACGCCATAGCTGTGCAGCCCCGCGCCCCAGGGGTCAGCGCCAGCGCCTATCCTGAGTGCTGACTGTCAGAATCTAGACAGCTATCACTTGTCCGCGTTGCCCCCAATGTCGGTCCTTCGAGAGGAACACGGGGATGCAGACGTCCCCTTGACCCATGACACAGCTCCTCAAACTACCCGTCCTCATTCCTCTCATTCCACGCTGACGCTGGTCACAATTACCCGCAGGTCTTCGTCTGAGCGATTTGCCAATCCATGAGTGCCACCAGGGAATACTATCGTGATGTCGCCAGCAGTGACCTTATGCTCTCTTCCGTCAAGCGTCATCACTCCGCAGCCTGAGACGATGTAGTAGTACTCTTGGTCACCTGTGTGCTTGTGGACACCAATCGAGGAATTCGGCGGCAGAACGTCATCGTGAATGAAGTGTACACGCTTCCCGCCAGGATCGTTGCCATCCAGTACGCCAAGCCAGTGTATGGCACCGTTGCCGCCGTGGCATCGCTCAAGGTCGTTGCATGGCATGGTGCCTTTGTTCTTCAGGAACGTCGTCTGCATTGCGATGTCCATTCTCTTGCTCTGTGGCCAACGCTCGCTCTCACTGGCGCCCGGCCAGCGATGCTTGATATGCAAGCAGAGCCGCGTCCGGGCGTCCAGTGCAGAGCGATAGTTGGACAATCCTCTTCATCAGTCCATCGGCACATCAATAATGGAAAAAGGTCTACCTTCCTCAGACCGTTGTTCTGGACTTGAAAAAGGCCTGACCTGTTGTCCTGGATAACGAACCACAGTAACCACTCGCCTCTTCAAATCGTACTCGAAATTCGCATTGACGCGCAGAGTATTTCCCTCGCGGGTGAAATGGCCCACCCTGGCCAAATTCCCCTTATGATAGATGTATTTGTATAATGGACCCGCCGTGAGGAGGATCGTCTCCCTCTTGAATTGGTGCAGCAGAAGCTCAATGGTCCCGTTCGTGGACGTTGCGATGTCAGCGAAATGATAGGGTGTGTTGTCGGTTCGGGGAACTCCGTCGAACGGAGGCAGCCTGCTATCGAATCCATCATACACCGACACGACAACATTGGACAACGGCAGCCCCGTCGCTTGATCTGTTAGTCGCAGCTTCACCTGCTGCCCGCTCGGTTGTGTGCCGGTGCAGGACGTCCAGGCGAGTGAAAGGGTCGAGAGTAGCGCGATCAGGGTGAGGTACCGCATAAGTTCGTTTCCTGTCCAACGCCAAGGGTGTGCGGCCCGAGGTCCGAGGGTCGACACCACCCGTTTGTTCGATCACCCACTCTCTCTGCTGTTCAGGGATTCCTCGATCTTGTCGGCCTTGTCCTGGACGCGCATCTTCCTCTCGTCCTGTTGGATCCGTTCAAGCGCCAGGAGCACCCTGTCACCGAGTTCCAAGAGTTTCGGAAGGGCCCGACGAAGCTCCACGTAGATCAGAATGATGCACACAGCGGCGACCAACATGAGCAGGAGTATCGCAAGTGATATGACCGATCCCATGGTGTCTCCCTTCCGACTGATCGAACCGTCTGGCTCAGCGCGGTACTCCGGCTGCTAGAGCCGGGTGTTGGCCGCTCATCCTGTCTGATGATCTGCAGTGCTGCCGCTCGACATCCTCGCCACCAGGAACAACACAATAAGGGCACCTGCGATGCATGCGAACCGCCTCCAGTCGTCTGATCGGATTCGGTTGCGCCAGGCGACCGCCTGGAAGACGTAAAGTCCAGTGATCAGGCACAGGCCAAACAAGCACTCAGCCTTGAACCGCTCTGTGACGCGGAAGCCTGTGATCAGAGCGGCCCCGGCCAAGGCCGTCACAACGCCCGACGTAGCCCAAAGATGAGCCACGAGCTCAAAAGGGAACTCCCCGAACAGGTAGATACTGAGAACGCCGCGTGGGGCTCCTGCAATTCGCCACTCGTGGCCGGTGAAACCGATCCCGATGCCACCGAGGAAAGCCACGACGAAACCAATCCAGCCCGATAGGACAACTCGGGTGCCCTCAAGGATCGCAGACGCCGGGTAGTTCTCCCACAATTGTGCCATTGTCTTCTCAGCCAACGTGACGAGTGAGGCTTACAATGTGCCGCGCACCGCGCGGGTCATTTTGTGGCCTCGACTCGATTGTTATGAGAGTCTGTCTTCTTCTGTTCCTCCAATCGGCTTCTGATGAACTGGACGAGATTCGACACTCCTGGACCCTCCGTCAGATACCGGCCTGGGTGCTGTGGGTGGTGCTCGTATATCTCATTTCCATAGATCCGGAAATACCTGTGAAAGGAGATATCCCCGTCACTGAGCAGTTTGCGTTGCTCCGGGGAAATGCCGGTGCGCATTCCGGAAAGACGGATGACCCACAGTGGATCTCGCGCAAGAAGTTGATCTGCGTCAGGAGGACTGACGCGCGTTGTCCCGGTCACTCGGACAGCGTTCGCCAAGTCTGCATACTGCGAGATAGATTTCTTGTCTGTGATGCGAGTCAGCTCTTTCGGCATAGTGACCTTCATTGGGAACTTCGGGCTGCGCTCAGGGTGTTCCTCCATCGCGTAGATCACGATGACCGAAACATCAACCTGCGGTGGAATGCGAAAGACAGCCGGAACAGGTTGCGCGTTCGTCGGTGCAGCAAGTGCGGCAATGCAACACGCCATGACGATGGCGAACGCCGATAGCACTGTTCTTTCTCTTTTCATAACGTTGCCCTTCTCGTGCGGCGCGTTAGCAACGTACCGAGGAAGGGCGTGTTGGGCAGAGCCTATCCGGCCCCGCCCACGCAATCTCCATTTCTGAAATCCTCGTGGCCTGCCGGTTGTCCGTTCTCGTCGAACAGGGTCCGCCGACCGGTACCATCGGTTACGGTCTGGGTCCACTTGTCTGTCTGATATTCCCAGCACGACAATAATCTGCCGTGCTCCCACACCGTTGTCTGGATGATGCTGCCGCCCGAATTCATTTGATGGAGTTTGCCATGCCACGGCTGCGCTGTGCTCAGGACGTTGCGCTGTGACGTTGCACACCCGAGGAGGCCAAGGGCGCACAGCAAGCCAAGCAATGGCATGCCTACATTCATCTTCATCATCGTGCTGCCCAACGATTTGAGCAGTGGCGCGAGGTGCGAACGTCGCCTGCATCGACCTCGTCAGATCCCTGTTTCGGCGCGACGTGGCGGAGATCGTCATGGAGAACGTCGACAGTTGTCCAGCCGAGCAGGAAGTCCATGGATTCGCCGAGGTTGAACCCGACTCTCACCGTTCGCCACGCACCTACGACCACCTCGAGCTGTGTCAGGAAGAACGTTGGGTACGACAGGCCGATCCGTTTGTCAAGGTCTGCAAGGACGGGCACTGCCACAAAGGGCAGTTGCGCGGACACATAGTACTCTTTCCCCCGCAGACTGGTCATAGGCGTCCAGCCGCGGAAATCCTCGTACCAGAAGCACCACGACCCGCCGCCTAGGTTCGGCAGAACAATCAGCGGGTCGAGCGTCTTCCCGAAGCCATCGAGGGGATGCTTGACCGCAGGGCGCGCACCGAACGACATGTCCCCCTGTTTGACGCCCGCGTAGTCCTTCGCACAGAGCAGGCCACAATGCAATGGGCCAACGCGCACCATCGCGCCGTATCCCTTCCCTGTCGTGAGCGTGACCGTGTCGAGAGCATCCCTCCCGCGGTCTGCGAGGAAATGCGGCGTCGCACACCCCGGCAACATGATGGCGACCGTCAAGAGCGCCAAGGGGGCTGCGCCTCTCATGCTTGCTCTCCATCGAACGTCTGGCTCAGCGCGGTACTCCGTCCGCTGAAGCCGGGTGTTGGCCTTACGTTCCGACCTGCTCCGGTCCCTTGGTCTGGACTGATTCATCGGCCGATTCCTCTGCCAGCAGCCTCTGAATCGCCTCTGCGCCATACT
>CAILUI010000319.1 GCA_903837355.1 uncultured Victivallales bacterium
CCGGTACCCGCTCCCTCCGCCCCGGGTGGTGCATTCCGTCTATGGCGCAACCAGACCCGTGACCTGAGGAACCGTATGCGTTAGTTGCGCACGTACGGATCTGTGGGGGACCTGGGCGGCAACGCCCAGGTCTACCCGGCCAAGACCCGCCGGATCCAGGAGCTTCGGCGCAAGCCCCGCCGTCTGCAAGACCCGCCGGCTGGCCGCGCTGGCCGGGCGGGGGCGGGGGCGTTAGAGTTGGGGGTGCCTTGTAGGCCCGGTGAGTGCCAGGAGGGAGACCGGCGATGCGTTACGCAACAGTCGGCTTGGTGAGCCTGCTGGCCCTGGCGGTCTCCGCCTGGGCCGTACCCTCCACGCTCGAGACGCTGCCTGGCGGCATCACCATGGTCGGCGACGACGCCGGGCTCTGGGACGGGCACCAGAGCCTCAGCATCACGCACCAGAACCAGGCTGGGTACCAGGCTCGTAAGACCCTTGATATCAGTACGTTGCCAGAGTCGGTATGGACTGCTGTGAAGGAGGTTAGGGTCTCGGCCATGCTCGCGGTACGAGACTACTCGGGGCACAGTCTCCCAGAGGCGAACGGCCTCGACGAGGCCTTCGAGGTGGTGGTCAACGGCACCGTCAACACCGTTCCAACCCACGGCGGCGCACCGCTGTACCAGGAGGGCGTCTCGGCCGGCCTGGATTGGTATGATGTCGCGTTGCCGCGGGCGCAGTTCAGGCGCGGCGTGAATGAGGTCATCCTGCGCAAGGCGCCCAGCGCCAAGAATGACGATTACCTCTACCTGGGGATCGACCACAGCCAGGAGCGCGGCAACAGCGCGGTGGACTTCGGCGACGGCAAGGGCTGGCGGCAGGACGTGCTGACCATCCCCGGTGGCACGGGCGAGTACATGGTGCGGCTGTATCTGGTCACGCAGGAGACTCTGACGACCACTGCCGCCTGGGAGCCCGGACGCACGCCGCGGCTGACCGATCCGGCCGGCGTGCTGCGGTTCACGGGGTCACGCGCCGGCCAGGTCCTGGACGCGGGCCTGCAACTGGCGCCCGGCCAAGCGGCACGGCTCGAGTGGCGGCCGGAGGCCTGGGACGCGCGGCAGCCGGTCACGGTGGAGGTCGCAGGCGCGGGCACGGTCGCCCTGGCCTGGCTGGATGCGCAGGGGCAAACCAAGGCCGAGCCGGCCCAGGCGGCGCCCTGCAGCGCCACCCTGGCCGCCGCCGCTGCCTTCCGCCCCACCGGCGTGCTGGTCACCGCCGGCGGTGCGCCCTTCACCCTGACCAGATTGGCGGTGCGCGGCACCCTGGCCTGCCGGCCGCCGCTGGCGGCGCCGGTCGATATGCGGCCAGAGATTGCCGCCCCGGCCGGACACCCGGCCGAACGTCCGCCGACCTGCGACATCCGCCCCGATGAGATCGTGCTGCAGAATGCGGGACTGCGGGCCGTTTTCGCGAAAACCGAGCAGCGCCTGCGCCTGGTATCGCTCTACAACGAATGGGCCGCGGCGGAGATGGTGCGCCGGCTGGAAGCGGTCGACCTGTTCCTGGTCGAGGTCGGCGAGCGGCGGGCCGCGGGCAGCCGCGACTTCGTGCTCGAACAGACGGCGCCGAGCGAGGGGGGCTTCACCGCTACGCTCTTCCAGGCGGAAATGGGGTTGCGGGCGCGCCTGCAGGTGAGCATTGCCGCGGAGGGACTGCGGCTGGCGCTGGACCTGGAGAATGCCGGGGCGGCGGCGTGCGACGTCAAGGTCGCCTTCCCCCACCTGGCCGGGCTGGCACTGTCGGCTCAGCCGGCGGCGGACCATTACTACTTCCCGTGGGGCGGCGGCATCTTCAGCGACCGGCCGGCAAACATCCGGCGCGGCTATGGCGAGCACGAAGCCTTGTACCAGCTCATGGACCTCTTCAGCCCCAGCCTGGGCGCCGGGCTCTACCTGCGCCTGGACGATGCCGAGGGCTGGCACAAGATCATGGCCCTGCGCAAAGCGGTCCCCGGCCAGCCCAGCGTGTCGGGCGATGCCAGCTATGTGCGCACCCGGCCGGAATACGTCTGGAAGCGCAGCCTCCCCGCCGTCGAGGGAATCGGCATGGCCTGCGAGTATCTGCGGCGGACACGCGCTCCCGGACAGCGCTTTGCTCCCGCGGTGGCGGTGCTGGCGGCCCATCCCGGCGACTGGCGCGTGGCCATGGGCGCCTACGCCGCCTGGGCGCACCGCGTCTGGACCTGGCGGCCGTACCCGTCGCGGCTGAAGAGTGTCCACACCATGACGGCCCACGGCTGGGCCCAGGACCTGCTCTTCAAGGCGGGCGCCTACCGCAGCGACTTCATCAAGCCCGGAGCCGACTGCGTTGAGATCATGTCCTGGTGGGACTGGTCGACCCTCGGGCCGCTGGGCGCACCTCTGGACCAGCTCGACAAGGTGCTCAGCGCCGGCCAGATCCGGGACTGGGAGCCGTACCTTGTCAAGGACCCCGTGACCGACCAGACGATGTGGAACAACCAACCCGGCGACTACCGGGGCTACAACGAGCGCTTCGGCGGCCTGCCGGCCTTCCGCCAGGCGGTGGCGACCTGGAAGGCGCTGGGGCCGCTGGTCACGTTGTACACCGACCCCTTCCGCCTCGACGAGTTCTCCTGCGCGACCGGCCGCGCCCACGGCAAAGCCTGGTGCGTCATGAACCCCGAGGGCAAGTACGATATGGGCTACGAGGTCACCAACCCCTGCCACGACTTGCCCGAGGTGCGTGCCTGGGTCGCGACCGAGATGAAACGCGTGCTCCAGGAGACCGGCGCCGACGGCATCCGGCTCGATGAGTATGGCCACATGGGCTGGGTCTGCTTCAACCCCGCCCACCAGCACACCTACGCTGAACCCGGCGTCTCGCAGTGGAACAAGGCGGTGGCCGAGGCCACGCGGGCGGTGCGCCGCGGCATGGACGAGGTGAACCCGACCACGGTACTGACCACCGAGCACCCGGGCTACGACTACCTGCTGGCCACGCTCGACGGCTGCATCACCTACGACTACACCGTCCAGGCCACGCCGTTGCGGCCCCTGGAGGTCAACCTGCAGCGCTTCTACTTCCCCGAGTGCAAAGCCTACGAACTCGACCACCGCAGCGCCGATATCTTGGACCGCAAGAAGTTCTGGAACGGCGTCGCGTCCTTCGGACGCCTTCTCCCCAGGCCCTTCTACACCATCTACAAAGAGAACGAGGACGTCTATGCCAGCCGTGACTGCGAGGCGCTGGTGCCGACCCTGGTCCCGCGGCTGTACGCCAACCGCTTCCGGTCCGGCGCGACGACGATCACCCACCTCTACAACGCCATGGGGCACACCTGGGCCGGGCCGGCCCTGGCGTTCGATCTCAAGCCCGGCCTGCACGCCGTCGATCTGCTGACCGGCGCCGCCCTGCGCCTGGTACCCCACGCTGCCGGCCAGGCCGTCGACCTGTGGCTGGAACGCGACGACGTCGCCTGCATCGCCGTGCTGCCGGAACGGCTGCGCACGCTGCGCCTGGCCGGCTCGACCCTGAGCGTCCAGCTCGACGGCGCGCCCACGGGCAGCGTGCTGGCGGTGGCCGCCGCCGATGGCACCGTGCTTTTGCGCCAGCCGGCAGAACCCGGTGAGAACCGGCTGGACCTCAGCAGGATCACCGCGGAACTCACGCCGACGTTCCTAAAGCTGCTCAACGGCGAGACGCTCGAGGACGCCTGCCCGCTGCGCCCGTGAACGCACGCTCGGTTTCGGCAGAGCCGCGCGCTTGATATTTGGATCGCGGCAGGGCAGGTTCCGGCGGCGCGGTGTAACCGGGTGGCTGTAGCTCAGTTGGTTAGAGTCCTGCTGGCCAGCAGGATGGCCCAGAAGGTCGCGGTTCCGCTTTCTGGCCGCTGCGCCCGTGAACGCACGCTCGGTTTCGGCAGAGCCGCGCGCTTGATATTGGATCGCGGCAGGGCATATTTTAGGCGTTCGGTTCAGTGTGGTGGCTGTAGCTCAGTTGGTTAGAGCGTCTGGCTGTGGCCCAGAAGGTCGCGGGTTCAAATCCCGTCAGCCACCCCA
>CAILUI010000320.1 GCA_903837355.1 uncultured Victivallales bacterium
GGGTGCCCCCACCCGCCAGCCGCGTGAGGGCACGCGGCAGTACTCCCAAGCAGAGTTTCATCCTGACATGATCGGGCGGCACTGCGCCCGCTTGGTGCTGAAGGGGCGCGATACCTGGCGTGCGCCGCCCCTGGACTGTCGGTATGCCGCCCCTGTAGGGCTCACTCTCGTTTGCGATTCCATTCCCAGGGCGGTGCCCTGGGCTGAGGAATTGCCGCGCTTTCAGCGCTCCGAGCCGTCTGGCATTCACGACAGGCCTCTCCACAAGCCTCCTTGACAGCGGCGGCCGCGCGCCTTAGGGTCAGCAACGCCGCGGGCGGTGCCCCGCGGCGAAGGGGAATGGCGGCGATGGTCTTCATCAGTTGTGACTGGGGCAGCAGCTCCTTTCGGCTGCGCGCGGTGGAGGGGGCGACGGGCCAGATCCTGGCGGAGCGCCGCTCGGCCGCCGGCAGCTCGAGCCTGTTGCCCCCTGGCAGCGCGGCCGGGGAGCGCGCGGCGGCCTTCGCGCGTCATTTGCAGGCCGAGATTGCGGCGCTGGATCCCGCCGGCGCCTGGGCGGCCTGTCCGGTGGTCGCCTCGGGGATGGTCACCAGCGCCCACGGCTGGCTGGAGTTGCCCTACGCTCGCACCCCGTTGCCCCTGGCGGCCGGCGCTCTGACCACCACCATGGCACGTCTGTCCGACGGTCGTGAAGTCCGGCTGATCTCGGGGCTCAGCGACGGCGAGGACGTGATGCGCGGCGAGGAGTGCGAGCTGCTGGGGCTCAGCGCGTGGGCGGGCTGGCGGACGGCGTTGCCTGACGGCGACGGCCTGGTGATCCTGCCGGGCACGCACTGCAAACACGTCCGCCTCGAGGCCGGACACGTCTGCGGCTTCCGCACCTACATGACCGGCGAACTCTACGCGCTGCTGCGGCAACACAGCGTGCTGCGCCACAGCCTGCCGGCGGCGAGTGCCGCCGCGCCGCCCGTCGACGGCGCGGCCCTGCGCGCCGGCGCGCTGCTGGTGCGCGACCTGGGGCTGGCCGCGGCGCTGTTCCGGGTACGCACAGCGGCACTGCTGCATGGCCTGGCGCCGGCGGCGGCCGATGCCTTCCTCAACGGCATCCTGATCGGCGCCGAGTTCGCCGGACTGCCGCCGTCGCCGGCCCTGCTGCTGAGTGCCGGTGAACACACCAGTGCCCTCTACGCGGCCGTGCTGCAGAGCCTCGATCTGGACGGCCGGCTGACTGTCGTCCCGCCGGCCGTAGCGGCGCTGAGTTCGACCGTCGGCCACGGCCTCCTGCTGGCCGCGACCGCCTGAGTGAGCAGGGGAGGAGAGGCGATGCAACCCGCAACCCCGACGCCCATGCCGGAGAGTTTCGCTGCCTTCCCGGTGATCGGCATCCTGCGCGGCCTTGACCCGGAACTCAGCGTCGAGGTCGGCCAGGTCGCCGCGGCGGCCGGGCTGGCAGCCATCGAAGTGACCCTCAACAGCCCCGGCGCGCTGGCCCAGATCCGCGCCCTGCGCCAGGCCCTCGGCGCCGCGGTCGCAGTCGGCGCCGGGACCGTGCTCGACGCCGAGGACGCGCAGCAGGCCCTGGCCGCCGGGGCGCAGTTTCTGGTCAGTCCTGGACTGGATGCCGGGATGATGGCGGTGGGGCGCGCCGCGGGGGTGCCGTTGTTTCCGGGAGCGCTGACGCCGACCGAAGTACTGGCGGCGTGGCGGGCCGGCGCGACCATGGTCAAACTCTTCCCGGCTGGCGCCCTCGGACCGGCCTATGTCAAGGCGCTCACAGCGCCCCTGGGGCACATCCCGCTGCTGCCCACTGGCGGCATCGGCCTGCCGAACCTGGCGGCCTTTCTGGAGGCCGGAGCCGCGGGCGCCGGCGTCGGCGAACCGCTGTTCGAGAAGGAGCGCCTGCGGCAGCGCGACTGGGCCTGGCTGACCGAGCGCATCGGCCAGTTCCGCCAGGTGTGCGCCGGCCGCCGGCTGAGCCATATTCCGGTGGAGGGCGAAGCGCCGGCTGAGCCGCATTCCGGTGGAGGGCGAAGCGCCGGCTGAGCCGTATTCCGGTGGAGGGCGAAGCGCCGGCTGAGCCGTATTTCGGTGGAGGGCGAAGCGCCGGCTGAGCCGCATTTCGGTGGAGGGCGAAGCGCCGGCTGAGCCGCGGCCGCGCCATCGCGGCCGTCTGGGGATGGGAACGGCTCAGCGCCTGCAAGCAGTCTGGGGAGCTTCGCCCTCCAGGAAAGACGTCCGACGGGCTCAGCGCCAACCCGCCGGACGCACGGAGTTCCGGTGGAGGGCGAAGCGCCGGCAGAGCCGCGGCGAGGGGTGCCTGCGATGGGGAGGACTGACGATGGCAGGACCTGCGGCAGGACGGGGAGTGGCGGGCGCCGCCATCCGGCTCGGGGGGCTGTGGCTGGGGTTCAGCCTGTTGCCCGCGCTGCGGGCGGCCACGGCGCCGGCGGAAGCCGTGGCGGCGCCGGCCGCCGCGATCGTCAGGGTCGCGGCAATGCGTCCGCAGACTGCCGCGGCACTCCTCCCGCCGCGACCGCGGGCGGAGGACAACGCCGCGCCGCTGCTCATGGAGGCGGTCGCGGCGCTGGAGACGGAGAACGTCTGGGATACGACCCTGGCGACCCTGGCGACGGAGGCTTACAGCTCAGGCTATAGCGCGCCGGCAGGCATGAACCTGGTGGGCCTGGTGGAGGCGCTGCACCTTCCGGCCGAGGGCAACCGCTCGCCGACGGTGGACGAAGTCTGTGGTGAGTTCGAGCGCCGGCTCGACGGGACGGCCGCCCGCCAGGCCTTGGCGCTCTGCGCCCAGGCCGCGGCGCGCCCACGCTGCTGGTTCGATCTCGACTACAGCCTGGGGCCAAACCTGCAGTTGCCGCACCTGGCCACGTTGCGGAACCTGGCCCGCTTCCTGGCGGCGTCCGCCTACGCCTTGGCTGAACGCGGCGAGGGGCCGGCGGCCTGGGCGTGCATCGTTCCGCAACTCCAGATCGCCGATTTCCTGCGCGAGGAACCCCTGCTGATCACGCAGTTGGTGCGCATCGCTGTCGCCAAGACGGCCTTGGCAACGCTGCAGGAGGTCGCGGCACTGACGCCGCCGGAAGCGGCCACCTACCAGCACCTGGACGCCCTCCTGGACCGCCTCGACGACGCGGCACCGCTGGTCGCCGCCATCGACGGGGAAAGGCTGCTGCTGGGCGAATGGGTCTTCAGCCAGCCGCCGGAGAAGGTCGTGGAACTGCTCAAAGCCTCTGGCGAGGTCAAGGACGCCCCGGCGCTAACCGCGGCCCAACTTGCCGCTGAGCGTGCGGTCTATACTGCGGCCGTCCTGCACCTGGCCGACCTGGCGGGCCAGCCCTATTACCAGGTCAAGGACGACCTCGCGCGCGCCCCCGGCTCGCCAGGCAACGCGGATGCCGTTATGGCCTCGGTCGTGGCCAGGAGCCTGCTCCCCGTGCTGGCCACCTGCTGCGGCAAGGCGGCCGCATGCCAAGCCACCGTGCGCGTCGCGCGCTTCGGCCTGCGGCTCATGGCGTACCGGGCGGAGCAGGGCGCCTACCCCGCCCGTCTGGACGGCCTGCAGTTGGCAGATGTCGCGCCGGCGAAGCAACTGGACCCCTTCACCGGCAAGGCGCTGTGTTATCGCCTGGAAGGCAATGGGTTCGTGCTCTACAGTGTCGGTCTCGACGGCACCGACAATGGCGGTACACCCCGCCAGGGGGATGCGCAGCAGGACCTCGATATCGTCTGGCGAGCAACGCGCTGAGGGGCGCCGGACGGCACCCGCCGGGAGCCACGACGACGCGAAAGGACGCATCGATGCTGGGTACTCATTCGAGCGGTTTCCGGGTCATCACGGGGATCGGGATGGCGGTGGCGCTGGGGGCAGAGGCCTTGACGGCGGCTGACCCCAGCTACCCCGTGGATATGTACCCATCGTCACTGGCGCCGGCCCTGCGGCAGTCGGAGGTAGCGTTCACCGAGGATGACGAGAGTCGTCGTTACGGCTTCGACGTGCCCTTCCCGGAGGTGGCGCGGCAGACCTTCTCGGTAGAGGCCTATGGGGCGCGTCCCGACGGTACGACCGACTGCACGGCCGCCTTCGCCGCGGCGTTGGCGGCGGCGCTGGCGACGGGCCAGCCCACGGAACTCGTCTTCCCCAACCGCGGGCGCTACTACTTCCGGCCGGATAGTGCACAGGGCAGCGACGAGCAGTCGATCCTCAACGTACGGGCGGCCACGAACCTCCTGATCCGCGGGCAAGGGCCCGCGACGGTGTTGGTGGCCGGCGACCCGGCGCTGGGGCTGGTGTGCGTCACGGACGGCGCCACGGTGATGCTCCGCGACCTCGCCATCGATTACAACCCGTTACCGTTCACGCAAGGCACGGTGACCGAGGTCAATGCCCAGGCCGGCACCTTCAGCCTGCGCCTGAGCGCGGGTTACCCGACGCCGGACCGGGTCAAGGCGGCTGTACCCGAAGCCCTGGGCGGCTATCGCCTGGCGACGGCGGGCGAGGGGCGCTACCGCTGGCCGACCATCGGCGGGCTGCCGATCAAGGCCGTCAGCCCATTGGCCGATGGCACCTGGCGCTTCGAGACCGATCCGGCGACACTGCAGGGGTACATGGCGGCCGGCGACGCCTTCGTCTACGTCGGGCGGCGCTTTGCCCAGCAGGCGCTGACCGCCAACCGGGTGCGCGGTTTCTACGTCAAGGACGTGGTCGTGCACGCCTCACCCACCTGCGGCTTCGGCCTCAGCGATGTCGACGGCGTCTGTATCGACGGCTATGCAGACTGCGCCCCGGCGGGATCAACGCGCTGGCTGGCGTCGAACGCCGACGGCCTCTTTGTGCATGGGGCGCGGGCTGGCCTGACGGTGAAGAACTGCCACTTCATGGGCCAGGGCGATGACTGCATCAACCTCCACTGCTACGGCTTTGGGCAGCGGCAGGTGACCCGGGTCAGCGACACCGAGATTCTGTTCGCCTGGGGCCTCAATCTGCGGGCTGGCGATCGGCTGGAGATTATGGACATCACCCGCGATCGCATCAAGGGGCAGATCGAGGTCGTCACGGTGACGCTGGAGTCGCCCGACCGCAAGCAGACCCGCTGCCGCCTGGCGACGCCGCTGAGCGCCGTCGGTTACGACCCCGCGACCGACTCCATCTTCCCCGTGGCGCTGGCGGCTGGCAACTTCAAGATCGTCCATAACTACTTCGGGCAGAATCGCAGTCGTTGTCTGCTCATCCAGGCCAGAGGGGGCCTGATTGCCGCCAATACCTTCGAGAACGCCGAGGGCTACGGTGTGGTCATGGGCTACGGCGGCACAGCCTGGCCAGAGGGCGTGATCCCGAGTCAGATAACGATCCGCGATAACCTCTTCCGCAACGTCACCGGCGTCGGCCTGGCGGCGACTATCGAGGCCAATGGCTATGCGGCCCGTTACCTGCACGAACTCGTGATCCGTGACAACCGCTTCCTCAACCCGCGCAAGATGGCGATCTCGGCGCAGGGCTGCGACGGACTGCAGATCGTGAATAACACCGTGAGCACCGACCCGGGACGGCGCAACACCTGGAACCACCCGCAGTGGTACCCGGTGGACTGCAGTCTGTTCCTCGAGAACTGCACCGGTGTCCTTGTCGACCGCTATAGCGTGCGCGACGCGAACCTGCAGGAGGGCGTCGTCTACATTGGCAAGGCCTGCGCCGCCGGCAGCGCCGGCGTCGAGGTGCGGGAGGTCACGGCGGAGACCGCCGCCGGTGTGCCGGCAGTCAAGGATGCGCGCTGAGGCCGCGGCGGCCAGGCGCTTGCCGCGGCCACCGTCTGCGTCTACGGTAGGGGCCGCGGGCCGGGCAGGCAGTCGTGGCATGCGGTACTGCAGGAGATCAGGATGGCATCCGCTGTTTGGGGATGGGTGCGGCGGCAACGCCGCGGCAACCGCTGGCTGGCGTTGGTGGTGGGGCTGGCACTGACCGGGCCGGCCCCGGCCGAGGATCGGCCGGACGCGGCGGCGCCTGTCGCCACCCCCGGCGCGTCCACGGCGGCGGCGACGGGTGATGGTGCCGTCCCGCGCGTCGGCTTCTCCGGCAGCGGTAAGCAGATCTGGGCCAAATCCAGCCTCTTCGCCGAGGCGCCGCCGCTCGCGGTCGGCACCTGGTTGACCGCGAAACCGGAATGCCAGGGCAAGTTCGTCCTGATCGAGTTCTGGCGGACGTGGTGTGGCGCCTGCAAGCGCACGGCGCCCCTGCTCAACCGCCTGCACGAGAAATACGCCGGGGAACTGGTGGTGATCGGGATCACCGGCGAGTCCGCCGAGAAGGTCCGCACCGCCTACCACGGACCTGAACTCAAGTACCCCCTCGCCATCGACCTGCCCGGCAGCAACCCGCGCGACGCCGAGCAGGGCGCCTACGAGGCGAACTTCGGAGTCTGGGGCTGGCCGCACGTCATCATCATCGAGCCCGAAGCCAACGCCGTGGTCTGGGAAGGCTTCCCGGGCTTGGCCGGTTACGAACTGACCGAGGCGAAGATCGAGAAGATCCTGGCCATCGGCCGGGAGAGCCGGCAGGCCGCCGGCACGCCGACGCCGACGGCGCCCGCAAAGTAGACTGCAGTCAGCGTTAGGGGCCCCATGACCGCCTCAGAACAGCCCACCTCCCGGCGCGCGGACCGGCGCTGCCAGGCGCTCCTCCTCGTCGGCTTCGCTGTCGCGTCGCTGCTCCACGCCGGCGACTGGCCGCAGTGGCGCGGGCCGTTCCTCAACGGCTCGGCGGCGGCGGCGACCCTGCCCGCCACCTGGACGCTCACCGAGAACCTGCGCTGGAACGTGCCCCTGCCCGGCCCGGGCAGCTCGACGCCCATCGTCTGCGGGCAACGCCTGTTTGTCACCGCGGTGCGCAGCGCGGACAACACGCTGCTGGCCCTCTGTCTGGACACCCGCAGCGGCGCCGTCCTCTGGAGCCAGGAGGCGGGCGCCAGCCGCAGCGCCAATAACAACACCATGGCCTCGCCCTCGGCCGTAACCGACGGCAAACTCGTCTGCTTCACCTTCGGCACCGCCCGCCTGCTGTGTTACGACCTGGAAGGGAAGGCGGTCTGGGAACGCGACCTGGAGCAGGAGTTCGGCTCCAACGCCCTGATGTTTGGCTACAGCTCAAGTCCGCTGCTGCACGAGGGCACGCTCTACCTGCCCGTGCTGCGCAATCTGAAGGCCGACAGCTACGGCGCGGCGGCGGCGCCGGCGACCCCGTCCTACCTGATCGCGCTGGATCTGGCCACCGGGGCCACGCGCTGGCGGGTGGAACGCCCCTGCGCCGCGCTCGGCGAGGCCCAGGAGGCCTATTCCACCCCGGTGCCACTGACGCGCCAGGGGCGTACCGAGATCCTGGTGTACGGCGCCGACCGCCTCTCGGCCTGCGCCGCGGCCGACGGCCGCGAAACTTGGAGCTGGGAAGGCTACAACCCGGAGCGCGTCAACCACTGGCGCGTGGTCACCACCCCCGTGGTCGGGCCCGATCTGGTCTACGTCGTCGCCCCCAAGTACGGCCCCCTCTACGCCCTGCGGCCACCGGCCCAGGACGGCGCGGCGGCAACGCTCGTCTGGCAGCATCAGAAACTGACCCCCGACGCAAGCACGCCGCTGCTCTACGACGGCCGACTCTACGTCGTGCATGACAACCGCCGCCTCCTTGTCTGCCTGGACCCGGCCACCGGCGCCGTCCACTGGCAGGGCGACCTCGGGGGCGGCGGCGTGATCCGCGCTTCCCTGACCGGCGCCGCCGGCCGCATCTTCGCCCTGTTCGAGCCCGGCGAGGTGGTGGTGGCCAAGGCGGGTGACGCCTTCGCGGTCCTGCACCGCCTGCAGATGGGCAGCTACCCGGCGCGCTCGACCCTCAGCGTTGCCGACGAGGCGCTGTTCGTGCGCACGGCAGACCGGCTGTTCTGTGTCGGGCAGTAGTTCGCGCAGCAGCGCGTCTGGGTTGGTCATTGCGCCCTCACATAGTCTCTAAGTACTTTATGTACTGTAACTTCTGATGGAATGACACCAGACCAACGGTTGGAAAGAATACCAATACTGATATATTGCCCATGATGGCACAGTATGATGTCAAGCTGCTCGAAGATGCCGTCCACTTCCTGCGCGCACTACCGGTCAAGTTGAGGGCCAAGGCGTTCCGGGCGGTTGAGTTGCTTCGGGACCTCGGACCTGAGCTGCCCATGCCTCACGCCAGGGCGCTGAAGGGCACGGAAGGGCTGAGAGAGCTGCGGGTCAAGCTTGCCTCCGACATTGTCAGGCTGTTCTACTTCCACCACCGAGGCAAGGTCTATGTCGTCACGTCGGGGTTCATCAAGAAGAGTGATAGGACCGATCCCCGAGAGCTGCAGCGGGCCATCCGCCAGATGGAAGCGTTCAAGGACGACACACCATGAAGACGCACGACTACAACGATATTCTCGCCGAGGAACTCAGAGACCCGGCCTTCCAGCAGGAGTATGATGCCCTGGAGGGCGAGTTCGCCGTAGCCGAAGAGGTCATCCGGCTCCGGAGGGCGAAAGGCTGGACCCAGAAAGAGCTGGCCGAACGCGCCTGCACCTCCCAACCCGCCATCGCGCGGCTGGAATCGGGTAACTACCGCAACGTGACGCTGTCGTTTCTGCGCAGGGTGGGGAAGGCCCTCGACGCGGTCCCTGTCGTATCGATGCATGTTGTGCAGAGCGGTTCTGCACAACACGCGTAGATCGCATCCGTTTCCTGCGCACGCGGGGGGCCGTGAGCCAGCGAGGCGCAAGTTAGGAGGAAGACCCGAATTGCGGGCGGGTTGCCCCGACAGAAGGCCACAGGGTCAGGCCGAATGTCCCCCAGCTCAATCTGGGGTGCGGAGAGAGTAGGTCGTGACGCCGTTCGCGACATGATGGCGCCAGCGGAGTGGCGCCCTACGTTCATCGAGAGAACGATAGGGCACCATTCAAGGCTGCGACGCTCTGCGGTAACCGTCTTCCTAGAGCCCCGCCTCGCCATTCAGCCAACGTGCATTCCGGCGGATCGAGCGCTAGTGTACCGACCTCGGGCCGCAGAGCCAGCGGCCCCCACGGGAGATGGGTGTGCTGAAACTGAACCTTGATCTGGGCCTCAGAGGCCGAAGTCTCGTTACGCTCGGCGATATCACGGACGGGCAGATGCTGGGGCTGGTGGAGTTGGCCATCCAGGCCAAGGCGCGCAAGCGGGCCGGCGAGCATCTGGACCAGCCGCTCCTGCGCGGTCGCAACCTGTGCCTGGTCTTCGAGAAGTCATCGACGCGGACGCGCTGTGCCGCCATGGTCGCCGCCCGCGACGAGGGCGCGAGTGCCGAGTACCTGGGCCGGAACGACATCCACTTCGGCAGGAAGGAGTCGGTCGAAGACTCGGCGCGGGTGCTGGGCCGGATGTTCGACGGCATTCTCTACCGCGGCTTCGCGCAACGCACGGTGGAGGTCCTCGCCGAACGCTCGGGGGTACCGGTGTGGAACGGGCTGACCGACGAGTGGCATCCCAGTCAGATCCTGGCCGACCTGCAGACCATGAAAGAGCACTTCGGCTCCCTGCGGGGGCTGAAGGTGGTGTTCATGGGAGACGGCCGGAACAACGTCTGCAACTCCCTGCTCGAGGGCTGCGCCATGGCTGGCATCGATGTCGTCGACTGCTGCCCGCCGGAGTTGGCGCCGGCGCCCCAGGTGCTGGCTCTGGCCCAGCGCGCGGCCGCCCGCAATGGCAGCCGCGTCAGCGTCTGCCACGATCCTGCCAGCGCCGTGGTCGGCGCCCATGTGGTCTACACCGACGTCTGGACCAGCATGGGTGAGGAAAGCCAGTTCCAGGAACGCGTCAAGCTGCTCCTGCCCTACCAGGTGAACATGCGGCTGATGGAGCAGACGGGCAACCTGGCCAAGGGCCGGGTTATCTTCCTGCACTGCCTGCCGGCGTTCCACAACAACCATACTGAGATGACCGCGAAGATCGGGGCTCTGGAGGTGACCGAGGATGTATTCGAGGCCCCCTTCTCGAAAGTCTTCGACGAGGCGGAGAACCGCATCCATACGCTCAAGGCCATGATGCTGGCCTCGCTGGCCGGCTAGGCTGATCGCAGGACCGGCAAAAGGAGGGGGGCAGGACCGATGCGCCGTCAACGACTAGACCAGATCCTTTGGGACGACTTCCAGAAGCTGCCCCTGCTGAAGAAGGGGCCCTTCTTCCAGCAGGGCGACGGCCGGCCCTACCACGTCCTCATCGCCCAGCAGTTCGAGCGCGACCGCCTCGAACAACTCTGCCAACTGGCGACGCGCATCCGGCGCATCGCCAAGAGCAAACAGGGCATGGAGTTCCTGGCCTCGCTGCTGTGCCACAAGCGGGCCATGCTGGACTTCTCGCAGCCCAGCAGCCGCACCTTCCTCTCCTTCTACGCCGCCTGCCAGATCCTCGGGCTGAAGGCGGCCGAGGTCCGTGACCCGGCAACCTCCAGCGAGATGAAGGGCGAGTCGCGTGAGGACTCGGTGCGGACCTTCAGCTCCTACTTCGATATGATCGTGATGCGCACGCCCCTGCAGGGCTTTGCCGAGAAGATGGCCTGGTTGCTGAGCAACACCGAACGCCCCATCCCGATCATCAACGCCGGCTCCGGCAAGGACCAGCATCCGACCCAGGCGCTGCTGGATATCTACACCTTGCAGCGCAGTTTCGAGAAGACCGGCGGCATCGAGGGCAAGACGGTGATGTTCGTGGGTGACCTGGCCCGCGGGCGCACGGTGCGCAGCCTCTCCTACCTGTTGACCAAGTACGCCAACGTCACCCAGTACTTCGTCGCCCCGGCCGAACTGCAGGTCCACCAGGACGTGCTGGACCAACTCGATGCGGCGCGGGTGACCTACCACGTCTGCCAGGACTTCGAGGCCGTGCTGCCCGAGGCCGACGCCATCTACATGACTCGGATCCAGGACGAATGGGATACCGAGGAAGGCCAGAGCAAGCGGGTTGACATCAGCCAGTACTACTTCAAGGCCGAACACCTCAACCGCATCAAGTTCAACACCATCATCATGCATCCGCTGCCGCGGCGCCAGGAAATCGCTGTGGCGGTCGACCATGACCCACGCGCCATGTACTGGCGCCAGATGCGCAATGGCATGTGGATCCGTACCGCCCTGATCGCCACCATGTTCGGCCGGGATGACGAGATCGGGGCCTACTACCAGTTGAACCTGAAGTAGCGAACCCTGGCGCGGGGTGGCAACGAGTCCTCGCCCGCGCTACATTGAAAGTGGAGACGCAAGCGGCGCTTCGAGCGCTGCGCTGTACCATGACTTCGACGACGATCATCGCGCTGGTACTGTCCGGTTTCCTGCTGCTGTTCTTCGAGGTCTTCCTGCCCGGCGGCGTGGTCGGGGCATTGGGCGGGTTGCTGGTCATCGCCGGCGTCGTCTGCGGGTTTGCCTTTCAGGGCCCGACCTGGGGCGCGACCTTGCTGGTGGTGTCCGGGGTCCTGGGCCTGGTGGGTTTCTGGCTCTGGATCACGTTCATCCCGAAGTCCCCGCTGGGACGACGGCTGATGCTGAGTCATGACGCCCACGACTGGAAGAGCACCGACGTGGCGCAGCAGGACCTCGCGGGGAAAGAAGGCGTGGCGCATTCGACGTTGCGGCCAGCAGGAACGGCGCTCATCGACGGCGTCCGCGTCGATGTGATCACCCGCGGTGAGATGGTCGCCGCGCACACCCGCATCAAGGTTATTGCCGTTGAGGGAAACCGTGTGGTGGTGACGACGCTTGCGTGAGCGCCGGCACCCGCCGTCCAAGGAGGTTCTGCCATGTCACCCGCCCTGCTCAAGCTCCTGCTCATCCCGCTGGTCCTGGTCGTTCTGGTGGTGCTCTTCGTTGTCATCTCCTTCCTCAACGTCTGGATCTACGCCTTTGCCGCCAATGCTCATGTCACCTTCCTGAACATCGTGGGTATGAAACTGCGCAAGGTCAGCCCAACGCTGATCGTCGATGCCTTGGTCCGCCTCAAGAAAGCGGGGCTGCACAAGATCACCACCGACGACATCGAGGCGCACTACCTGTCCGGCGGTGACGTGCTGAACGTGGTCAGCGCGCTGATCGCGGCGGACAAGGCGGGGATTGCCCTGACCTTCGAGCAGGCGGCCGCCATCGACCTGGCCGGCCGTGACGTCTTCGAAGCCGTGCGCATGAGCGTGCTCCCGAAGGTCATCGACTGCCCCGATCCCGCCAAGGGCCGCACCACGGTGGACGCCGTCGCCAAGGACGGCATTCAGGTCAAGGCCAAGGCGCGGGTGACGGTGCGGGCCAACCTCGAGCGCCTGGTCGGCGGCGCGACCGAGGAGACCATCATCGCTCGCGTCGGCGAAGGCATTGTGACCACCATCGGTTCCTCGATGTCGTATGCGACCGTGTTGGAGAACCCGGATCTCATCAGCAAACGCGTGCTGGACAAGGGCCTCGACAGCGGCACGGCCTTCGAGATCCTCTCCATCGACATCGCCGATGTCGACGTCGGCGATAACATCGGCGCCCGCCTGCAGGCCGATCAGGCCGAGGCGGACACGCGCGTGGCCCAGGCCCGCGCCGAGGTGCGTCGCGCCGCCGCCATCGCGGTCGAGCAGGAGATGAAAGCGCGGGTGCAGGAGATGCAGGCCAAGCTGGTCGCCGCCCAGGCCGAGGTACCGCTGGCCATGGCGGCCGCCCTGCGCGACGGCAACCTAGGCGTGCTCGACTACTACCGCCTGGAGAACATCAAGGCCGACACCGAAATGCGTAACAGCATCATCGGCGAAACGCATGAGCAGGGCAAGCCGGCGCAGTCCTGAGCCTAGGAGCACGAACCCGCTCAACCGCGCGGGTTCGTAGTGACGGTGGCACATGAACCATCTGGTTCCCATTATTATCGTCATCATCATCGTCGTCAACGTCTTGCGGCGGATTGCGGAGTTCAACCGCAACCGCCCCAAGGCCGACGGCGAGTGGACCGAGTGGAATGCCGCTGACGGCGCCCCGACCGGCACCACCACGGCGACGTCACGCCCACCCCCGACGCCCTCGGAACGGGTCCGCGAGATCCTGGAACAACTCGCACAGGGCGAAGCGTCGCCCACGGCGGCGCCCGTGCCGCCGCCGGTACCGAGTGCCATCCCGCCGCCGCTGCCGACGGCCCGGCCTGTCTACGCGGCGCCGGCGGCCCGGCCTGTCTACGCGGCGCCGGCGGCCCGGCGTTACCTGACCGAGGATGCCATGCCCGCCCCCACGGTGGTCGCGGCCGCCGTCGAGACCGCGCCGCCGGCGCCCCGCGTCCCGACCACGGACGCCGTGTATCGGGAGAGCCTACGCAAGGCTTTTCCCCCCGCCATGGCCATCATCCGCGAGACCCGCAGCCAGGGCCGCCCGCCCTTCGCGGTCCGCCTGCGTGGCCGCCAATCCCTGCGCCAGGCGATCGTCCTGGCCGAGGTCCTCGGCCCGCCGCGCGCCTTCGATCTCTGAGCGCTCAGCGGAACCAACCCCCGCGCCGCCGCGTCTCACCCTCTGCGGGCGGGCTGCCGGAAGCGGCTCAGCGCCTGCAGGCAGGCCGTGGAGCTTCGCCCTCCAGTGCAGAAGTTCGACCACGTCCAAACGCTGTTGGGGGCGAAGCGCCGGCTGAGCCGGTTCCCGGTCTCCGGTTCCTGGAGGGCGAAGCGCCGGCTGAGCTGGTTCCCGGTCTCCGGTTCCTGGAGGGCGAAGCGCCGGCTGAGCCGTCTGTTGGGGCCCCCGATGCGCCGTTTACCGTCTTGAACCAAGGGATTCGACGTGCGCTACACTGTACGCAACGCTTGTCTGTGCCTGTTGGTGCAGGGGGTCTGGGCCATGGCCACCGACTCCATCTATCCGCACACCGATCCCGGTCTGTCCGCCGTCAAGGAGAGTACCCCGATGACGCTCAATCCCCTGACGCCCGCCGAAGAGCGGGTGATCCTGAAGAAAGGCACCGAGCCGCCCTTCAGCGGCCGCTTCTGGAAACACAGCGCCGATGGCACCTACGTCTGCCGGCACTGCAACGCCCCCCTGTACGCGGCACCCAGTAAGTTCGCCTCGGACTGCGGCTGGCCGAGCTTCGACGACGCACTGCCGGGGGCCGTCAAGCGCCAGCCGGATGCCGACGGTCGGCGCACCGAGATCGTCTGTGCGCGCTGCGGCGGGCACCTGGGCCACGTCTTCGAGGGCGAAGGCTACACGGCGAAGAACACGCGCCACTGCGTCAACAGCATCTCACTGGACTTCGTTCCCACCGCCCCGAATCCGTCGCGCCAGGCGGTGTTTGCCTCGGGGTGCTTCTGGGGTACGGAGTACGTCTTCCAGCGGGCGCCGGGAGTGCTGTCAACCACCGTGGGCTACACGGGCGGCAGCGCGCCGGAGCCGACCTACAAAGCCGTCTGCGCAGACACCACCGGTCACGCCGAAGCCGTCAAGGTGGAGTACGACCCGGCGCAGACCACCTACGAAGCCCTTTGTCGGTTGTTCTTCGAGACCCACGACCCCACCCAGGTCAACCGCCAGGGCCCCGACGTGGGCAGCCAGTACCGCTCCGTCGTCTTCTACCTCGACGATGAGCAGAAAGCCGTCGCCGAAAAGCTGATCGCGCAGCTCCAGGCCAAGGGCCTCAAGGTCGCCACCGAGTTGGTGCCGGCGGGGACGTTCTGGAAGGCGGAAGACTACCACCAGGACTACTACAAGCGCACCGGCAAGCAACCCTACTGCCACGCCTACACCCCGCGTTTCTAGCCCGAACCCTCAGCTCAAGCGCTGCAGCAGCTCGAGCAGCTCGGTGTCGCTGAACGACCGGGGGTTGACTTTCATGCTGCCGCTGCGGCAGTTGGCGACGATGGCGGCATGGTCGGCCTCGGCCAGGCGGTAGGCCGCGAAGCCGTCCGGCACGCCGAGGTCGACACAGAGGGCAGCGATGGCGTCCACCAGCGCCTCGGCGTCCTCCAGCCCCAGGCTGGTAGCCAGGGCTCCCAGTTCGTCGCGGCAGGCGGGCAGGTTCAGCCGCAGGATGTGCGGCAGCAATACGGCACAGGTCAGGCCGTGGGCTAGGCTCAGGGCGTGCCCGATGGGATGCGCCAGGCCATGGACAGCCCCCAAGCCGCTTTGCGCGAAGGCCATGCCGGCCAGCAGGCTGCCTTCGGCCACCTGGGTGCGCGCCGCGAGATCCTGGCCATCGCGGTAGGCGCGCGGCAACTGGGGCAGCAGCCGCGCGACGGCAGCCCCCGCCAAGGGCCGGCTGACCGCGCTCGCCTGTCGGGAGAGGTACGACTCCACGGCCTGGGTCAACGCATCCAGGCCGCTGTGAGCCGTCAGTTCGGCGGGCATGGACACGGTCAGGTCAGGGTCCACCAGCGCCGCGGCCGCCACCAGGAATGGGCTGCGGATCGAGCGCTTGGCGCCCTTGAGCCGATCGCTGAGCACGGCATTCGGGGTGACCTCGGCGCCGGTGCCGGCCGTGGTTGGCAGGGCGACCAGGGGCAGGCCCGGGCGTGATATCAAACGCTGGCCCTCGAAGAACGGGCGGACGCCATCGGCCGTCGGCGCCAGGGCCGCCGCGGCCTTGGCCGCGTCGATGACGCTGCCCCCCCCCAGCGCCAGGACCGCGTCGGCCGACGACAGGCAGAGCTGCTCGATGAGCGCGTCCACGCACTCCAGGGGCGGATCGTGGGGAACCTGGTCATAGATGCCGCACCACGAGATGCCGATACGGCCGGCCAGCTCGTCGAGAACCCCGGCCGCGCGAACGCTGCGGGAGCAGACGACGTAGGTCCGGGGCTGCTGCCCCCCCGCAACGCGCCGCAACAGCTCGCCCGCCAGAAACCGGCAACCCGACCCAAAATGGATGGCCGGCGGGTAGAACAATGCAAAGTCACGCACCATCAGTCGGCTCCCGCTCCAGCAACACGCGCAAGGCCCCCTCGGCGGCATGGCACTCGGCGGCCCGGCGACTGCCGGCCACCGCGCGCGCCAGTTCCTCACCCCGGAAGACGACAGCGACCTCGAACCGGGGTTCGTGATCAGGGCCGCTCACGCTCACCGTCTCGTAGATCGGAATGCCGCGGAAACGCTCCTGGGTGTACTCCTGCAGCGCCCCCTTCGGGTTCTCGACCGCCAGCAGGCCGTTCACATCGGTCAGGGCAGGACTGATCAGACGACCAATGAGCGCTACCGCGGCCGTGAAGCCTGCATCGAGGAAGACGCCGCCGAGGACGGCCTCGAAGGCATCCGCGAGGCTTGAGGGCCGGTCGGCGCCCCCATGCCGGGCCTCGCCCCGCCCCAGCCGTAACCCCGCACTGAGGCCGAGCACCAGCGCGTAGTCAGCCAAGGCCTGCTCTTTGGTCAGCGCCGAGCGGATCTTGGTCAACTGCCCCTCGGCCTCGCCGGGGAGAGCCTCGAAGAGCAGCACCGTGGCCGCCAGTTGCAGCACCGCGTCACCGAGGAACTCGA
The DNA here is from genome assembly GCA_903837355.1 of uncultured Victivallales bacterium. Lineage (GTDB taxonomy): Bacteria > Verrucomicrobiota > Lentisphaeria > Oligosphaerales > JAFGRS01 > CAILUI01. The sequence goes on from CAILUI010000320.1 coordinate 16,506, forward strand.
GGCGCTGGTTATCCTGCCCCTTATCCTCATTCTCGGCCAGCCAGGACGGGTGCGTCAGCGCCTCGTCAAGCAGTGCCGGCCTCTGAAAGCGGTGGCCCAGCGCCTCCTGAATGCTCTCCAGTGCCGTCGTTCTGTCGATCTTGCCACCCGCCATACCTGATGAACCCCCGCCCAGAGCTTTCCTGAGACCGCCCCGAACCCTCGCCGCGTTCCTGTTGCAAGATTACCGGATCACGTTAAATTACACCGTTTTACAAGCGACGTCCAAGAACACTCTGACGGCCAGGCGCTTCACGGGCAACCGGTGGCGGCGGTCACCCAACCCAAGAGGATGAGACCAGCATGTACGCGGCGGCAGATTTACGGAAGGGCCTGAAGGTCGAGATTGAGGGCGAACCCTACGTCGTGGTGGACTTCGATTTCTGCAAGCCGGGCAAGGGCCAGGCGCTCTATCGCTGCAAGATGAAGAGCATGATCACCGGCTCGACCCTCGACCGGACCTTCCGCTCGGCAGACAGCATCGACCGGCCCAACCTCGAGGAGCGCGAGATGACGTACTCCTACGATGACGGCGGCCAAGCCTTTATTTTCAGTGACTCAGAGTCCTACGAAGAGGTCCGCGTGCCGCCCGAGATCGTCGGCGACATGAAGTACTTCCTCGACGACAATATGGCCTGCAAAATCCTCTTCCACAGCGAGAAGCCGATCGAACTCACCCTGCCTTGCTTCGTCGAGAAGCAGGTGATGGATTGTGAACCGGGCGTACGCGGCGACACGGCCACGAATGTGACCAAGCCGGCGAAGATCGCCAATGGGTACGAGATTCGCGTGCCGCTGTTCGTGAACCTGGGCGACATCGTCCGCATCGACACCCGTACCGGCACCTACGTCGAGCGCGTCAAGAAGGGCTCTTTCTGAGCAGCCGTGCCGATGCCGTCAGGTTCCGTAACGCAGCCGGATGAGGCGCGGCAGCGCCTGGCGGGGTTGCGTCCGGTCCTGGAGCTGCGGGCGCGCGTCCTGACCGCCTTGGGCGAGTTCTTCCGGACCCGTGATTTCCTGCAGGTGGAGACGCCGGTACGGGTGCCGGCTCCCGCCCTCGAGGACTACATCGACGCCGAACCCAGCGGCCACGCCTGGCTGCGGACCTCGCCGGAATTGCACATGAAGCGCCTGCTGGCGGCGGGGTACGAGCGCCTCTGGCAGGTCGGTCCCTGTTTCCGCCTCGGCGAACGTGGCCGCCGGCATCGCCCCGAGTTCACCATGCTGGAGTGGTACCGGGCCCACGCCGACTGGCGCGCCATCCTGCAGGATACGGTCGAACTGCTGCGCGCGTTGGCCATGACGGCCACCGGCAGCACGGTCTGCCATTTCCGCGGGCGCAGCGTTGACCTGGGGGCGCCGTGGGTCGAAATCACCGTCGATGAAGCGTTCAGGCGCTATGCCGGAGTCGACCTCGATGCCACTCTCGCCGCTGGTCATTTCGAGGAGGTGCTGGTGACGCGGGTCGAACCGCGCCTGGGCCTGGACGTCCCCACGATCCTCTCCGAGTACCCCTTGGCCTGCAGCGGCCTGAGCCGACAGATCGCGGGACGACCGGACCGCGTCGAGCGCTGGGAACTCTACATCGCCGGCATGGAACTGGGCAACGCCTGCAGCGAGTTGGTGGACGTCGCCGAACAACGGCGACGTTTCGACGCCTGCGCGGAACTGCGCCGGACCGCCGGGCGTCCCGTCTACCCGCTGGATGAGCCCTTCATGGCGGCCCTGGCGCACGGGATGCCGGACGCGGCCGGGATCGCCATCGGCCTGGACCGGCTGGTCATGGTGCTCGCCGGGGTCGATGCCATCGCCGACGTGATCGCGTTTCCGGAGATAGCGTAAGCGAGTCATTGGTCATTGGTCATTGGGTCATTGGTCATTGGGTCATTGGTCATTGGGTCATTGGGTCATTGGTCATTGGGTCATTGGGTCATTGGTCATTGGTCATTGGGTCAGTGGTCATTGGGTCAGTGGTCAGTGGTCAAGGCCCAAGGCTCAAGTTTCAAGTTTCAAGTTTCAAGCCTCACGGCTCACGGCTCGCAGGGGGACGATGAAAGCACTGCCCGGTCTCTTTGCCAACAACCGGAAATGGGCTGCACAGGTCCAGGCTGCCGACCCCGGCTTTTTCGCCAGACTGACGACACAGCAAGCCCCCGAGTACCTGTGGATCGGCTGCGCTGACAGCCGGGTGCCTGCCAATGAGATCGTCGGCCTCCTTCCCGGCGAGTTGTTCGTCCACCGCAATGTCGCCAATCTGGTTATCCACACCGACCTGAACTGTCTCTCGGTGCTGCAGTACGCCGTGGACCTGCTCAGGATTCGACACGTGATCGTCTGCGGGCACTACGGTTGTGGGGGCGTCAAGGCGGCCATGGAGCCGCAACCCCATGGCCTGGTGGACAACTGGTTACGTCACGTTCGGGACATCCAGCAACGGCACCGCGAGGCCCTGGCAGCGATCCCGGACGAGGCCGAGCGCGTGCGCAGGCTGTGCGAGCTGAATGTGCGCGAGCAGGTCCTCAACGTCGGTAATACGACGATCATCCAGGACGCCTGGGAACGCGGACAGGGGGTCGCCATCCACGGCTGGATCTACGACGTCGCGGATGGTCTGCTGCGGGACCTCGATGTGTGCGTGACCTCAGGCGCGGAACTGGCAGCCCTGCAGCCGTGAAGCCGATGGCAACGCCGCGGTCTTGATTTCGCACCCGTCCCATGGAAGACTCAGAGGCTGTAGCGGTTTAGGCTGTAGGCTATTAGGTTACAACACCGGACCCGAATCCGGAAACGCAAAATGCCACGAGGTAGGACCTAACAGTCTACAGCCTGAGTTA
>CAILUI010000321.1 GCA_903837355.1 uncultured Victivallales bacterium
GCCGGTGAGGAAGCTGCGATCCACGATCACCCGGTCGGACACCTGGAGCTGGGTCAGCAGGGCGCCGAAGACTGACGTCTTTGCCGCCGGGTTGAGGAAGAGCTTGTTGGTCGCAGCGGCGGGGGGCGGCGAGCCCGGGGGACGGACGATGGCGGTATGAACAAAGACCTCAAAGCGCTCCACCGTCTGCGGCGGGCAGACCCAGGTCAGAGTGATGAGCGGCGCGGCCTCGGTGCCGCCCATATCGGCGAGGACGGGCTGCTTCAATAGCGGCGCCGGTGGCGGCGTCGGGCTGAGAATTCGGCGCGACCAGACGAGCGCCAGCGGGCTGGCATTGCCGTTCTCATCGAGGAATTGGGCGTAGTAACTCACCGTGCAGGCGGTCACCGGCGGCGCGTCATCGAAACGCTCGACGGAGGCACCCGGGGCAACGGGGCCGGTGAGCCCCTGCGCCGTAAGACTCAGTTCGCCCTCGTCAATACGCCGGTAGATCCGGTACTCGGCGGTGCCCGCGGTCACGAAAAGCCTGATCCGTATCGGCAGAATCCGGCCGCTGTCGGGCGACACGGTCAGCAGCGCGCGGGTGGTGTCGCACTCGCCCGGCTGCAGGTCGCCCAGGCTCGCCCACAACTCGTCGGGCGCCCGCCCGAGGCGCGCGGCCTCCTCGAGATGGGCGAGGCGTTCGGACTCGACGATGCAGTCGGCGCGGAAGGCGTGGCGCACGTAATGGTTGGGGGTCTGCACCCCTGGGGCGCGCGAGCCGAGGTGCCCTGCGGCCCAGCGGCTGAGCGACCCATCGAAGGCCACCGCCCGACATTGAACCTCGGTATTCCTGAGCGCCGTCGCGAGCGACCGGGTAAAGGGGAGCTCGACCGCGTCGTCGCCCTCCGGGAACTCGACGCGCACAGTGGCCACAAGTTCCTCGCTGGTGCCCACGTCGATAACCCGAAACTCGGCCGCGCTGATGGCATGGGTACGGCGTTCGCAGCGCGCGCGGAACTGGGCCACCGACGGGTCCAGCGCCTCGGTCGAGACCACCTCAGTAGCCGCCTCAGCCTTGATGCAGGCGACCCGCAGGGTGCGCAGACAATCGTCGCCGGTGTCGATCTGGTTGGGGTTCGGCGCCGCCGGCCCCTGCCGTTGATGCAAGGCCGCGAACAGCGGCGCACTGAGGGCAGAAGCGACCTCGCCGCAACCGGGTGGCCCCTCGTGCACGGCCCGGATCGCGAACCACCAGGTCTTGCCAAGGTTCTCCTCACTGGCCGCCACGCCGGTGTCGGCGAACGCCAAGGTCCCGGCTGGGTCGAGAGCGGGATCCACGACCACCCCCACGCGCTGGATCGCCGTCGGCTGCGCGGGGTCGATGGGATCTGCCGCCAGATCCAGCTCGCCATTCATGGCCTTGACGTGCGCGGCAAGATCATCGCCGCGGAAGATCTCGTAGCGGCTGGTGGGAATGTCGCCGCCGACGCGGTTCTGCAGCCAGCTCACATCGAAGTACTGGCCGACGGCGAGCGTCCCGCCGTTGCGCACGGTGAAGCGAGCCGGCAACGGTGGCGGCAGGCGATGGCAGAACACGGCCGGAACGCCGGCCGACACCAGCCCAGGACGACCCAGCAGGTCCGCCGCGGCGGCAAAGTACACGACGCGAGTACCTTCCGGAAGCGCCGTGCCGCCGGGCCGGCTGCGGTCGTTGTCGTCGGTGAAGAAACTGGTGGTGGAATCGCCACCAGCGGCCGCATCGAAGAAGGCGACGTTGTAGTCGAAGAAAAGCGTCGTGGCGACGATTGGCCCTGGCGAGACCTGCTTGGCCTCGTCCGGCTGGGCCGCGATCAGCGCCGCGAGAGCCGCGGCGGTCGGCGGGGCAGCGAGGAAGCCCTGCGCTTCGGCCAGCGCCGCACCAACCCGCCACAAGACGACGCCGGCAGAGACTTCCTGGCGCAGCTCCGCCGAGGTGGCCCAGCGCAGCTTGACGTTGAGGTCACCCGTGGCGGTGAGGTCAGGCACCACCACCAGGGGACCGGGGGCCGGCAGCGGGGCGGGCGCTCCGGCCCGCACGGTGACACGCCCACTGACGGTCAGGTCCGCGCCGGCGGCGTTACGTTCGCGGATCTCGAGCGTGGCGTCGGTGCCGATGGGCACCTCGAGCAGTCCGGCCCAGGCCGTGCCCCGGGCCAGGCGCAGCGCCGGGTGGCTGACGCCGATCAGGTCCAGCATCTGGGCGAGGGCAGGATCCCCGGCGGCACGCTGCAACAGGGCCGAAAGGCGCAGGGGCAACGGCATGGCCGGGGGTTCGGTCAAGGGCGCCTGGCTCGAATCCAGGTGATTGATCCACAGGCGGTGGAGCTCGGTAAGCAGCGTCGCCAGCGCGGCCAGGTCCTCACCGAGTCCGGCAGACCGTTGCAGCAGGACCTGCAACGCCGTGGGATCGTTGGTGTGGGTGACCAGCCCGCGAAACGTGAACGGTTCGGCGGATGCAGGCGGGCCGCTCTTGGCGTAGACCGCGAGAGTGCGGTCCGCCAGCAGGCCGGGCCGGTTCTCGCCAAACATGACGTAGACCCACGGGCGTCCGCTGGCATCGAGAGCGCTAGCAGCAGCCGTGGTCAGTAGCGGCGGCTGAGGCGGTGCCGACGAGGTCTGAGCGCCGAGGTCGATGGCTCCGACCAGCATCCAGGCAGCGACGGCGATGATGCGGCGGTTCACCATAGTTTGTCATAGTCCAGGTCATTCACCCAGACAAACCCCGGTGGCGGCCCCAGCGGCGGCATCACGATCCTGCCGGACGCCGAGAACCTGAACTCTTTGCTCACCTTCACTTTGACGCCGGGGGGAACCTCGACCGACAGGGCGGGGGTGAAGGTGCCCGCGATCGCGCCCTGGACTCCCGCGCCTTCGCCGGTGCTGAGCGTCTTCTCGAGGTCGAGAGAGCCAAAGCTGGTCTGCAGCTCCAGCGGGTCGATCACGCCGAGCAGATTGAGGTCGGCTTCGGCCGTCCCCAGGGCAACGGTGACGCTGAGGCCCTTGTGCAGTCTCATGCCGAGCAGGAGCATGGCGTCGGGCGGCAACTCGCCGGAGAGGGGATCCCTGAGCAGCGCCTTGTTGAAGAACATGAAATAGCCCTCGCCGCCCTTGCCGGTGATCCTGAGCAGGGGGGAGTCCGGCACCCCGAAGAAGCGGTTGAGCGAGCCCGAGCCGTCGCCGAACCAGTAGATGCCGGTAATCGGGTTGTCGGGGGTGATGGGGCCAAAGCGCTTCAGTGCGTCGAGTTCGAACAGCTTGTTCAGCAGCGGGTCGACCCGCTGCAGCAGTTTGGGGTCGCTCGTCTGGCCAAGGAAGGCACGGACGTCGGCGTTGATGAACCAGACACTGCCGGAGCCGGTAGCGTAGATGTAATTATCGCGGTCGCCGAAGGCGAACTCGAAGTGGGCGCTCTTCAGCGTCATTTCCTCGAACTTCAGATCGGTATCGAAATCGAGGCTGCCGCCGACGGCCAGCGGCATGCCGTCGGCGCGCATCGCATAGCGGCCGACGAGCTTGGCGTGTACCGGCGGGTTCCCTTGAATGTTGGCCCCGCCCTCGGCACCGACCTCGATCTCGATGCGGCCATCGGCGAATTCCGCGGCATAGGACGGCGTCGGTGAGTCTGACTTGTGCTGCCGATAGTCGAGCCAGCCGGAGACACCCACGCGGTCCGGCACCCGCAGGCCGAGCTCGGCGCTGAGATGGGCCGCCACCAGGCTGTCGCCCGCGATCTGCGCCGTGCCGTCGATCTTGGCCAGCTCAAAGGTATCGTTGAAGCTGCCCAACGCCCGGTTGGCGGTGGCCGCCTCGGTGCTGAGCTTATCGGCCCACTCGCCCCCCAGTTTCGCGAAGGCCGAGCGCAGTACGTCATTGATCACCCCGTGCAGGCGCTCGAGGGTCATCAGGTAATCGTCGCGCAAGGGCTCCAGCAGATCCTTCAGGGTCTTCTGCAGGTCAGAGACAAAGGTCGACGCGTGGATGCGGTCGCGGACGAGACGCCTGAGATCGGCGCGCAGGGTGGCGGGATCGGTCTCGTCGAGGAAGCGCCCGAGGGGGTCGTTCGCCCTGTCAAAGTACTTCTGGATATCGCCGACCGCCAGGTCGGCCACGCCGCCGGCGCGGGCCCCGTTGACCGCGTCGAGCGCAAATTCGGCCTCGTCCCGGACGCTCTCGAGCTGATCATGAGCCAGCCTGACCGCAGCGTGCAGGTCCACGACCGCGCGATGGATCTCATCGAGCGTTGGCCGCAACTCGACGTTGATCAGGGTGTTGATCTGCGCCTGCACTCCCCGGATGCTGTCGCCGCCGATGTCGGTGGTCGTGGTGAGGAAGGCGAGGCGGGCCCCCGGACCCTCGGCCTGGTACGCGCCATTGCCCTGTTTGTGCAGCAGGCCGTCGGCCGCCTGGAGGCCGGTCTCGAGGTCGTCGAGCGCCTTGCTGATATCGCTGATGATGGTGGTGCCCCGACCGGCGGCCACGGTGCCGGTGAGCTGGCCCCGCAGGTCGCCGACCAGACCCGGGTGCGTGGCGATGTAGACGCTCGCGGCCGCCGCTGAGTGCTCGGGCAGGCCGGCGAGGGCGGCGAACAACGGGTCAAGGAAGGCATCCACGGCCGTATCCACGGCGCCATTGACCAGGGCGTCGCTGCGCCCGCTCAGCAACGCTTCAAGAGCCTTGGCGGCGGCGGCGATGTCCGCACCGCCGGGAATGTGCTGAATCAGCTCGTTGGTGGCCTCCGCCTGGTCGATCACCAACGCGGCCAGGTTCACCCGTGGCAGGTCCTTGAACTGCACGCCAAAGCGCAGATCGGCCCCGGAGGGGGTGAGCTTCTCGATCACCCGCTGCGTACGCACGACGAGGAAATCCTCTTCGGTGGGGCCGTCGGAGATGAACTGTCGCCGCGCCGCGTCCCACATGACGGGCATGTTGAAGGTCACAAAACCGAGCCAGTCCTGATGCACTCGTGGCGTATACTTGGACTTCTCCAGGTAGCCACCCAAGCCCGCTGGCTCACCCGCGCCCGCAGATGGGAAGCCACGGTTCGTGGGGTCGAACTTGGTGCTAGTGAAGAACGTCTGGCCGCCTTCGGTCCAGCCGCCATCCGGCCAGCCACCGCGGACCACCGTCTGCGCGGCGCCACCGACAGCACGCGCCAGCACGTGGACCTTCATGTCCTCGAAAAACGGCACATCGATCGTGCCCGCGAACGACACGAAACCGGCAGCCGCAGGCGCGTCTGCATCCAGGGCATTGTTGAAGTACAGCCGCGAAATAGGATGCACCGCGAAGGTGGAGCGGGGGCCATTCAGACCGACGCTGGACGGCAGGCGCAGCCGCGAATCGATGCCGGTGAAGCCGTCGGCCGCAGTGACCAGATTGCCGGACGGGAAGAACCCGAGTCCCCCCGAAACCGAGTCCTTGAGCACGCCCGATACGGAGACGTTCGCCCCAAACACCAGCGCTACGGAGGTGGGCGTATCGGGTGGCGGCAGGTGGATGAACTCGGCGGTGGTGGCGTTGAA
>CAILUI010000322.1 GCA_903837355.1 uncultured Victivallales bacterium
CCGTACCTACGTCACCGCGCTCAAGGACCATCCCGCCGTCCTCATGTGGGCGCCGGGCTCCGGGGTGAACGCCGCCCTGCGGGGCGACGACGCCCGGTTGCGCGACTGGTTCACCCTGCTCAACGCCCTGGGCTGGGTGGCGTTCGAGGTCGAGGGTACTGGCTACCACCCGGTCAGCACCGACCTGGCGTGCGACGCCTGGAATGGCGTCGCCTATGCGCAGGACCTGGCCGCCGCTCACCTGGGCGTCGCCGGCCTACGCTCGGACGACGCCCACCTGACCGGGATCGACCTCTGGGGCCTGAGTTGCCAGCGCGGACGTTCCTTCGCCAGCCCCACGACCCCCGGCAGCGACGTCTTCGCCCTGGCCGCGGAACGCAGCAGCAAGCCCATATGGATCGCCGCCTTCGGCGTCGATGCCTGGAACCATGGCGCCAGCCGCGAGGACCAGACCGCGCAGGCCGAGTGGAACGTGGCCCTCTGGCAAGCGCTCGCCGCCCAGCCGGACCTCTGCAGCGGCGCCGCCGTGGTGGCCTGGTCGGACGAATGGTGGCGCAACGGCGCCACCGGGGGCCCCGCCAGCCATGACCCGGGACCCTCCCCGCGCGGCGATCAGCCCGACAACTGGGCCGACGAGGAGTTCCTGGGGCTGGTCGGCATCGCTCTGCCCGGTAGCCCCGACGCGGTCGCCCCGCGGCTTGCCTACTACGGCCTGGGTCAGGCCTGGGGAACCCAGTGGCCACCCACCTGCCAGTGGGGCGCAACGCCCGAAGCCGACCAGTGGTACTGCGGCGATGTCGTCCTCGAGGCCCTTGCCAGCGATCCCCTCGATCCAGCCTCGGTGGCCTGTGTCGAGTACCGCTATTCGCTCGATTCGACGGATGGCAGCGATGGCACCTGGGAGCGCTGTGAGCGAGGCTATGCCGAAAGCCCCTTCACCCTGGTCTGGTCGAGTCGCCCCACCGAGGCCGTTGACGCGGAGGTCTGGCTGCGCGCCCGCGCCGTGGACCGCGACGGCGCCACCTCGCCCTGGGCGTTGCGCCGCATCCGGGTCGATAACTCGCTCGAGGGCGTCATCTTCCAGCCGCACCCCGGCGAGGCCGGGGTCCCCGTGGGCACCTCCCTGACGATCTCCTTCGCCGGCCCGGTCACCCACCCCGGCGGTGCCCCGATCACCGCGTCCGAGGTCGCTTCTCTGGTCGCCCTGACGACGGGGGGAGCGCCGCAGCCCTTCACCGCCACTCTCGGCAGTGGCCCGGCCACCGTCATCACGCTCAGACCCGACGTGCCCTTCCGGGGGGTCACCCCTTACACCTTCGCGTTCGTCGGCGACGCCGTGGATGCCAGCCTGAGGCCTGTACCGCGCGCTGGCTCGACCTTCACCACCGCCGCGGGGCCGCCGGCCCTGCTCCGGTTCAGCGGACAGCCCAACCTGGCCCGGGCCGGGGGCCCCTGGGCCGTGCCCGTCGAGGTGGCGGTCTGCGACGCCCAGGGCAACCGCGTTCCCGGCAACCGCGCCAGCGTGGCGCTCGCTCTGGACGGCCGCGGCGATGCGTCCCCGCTCGGCGGGGTTACCGTCCTGCCCGCGGTGGATGGCCTTGTGCAGTTCCGCGGTCTGTGGATCAGCCAGACGGGTGAACACCGTCTCGTGGCCACCACTGCCGGCCTCGCTAGCGCCCTCAGCCAACCCCTCACCGTGCTGCCCGGCGACCTGGACCACTTCGGGGTCAGCGCCATCCCCGACCCGGTCGACGCTGCCATGCCAGTGTCCCCCAGAGTGACCGCTTACGACGCCTTCGGGAACGTCAAGACCGATTACACCGGCACCATCACCTTCGCCAGCAGCGACCCGCGGGCGGTGATGCCCTACGCCTACACCTTCTACGCGGCCGAACTGGGGACCCACCTCTTCGGCTTCAGCGTCACCTTCTACACGCCTGGGGAGCAGTGGCTGCGGGCGAGCGAAGGGCGCTCGAGCGACGGGCAACTGGCTATCACCGTGACCAACGCCGCGCCCGCGGCGCCGCGAGCGACCGCGCCCCTCGGGGGGGTATGGACCGGGCTCGCACCGGTCCTTTCCGCCGCGCCCTTCGCGGACGTGGCTGGCGGTACCCACACTGCCAGCCAGTGGCAGGTCGCGCTTGACCCCGCGTTCGACGTTCCAACCTGGGACTCGGGGACGGCGCCGGCCGGGACCAGTGCCCTGGTGCCAACCGGTGTCCTCGCCCCGGGTACCGTCTACCACTGGCGCTGTCGTTACCGGGACGATTCGGGCGACCCGGCGAGCGCCTGGGGCGGTTGGTCGGCAGCGGCAGCCGGGACCACGGCCAGCTTCCGTACCGGCTACGCGCTCCCCTTCAGCGATGATTTCTCGAGCGACACGGGCTGGTCCGGTCTGGACGCTGCGGGCCGCGCTTCCGGGACGGGCTGGGAACGCGGCCCGGCCGCCGCCGGCGGCGGCTTGAACGGCAACCCGGACCCCGCGACCGACCACAGCCTCAGTGCCGACAACCACCTGCTCGGTTTCGCCCTCGGCGCCGACTACCCGGCCGAGATGGACCTGGCGGCGGTTACCTCCCCCGCGTTCGACTGCAGCGGCCAGGACGTCGTCGAGCTAAGCTTCTGGCGCTGGCTTGGCGTGGACGGGAACGACTGGGCCCACGCCGCCATCGAGATCAGCCGCGACGGGTCCACCTGGAACCGCCTCTGGGAGAATGGCTTCACCGCGGTGAGCGACAGTGGGTGGGTCCTGGCCACCTACGACATCACCCCGGTCGCCGCCCGGCAGCCGACCGTCTTCGTTCGCTTCAGCCTGGGGCCGATGCTGTACGCCTTCCCCTACTGCGGCTGGAACCTGGACGACCTCGTGGTCGCGCCGGCCCCGGTTCTCGCCCACGCCCGGCTCGAGCTCGGTGCGGCGCAGGTGGACGTGGGCCAGAACGTGCAGGTGCGCGTCTTCGTCCAGGAGGACTCGGCTGCGGCCCATGGCTTCCGCGGCGGTCCGGTCAACCTCGCATTCGACGCCACCCGCCTGGCCTACTCGGGGGGCTTCTACCCCTCGAGCATCATCCAGTCCCCGTTCAACACGCTCGGCAGGACCAACGGCTCCCTGCTCTCTGGCCTGGTGGCGGATCTGGGGGGCGCCACCACCCAGGATGCCCTTGGGGACGGCGCGCCCGTCCTCTATGCCGTGCTGACCTTCCGCGCCCTGGCCGCCGGCCCGGCTGTCCTCGCCCTGGCCCCTGCCAGCGCCGGCCTGACCCTAGCCCCGCCGGTCGGCCAGATCGGTACCTGGCGGGTGAACTACGGTAGCCCTGCTACCCTCACCGTTGTCCAGCCCCCGGACCCGCCTCTGGCCAAGCTCAAACTCGAGGGTCCGAACGACGTGCTCGCGCTGGGCGACACCTGCCTGATCAAGGTGTACGTGCGCGAGGATTCTGCCCAGGCCAACGGCTTCCTGGGGGGCCCCTTCGACCTCTACTTCGACGCCGACAAGGTGGCGCTGAGCGGCGCGCTCGACCCCACCGCCCTGGCCGCCATCCTGCAGGCCCCCTTCAACGCCCTCGGCGCCGACTACCTGAGCGGGAGCCTCGCCGGGAATCGCGTCGACGAACTGGGCGGCGTTACCGTGCAAGCGGGTCACGGCAATGGGGCCTGGGTGCTCTTTGCGATCGTGCCGTTCCAGGCGACCGCGGCGGGCTCTGCCACCTTCGCGGCCGAACCCGGCGAATCCAGCTTTGCCCTGACGCAGCCGGTTGGGCAGTTGCAGCGATCACAGATCGACTACGGAGCGCCCTTCAACGTGACCATCACGGCCCAACCGCGAGCCCGCTTGGCCGGGCTGCCGCCAAACCCCAGTCGAAACACCAGCGCCAGCGTTACCGTCGAGGGCTTCAGCGTAGCCAATTACCGTGTCCGCCAAGCGGACGGCAGCTACGGGCCGGTGACCCCGGTCAGTCAACCGATCAACCTCACCGGCCTGGCCGACGGCCCGCAGACCCTGGCGGTCATCGCCCAGTCTGCCGGGGGAATCTGGCAACTTGAGGCGCAAGCGACACAGTACACTTGGACGGTGGACACGACTCCTCCCTCGACCCCCGCCCTCAGCGCCGCGACCCCGCCGGCGGGCAGCGCCCTCTCGGGGACCGCAGTCGCCCTCACCTGGCTGGCTCTCGCCGACAGTCTCACCGGCGTCCCCGGGGTCTGGTGGACGGTCGACCGGGCCCCAACCACGCCCGCCCCGGGCACGAGCAATGGCACTGCCCTGCCTGCCGCCCTGACCATCGGCAGCGCGGGACAGGGCGCTTACTGGCTGCACGCGGCCGCCGTCGACGGCGCCGGCAACTGGACCCCCACCACCCACCTCGGCCCCTGGACGTACGACACGGTGCCGCCGACCGCCCTCCCCGGCGGGCCCTATGCCTTCACGGCCAGCACCGCCCTCGACGGCAGCGGTTCGAGTGACGCCACCAGCGGCATCGCGGCCTACCTCTGGGAGTTCGTGCAGAACCCCCTCGGCGCCGGCACCCTCAGCAATCCCTCCTCGGCCACCCCCACCTTTGCGGCCCGGGCCAACGGTACCTACCGGGTCCGGCTGACCGTCCGTGACCGCGCCGGACTCAGTCACGCCGCGGAGGCAGATGTCGTCTTCAATCGCCCGGCGCCAGTGCTGCACAGCGTCGTCGTCGGCGACGGCTCCGGCGAAGTCACCTTGCCCGAGGTCACCCTCACCCTCGCGCTCAGCGACGGCGGCGCCGCAGCCCTCGACTACCGTCTCGCCGAGACTCCGGGCGGCGGCTCCTGGCAACCCCTGCCCGCGGCCAAGCAGACCCAGCACCACGTGGACTACGTCCTCAGTACGGGCGACGGAGTCAAGACGCTCTACGTGACGGTGCGCGATCGCGACTACCCCGCCTTCATCAGCACCGAGGTCAGCACCCAGGTCACCCTCAACCGTTACGGCTGGCGCTTTCTCGTCAACGTCAGCAACGCCAACAACCCGGCCCTTGAGATCGGCATGCAGGCCACGGCCACCGACGGCTTCGACAGCGGCATCGACCAGGAGCCCAGCGGGGGGGCGGGGCTGGGCGAGGCGAACATGGAGCAACGGAACCGTCTCTACCGCACCGACGTACGAAACACGGCGACGAGCGCCGACTGGTGGGTCCGGGTCCGCACCACCGCCACCACGGGGGTCGTGCTCACCTGGGACCCCGCCACCCTCCCCCCCAGCGGGTCGCTCAACATCTGCCAATGGGACGAGTTCACGCCCGGGCCGGTTCCGGGCACCCTAGTCAGTATGGCCGCGAGCGCGAGCGTGACGGTGCCAGCCCGGATCGCCCTGCTCCTGCGCATCCACTACGACTTCAGCGCCGACGCGATCGCGCCGACGGTGACCCTTGCCTGTACCGCACCGGAGCCGACCAACGCCAGCCCAATCCCGCTGACGGCGACCTTCAGCGAAACCGTCAGCGGCTTCGCAGTGGGGGACATTACGGTCAGCAATGGCGTGGCGGGCGGGTTCGCCGGCGCCGGCGCGAGCTACACGTTCACGGTGACTCCAAGCGGTCAGGGCACGGTGACCGTCAGCATCGGCGCCGGGGTCTGCCAGGACACGGCAGGCAACGGGAACGAAGCCGCGACGCCGCTGACGAGGGTGTACGATACGGTTGCACCGGTGGTGACGGGCCTCGCCGACGACGCGCTGCCAACCCGCAGCAAGACCTGGACCTGGGGCGGGTCCAGGGAGGTCATCCGCTTCAGGTACCTGATCGATGCGAACCCCGGCGGCGTGCCGGCGGGTGCCTACGGCGCCGCAACCACCGCCACGCAGGCGGCTGGCGACGGGCTCTACTACCTGCATGTTCAGGCTCGCGACGACGCGGGCAATGAGGGCGCCGTAGTCACGGTGCAAGCCCTGCTGGACAACACCGTGCCAGCGCCGCCACGCGTCATCGGCAGTACGCCCGTTCACACCTCGGCTCCGACCTGGAGCTGGACCGGTGGTGGTGGCGGCAATGGCGCCTTCCGGCGTCAGCTCGACGGCACCGCCAGTGCGGGTTGGACCGAGACCGCGGCCACTGCCTTCACGCCGAACGCGCCCTTGTCCGAGGGACTGCATACGCTCTACGTGCAGGAACGGGACGCTGCCGGGAACTGGTCCGGGTCGGGGTCGGCCGCGATCGAGGTCGATACCTTCTGTACCGTCACCCACGCTACGGGAGGGCATGGGAGACTGGCGGGTAACCCGGTGCAGACGGTGCCCTACAACGGCGGCACGACGCCGGTCCAGGCGGTGCCGGATTACCTCTACCTGTTCGACCGCTGGGATGACAGTTCAGCCCAGAACCGGGACAACCCGCGTGTGCTGAGCGGTATCACGACCGACCTGGCCCTGACCGCGCAATTCCGGCCAGCCACCGCAGTGTTGCCGCCCACGGGCCCGTTCCTGGCGATGGTGGACGCTGCGGCACCGACCCGACGCCGGCTCTGGGACCTGACGGGTGACTACGCCACGACCGTCAAGGGCAACCCACTCACGATGGCTCTGGTACACGACGCCACCGGCAGACTCTCCGGCACGGCCACCTACACGGTCGCCGCGGACACCGTGGTCACCATGCCCGTCAGAGGCAGCGTGAAGGGCGCCGGCGGCAGCATCTGCATGAAAGGCACGCTACGCGGCGCGGACCCGGCGCGGACAACCAGCATCGCGCTGACGCTGAACCTGGCCGTGGACATCGCCGCGCGACGCTTGAGCGGCCGACTGAGCGGCAGCATCGGGACCGACGGTTCGACCGCCGCCGTTGACGCCCCGGTGACCCTCGTCATCCCCGGCGCTATGGACGGCACCTGGGCGCTGGCGTTCCAGCTTACCCAGTCCGGCCCCGCCGTCACCGGGACGGCGAGGCTGACGCTCGCCAACGGGATGGCCTGCGCCTTCCGGGTCGAGGGGAGGAAGGGCGCCAACGGCACCGCCGTGCTGTCCCTGGCAGGCGACCAGAGCGATCCTGCGGCCAGGACCTTCAGAGTCCGGACGACAATCACCCCGCTGGAGGGCGGCTGGGCCCGGCTGGAGAGCTTCTCAGCGCAGGGTTACGGGCAGGCGCTGACGTGGTAGGAGGGCGAAGCTCAGGGTATCTTCCCAGCATGCCTGGCATCCATGAGTATCTGCACCCCCGCCGGCTGTTCCTGGCCGGGCTCTGCGCCTGCGCGTCCCTGCGGGCCGCCGAGGATCCGGTGTCGTCCTGGGACTTTGACGGGACGCTGACCGACAGCGCCGGGGCGATCCGTGAGAGCTTCCAGCCGCAGGGCGGGGCCGTCCGCTTTGTCTCGGCGGCAGAGCTGCCGGGGACGGCCGGTCAGGCGCTGGCTCTCGGTGTCGCGCCTGGCGATGCGGCCTACTTCACGGTTCCGGCCTCGGCGGATACGAGGCTGGATGGCACCTATACCATCGAGGCCTGGGTCCACCCCACGGCGGTGTCGCCGGATTGGAACCGGCTCCTGCTCGACTGGGCAGGCGAACGCGGGTACCACCTGGCTATCCACGGCGGCCGGGCGAGTCTCTACCACGCCCAGTCAGATGGAACGGAACGGGTGGCCGAGGGCGGGGAACTGCGCCCACACCGCTGGTACTGCCTGACCGCGGTTGCCTCCAGGTCCGCCGCCACCCCCGCTCAGAGCACGATCTCGATCTACCTGAACGGGAAGATCCTGCAGACGACTCCGTGCGATGGGACGACCCGGCAGACGAGCACTGCCGCAATCGGCTTGGGCGATGCCGCGGACGGGTCTGCTGCCAGCCTCCGTTTCCACGGCTTTGTCGACGCGGTCAGGCTCTGGCAGCGGGCCTTGAGCCCCACCGAGATTGGGGCGCGGTGTGCGGCCCGCCAGGCCGCTCTCGAACTCCCCTCCCGCGCGGTGGCCGTGGTGCGGGAACTGCGGCAACGAAGCCCCTTGGCGGCAGCGGCGGCGCTGGCGCGGAAGGCCGACGAACTCGAGCTCTCAGACGAACTCGCCGAGATCGCCGCCGAGCTGCTGGACCATGACGATGTCTGCGTCCGCGCGCTCGCCGAATGGGCCCTCGCCCAGAAGGTCGGCTACGACAACGCCGGAGGCACGGTCACGTGGTCCGGGAGCGAGGACGCGCCGTGGTTGCAGCGCTGGTTACAGATCCCACGTCAGGACTTTGTTGAGTTCGACTGGATCCGGCACGCCCACGCCCGCGGCGTTCTGGACTCGGCCGCCGCCCTCCGCGACGAGATAGCCGCACTGGCGGCACGGGCCGAGCAGACGGCGGCCGCGGTCCGCCCCGAGGAACGCGGCCGGGTGGCCCTTTGCCGCGACAGCATCCGGACGGCTGTCCGGGAGGCCGGCCAGACCGACGACGTGGGCGCCTTGCGCCGGCTCTGGCTGGACTGCCGGCGGGCCCTCCGCCCCATCGTCTTCGCCCGGCGTGAAGTGGATTTCGACCGGCTGCTCTTCTGCACGCGCTACGCCCCGCACCACAAGCCGAACGTCTGCGGGGTCCATTACAACTGGGTCTACAAGCCCGGTGGCGACCTGGCTGTCCTGACGGGCCTCGCGGACAGCCGCGAGCCGGAGATGGTCCTCCGGGGCAGGCTCGGTCCCGGGCATGTCCATGGGTTGGATCTCTGGTTCGACGCCGACCGCGTCGTGTTCGGCTGGGCCAAGCAGCCCGACTGGCCGCCGCGCCGCCCGGACGGCACGCCCTACGACCTCTGTCACCCGCAGAACAACTACGCCTTCGAACTGATGAAGGTGACCGAGCCCCTCCACCTCTACGAAGCCGCCCTGGACGGCAACGGCATCCAGCAGTTGACCGCTGACGACTATTGGTCGGACCTCGAGCCGACCTATCTGCCCGACGGCGCCATCGTCTTCTCCTCCGACCGCTCCGGGCACAGCCCGTCGTGCGACGGCTGGGAGAACGATATCACCGATCTGAACCTGTACAGAATGGAGGCGGACCGCGGGCAGGTGCGCCGCCTCGCCAACCACAAAGACATCGACATGCACCCGCACCTGCTCGACAACGGGCTGCTCGCCTACCTGCGCTGGGAGTACCAGGAACGGGACTTCTGGGACACCCATTCGGTGTGGACCATGCGCCCGGACGGGACCCTGCCGGACGCCCTGTTCAAGCAGCACCTGCCGTTCCCGACCTCCGTCCGCGAAGCCCGCTCCATCCCCGGATCGAACAGCCTGGTGGCCATCGCCGCCGGTCATCACTGTTACCCCGTCGGTCCCATCGTCAGGCTCACTCCGTCGGCGGGGATGAACCGCCCGGAGGCGATCGACATCATCGCCATGGGCTCGCCGCCGCAGGAGCGCGCCATGGCGGGGACCTTCACGGCGGCGGGCGGCGTCCGCGACGGGCGTGGGTACTACAGCACCCCGTACGCCTTGTCGCCGGACTGCTACCTCGCGTCGTTCGGGTTCGGCAGCGGCCGGCCGCTGCCCGGCAAGGCGCACGGCAATACGGACCTGCTGGCGAACGACTCCGCCCTCTACCTGCTGGACACGGCCGGGAACAAGGAACTAGTCTTCCGGGACCGTTTCCTGTGCGCCCTCGAGCCCCTGCCGTTGCGGGCCCGCCCGCGCCCCCCGACCTTCCCCGCCGCGGCCACGGCGCTCACCGACTCCGCCACCTGCATCGTCGCCGACGTGTACCAAGGGCTGGATGGGATCGAGCGCGGGACCGTGAAGTACCTACGCATTCTGGAAGCGCTGCCCTGGCCCCTCACGCGCGAGTCGGGATCCCGCTACTACGGCGGGCAGAGCTTCGCATGGCAGGTGAACCAGGAGCGGAACTGGACCCCCATCCGCATCATCGGTACCGTCCCCGTCGAGGCCGACGGTTCCGCGCACTTCAAGGTCCCGACGACGGCCAACGCCTCCGTGGCCTTTCAGGCGCTCGACAGCCGCTACCAGTCCGTGCAGCGGATGCGTTCCAGTGTCTCGTTCCAGCCCGGCGAAGTGCGCGGCTGCACGGGGTGCCACGAGACGCGGGCCACGGCGCCGGGCACCGGCGCCCGTCCCGGGTCGGCCGCGCGGCGTCCCCCCGACCTGCCCGAGCAGCCCTCCTGGGGCTACCGCCCGCTCGGCTACGAGTGGATGATCCAGCCGATCCTGTCGCGGCACTGTGCCAGTTGCCATGGCGGCACGCAACCCAAAGCGGACTTGGACCTGTCGGACCAGAAGCGGACCCCCTTCGGGCAGGACTCCATGCTGGCCTCCTACGTCTCGATCCTCAGCCGCAACCTGATCGTCTCCAGCAACCAGCGCCTGGACGGGGCGGTCACGCCGCCGAAGCAGTTCGGCGCCTACCCCAGCCCACTCATCCAGCACCTCCTGAACGACGCGGAGCACGCGAAGTGCGAGCTCAGCACGGACGAGTGGTACCGCCTGGTCACCTGGGTGGACGCCAACGGCCCCTACTACGACCAGCTCTACAACAAACGCCCTGCCGACGGCGGCGCCCCTCGGCGTGAGCCCTTCGCTTGGAGACACCCCTGGGGGGAGCCCGACAGGCGCTGAGATAGGCTCAGACTTCCTTACCTGGCGGAAGATAGGACGATACCATTTTCCGTCTGTGCGACCGGGTCGCCGGCGAGTTCGTAGACCAACCGCAGGTCCGTTCCGGGGTAGGTCATTTCCGCCTTGTTGAGCTGCTCGAACAGCCGC
>CAILUI010000323.1 GCA_903837355.1 uncultured Victivallales bacterium
AACCCGGTTGAACCCATCCAGACCCGCCGCTAACGTAAGCTGCACCATAAGTCACTCCTATATCTACAACTAATTGGAGCATAACGACTTATGGTGCACTTTCAAGCTGCCAGAGGGGATTCTACAACCCTCCATGGTCTTCTTGGATGGGGTCAAGCCAGCTTGCGGTCGACGATCAGGAAGAGGGTGAACATGGTGGAGAAGCTGATCACCAGACTGACCACGGGCTTGATCAGCATGCCGAGAATGGGGATCAGGCCGATAGTGAAGGTGACCGCCAGTTCGACGACCAGCACGGCGATGAAGAAGAGGATGGCTTGGGTCCAGTGGGAGGTGTCGGCGAAGAGCACGCCGACGGCGGTGGAGGTCGGCTGCCGGTCAGCCAGCTTGAGGACCACGATCGTGAGCGCCCCCGCCATGGGGAGGGCCAGAATGCCGAGCGTGACCGCGCCGACCAGGAACCCGACGAGACTGAGCAGGACGAGGGGGACAAGGTTGGCCTTGTAGAGGTCGAACCCCTTCTGTAACCAACCGCCCAGGTTGCTTGTGGATACCGTCATCGGAACTCTCCTTTGAGCCGCGGCACTTTGCGAGCGGCCGCCTAGTGAACCCAGTGCAGGATCAGTGTATTGCATCGATGCCCTCTGGTCAACCTTAAAGACACGCCGCCGAGCCGGCGGGTTCTGCAGGTCGCACGCGCGTCGTGCGGTCGGCGGCCGCAGCCAGGGGCGGCGCCTCGCGTTTTCGTGAAACCGTTCGCGTGCCTGGCGCGGTGTTGTTTTCGCGAAACCGTTGGCGTGCCTGGCCCCGTGCTGTTTTCGCGAAACCGTTGGTGGCGCACGGCTTCGTCCTACGGTTCTCACTGCAAGGCGGTGCGCAGGCCCCGTTTTCGCGAAACCCTTGAGCGTGTACTGTAGAGCTAACGCGCGGTCGGTACGGGGTTCTCGCGGCAACGCCACCAGGCACCCGCAATGCGACTCCGGGCCGCCGGATCAGGGGAGGGCGTCAGATGGCTGTTCTTGGGGGCTGCATCACCGGCTTTGTCGTCTGGTTCGTGCTACGCTACATCGCCACGAGTTTCTACACCGTGGACCAGAGTGAGCGGGCGGTGAAGACCGTGCTCGGGCGCGCCGTCCGCATGGGCAATCTGACGACCCTTGACGATCCCCTTGCCGAGTCCCTGGTGGGCGGCGAGCGCGAGCGCTATGCCTGCCCGCAGGTCCAGGTGATCATGCCGGGGGGACCGTACTTCCGCTGGCCCTGGGAACGGATCCACAAGGTCTCGGTCGCCACCGAGACCGTGAACATGGCCTGGGATCCGGACTCGTCCATCGCCAACGAGCACAACACCTTGCTGGAGGCGGTGACCAAGGATCAGCTCAACACCGGGCTGACCGGCCAGATTCGCTTCCGGGTCTGCGAGCGCAACCTCTACGCTTATCTCTTCGGGGTCAGACACCCGATGGCGCACGTGGTGGGCTACTTCGTCTCGGTGCTGCGTGAGCGTATTGCGACCTTCGCCGCCCCCGCCACCGGCGCCGCGGCCGGCGGGAGCACTGAGGCCACCGCCGTACAGGGGGTGTCGATCAATGACCTGCGCAAGAACCTGCGCGATCTGAACCGCCACATGGACGAGGAGTGCCGCTGCTCGGCGGCGCGCTACGGCATCGTGCTGGAGGCGTCGCTGATCACCGGCATCGACCCGCCGCCGGAGGTCGAGTCGGCCCTGGCGGCCATCAACACGGCCTACAACCAGGTCTCCTCGGACATCAGCCTGGCCCAGGCGGCCGCGGACCAGCGCATCGTACAGTCGCGCCGGGCCGTGGAAGTCGAAACCCTGAAAGCCGAGGCTGAGGTGCAGCCACTGCTGCGCCTGGCTGAGCAGTTGGGTGAGTTGCGGAAGAACGGTTCCGCGGTGCTGGCGGCCTATGTGCGCAACGTCCGCCTGGTCCTCTTCCGCCAGTCCACCCAGGCCATCGTGGAGGTGAAGCCATGAACGTACCTCCCTTCCTGATCGCCGCCGTCGCCACCTTCTTCGTCTGTCTGATCGGTATGCCGACCCTGCTCGGCCTGGCGCGTGTCTTCGGCCTTTACGACATTGTCGAGGAGCGACGCTGCCACGTCTATGTCCTTTTCGGCACGGTCATTGCCACCATCACCGAGCCTGGGTTGTACTTCCTCCTGCCGCGCCTGGGCTGGCGCGCCTTCCTGGTGCGGACCCTCGGCCAGTGTCACGTCATCGACATGCGCCTCGACCAGACCTACCTGCGCAGCCAGCCGGTGAACTCCGAAGAGGGGGCGCCGATGGGCATCGGCATGTGGTACGAGATGTACATCAGCGACCCGCTGGCCTACCTCTTCCGCAATGCCGACCCGCGCGGCTCCCTGGCCGCCAACGTCAGCAATTCGACGGTGCGCTGTCTGAGCAATATGCCGCTGGCGGAAATGCTGGTCGACCGGCACACCATGAGCCAGACGGTGCGCGAAGAGGTCACGCCGAAGTCCCACGAGTGGGGCTACAAACTGGGCTCAGTGTACATCCGTAAGGTGCATTTCCGCGATGCCGAGATGATCCGCCAGATTGAGAGCAAGGTGGTGAACCGCCTGCGCCAGGTGACCTCAGCGATCAAGCAGGACGGCGCCAACCAGGTGAGCATCATCAGCGCCAGCGCCGAACGGGCGGCGGCGGCGGAGTTCGCCAAGGCGGCAGCGACCCGGCCGCGGGTGGTCGGGGAAGCCCTGCAGCGCATCTGCCAGGACCCCGAAGTGGCCGAAGCGATGTTCAGCATCCTGCAGACGAACCAACTGATCGAGGGCGCGGCGGTGATCACCTTGCTGCCGGAGGGCCGTGAACTGCTCGGCGACCTGCTGGCCGGCACTGCCGGGCGGCGGCCGCCGCCGGTACCGGCCGTGGCGTAGAGACGGCGGACGGGGAACCCGCCGTCTTGCCGCCTGGGTGCCGATCCCAGAAACGTGTGATCAGACAGCGGTGTCGAGCCACCGGCAGTCCAAAGCTCGGCCTGGCGGCCAGAGCAGTATGGAACCGAGTCCAGGCAGCAGCCGGACTCCTTGGACTGCGGCGGCTTGATGCCGCTTTCGTGCGTGCGGACCACACGCCCCCGCTCCAGAATCTACGGTTTGGGCGTCAGCCGGAGGTTGTCCAGGTAGTAGCCGCCGGCCTCGTTACCCTCGCAACAGAAGCCGAACCAACGCAGGGCGCGGCACTGCGGGTCGCAGGGAAGATCGGCAAAGGTAGCCGTCTCGGCTCCCGGTACGCTCACCTTGACCGTGTAGCGCCCGGCCAGTTCCGGGGTCATGCCCCAGGCGATCTCGACGTGGATCCACGTCTGCAGCGGCAACTTCATCAGGTCGCGCCCAGCGGCCACCAGGGTGCCGTCGGGACGAATGCGCAGCGACGGGCCGGCGCGGTAGGGCGCGTTGGCGTCGCGCCATTCGTGGTAGACCGTGGTGCCACCCTCCAAGCGCAGATCGAAGCTGGCCTCAGCCTGTCCGCCGGCGAACGAGGGGTCGAAGAAGACGTGCGGATCCCAGGGGTACTTCTGGCCCGGCAGGTCCCTGAACCTCAGGCTGTGCTTGCCGCCGGCAGCCTGCTCGTCAGTAACCCGGGCGGTGGCGGCGGTCACGACGGCGTCCTCGTTGGTCTGCGTGCCCGGGCAGCGCTCGCCGACGGCAATCAGCTCAAAGTCCTCCTCGATCGGGCTCGGTGGCGGCGGTGGCGGTGGCGGCGGGAAGGCCCGTGGGTATTCCGCTGAGAGGTCCGCCGCGGCTGGAGTCTGACGACCGAACCCACTCAGAGCAAACGGCTTGAATCCGATCTTGGCGGCTGGGCTGCCGTCCTTGAGGCGGAAGTCGCCCTGGGCGGGGTCTACAAACAGCGGATCAGCGACGACCGACTCGCGGTCTTGCCCCTTCGCCTGCCACTGCTCGAGCGTCTGATCGGCGAAGGCCAGCGCGTGATCCCCCTCGGCATTCCAGTAGAGATTCCGCTTCAGGGCGAAGGCGGCGGTGTTGTTCCAGTTGCCGTGCAGCAGCGGGCCTTGGGTCCACGTCACCAGGTTCTGCTCGAAGGTGAAGCCGAGGTGACTCTCGTCGCGGGTGCGCTGCAGTTGCCCGATGCGGGCGAAGGCGAAGATGTTGTTGCGCACGGTGTTGTCTTTACCGTAGTGCTGGTGGAAGCTGCCGGTCTTGGTGCGATAGACCAGGTTATCCTCGGCGACGACGCCAGTGCTGCCTTCGTCGAAGTAGATCCCCCAGCCGCCGTAGTCGAACGAGTCGATGTCATGGAACGAGTTGTGGCGGATGACGGTGCCCGGGGACAGGCCCAGGGTATAGATGCCGCCCATGTCGCTGAGCACACCCTGACCGATCTGGTAGACGTGGTTGTTCTGGATCAGGTTATGATTGGCCGGGGTGGGGCCGTAACCCCAGGTCCAGCCGACCGAGAGACCGGAGTAATAGAAGTCGAAGATGTCGTTGTTCTCGACCGTGTTGTCCGCCGCCAACCCGATCCAGACGCCGATACCGGCTGGGTGCAGCCGCCCGCCGTGGGCAACGGTGTTGTTGCGGACGAGCGTATGGCCGGTCGGGGCGGCATTGCCGTCGGCGCCCCAGCCCTCGCCGATGCGCAGTCCCCCCGCTGCGATGTCGACCAGCTCGCAGTTTTCGACGGTGTTCTCCTGACAGCCGGCGCCGAAGTCGACCGCATAGGTCCCGACCTGGGTCACGCGGCAGTCCTGCAGGCGGATGTTGCGGGCGCCGGTGGCATAGAAGGCGCCGCGCAGGCCGGCCTCGGCCTGGCCGTAGCTGTACCCCTGCGGCGGCAGGACCCAGTTCGAGTGGGCGAAGGTCAGGCCCTCGAAGCGCAGGTGTGACACCCAGAGGCCCAGGGTGGCGTCGCCGCGCAGTTCGACCAGTCGCTCCAGGCGGGGCGCGACCACGGCCGCGGTGGCCGGATCCTCGCCGGGAAGCGGGATGTAGGTGAGCACGCCGCTGGGACGGTCCAGGTACCACTGCCCGGGCTCGCTAAGGGCCTCACGAACATTCTCGATCAGGTAGCGATGCCCCTTCGGCAGGCTGGCCCACCAGGAGGTACCGCAGGTGGGTCCGCTGAAGGTCACCAGCCGCGTCTGCGGATCCACGCTTGCCAGCCGCAGCCGCGACATCGTCCACGAGTGGAAGCACAGCGCCTCCACGTCGCTCAGATTCTGCCAGTCGGCCTGAATGTCGCCAGTCCGGTAGATGAAGCGGTCATAGCCCTTGGCCCCCTCGGGAAGGCTGAGTTCTTTCTCGATGAAGAAGTAGCCCTCGCGCGGTAGCCGCGGGCGCTCCCGGCGCCGGCCGTTAACGAAGAGTTGGCAGAAGGACCACTCGCCCCTCTGCACCGCCGGCAGGTGCACCTGCCAGCGCCCGTCGGCCACCTTCCAGCCGCTGAGCGCGACGCCGCCGCTGAGGACGGCCCGCTCACCCGGCCAGCTCGACCACACCACCGGCGAGGCCTCGCTGCCGGAGTCCAGCGGCGTGAAGGTCAGAACGTCTGCCATGGCGTACATCCCCGCCCGGAAGCAGACCCGGACGGGGGTAGCACGCTGCGGCTCGCGACCGCGGAGTTCGCGCACCGCCGCCTGCGCCCGCGCCGGCGTGGCAAAAGGCGCCGCGACACTGCCGTTGCCGGTCTGGTCATTGCCCGTCGGCGCCACCACAATGTCGGCCGGCTGGGCGCTGAGCGCCGTCAGCAGAGCGGCCTGGGAGATCAGCGCCAGTAGACGCGCGAGGCGATGCATAGAAAATCCCTCCACATGACGGCCACCTGCCGGCGGACGCTACCCGTGCTATCCCGACCACGCAGTGGCGGACCGCACTAAGCTACCGCCACGGGCGCACCGGGGCAAACGCCGGTGGGCTCGTGCCAGGGCGGTTCTAAGAAACCGGCGAGGGCGCCGACGGCTGGGTCTGCGATCGCCATTGGGCACCCCCGAGGCCCCCTTGCGGTCGCGCTATGGAGCATAGGGGGGCACGGCGTTGCGCCGGCGCTCGTCGCGGGCATTG
>CAILUI010000324.1 GCA_903837355.1 uncultured Victivallales bacterium
GGAGCTTCGCCCTCCAGTAAGACACGGCTCAGCGGCGCGTGCGCGCCCGGGGAGCTTCGCCCTCCAGTAAGACACGGCTCAGCGGCGCGTGCGCGCCCGGGGAGCTTCGCCCTCCAGGAGGGGGCCGCGCAGACTTCAGAGGCATTACAGCGCCAGTCGCGCCGAGACTGCGCACCTGCCATTCCGGCTGTATATTCACCGCTCCCTCCCAAGGTACCGTCTACTGCGAGGAATCAGGGTGATGCACGAGCGTATTCAGGCGAACCAGGCGTTTCTGTCCAACCTCTATCGTCGGGGTCCATTCCAGGGCCATGGCCTGGTCTGCAAGCCGGATCAGGACCCGGTCTACGTCGGTCCGGACAACGACTTCACCACCTCGCTGCGGCCGGTCGCGGAGTGGGTCCCCTGGGCGGTCAAGAACTACCAGCGCAAGCTCGACCTGCTGGCCGCGGTGCCGCATGACGACGTACCGACCTGCGATCTCAGCACCGGTACGCACCTCTATGCGGCGGCCTTTGGCTGCCCGGTGCATCGCTACCCCGACAGCAATCCCTGCGCGCTGCCGCTGGTCAGCACCGCCGCTGAGGCGGACCGCATCCCGGAACCTGATCTCTGGAAGTCGCCGTCGCTCTACCGCGTATTCGAGCTGGCCGAGGCCCTGCGGCGGGAGCTGGGCCCGGAGGTGTTGCTGGGGCCGCCGGACAAGCAGACCGGCTTCGACACCGCCTGTCTGATCTGGGAGAAGACCGGCATCTACGCGGCGCTGGCCACCGACGAGGAGAAGGACGTCGTCAAGCGCCTGACCGCGAAGTGCACCCGTCTGCTCATCGCCTTCATGAAGGCACTGCGTCGCGAGTTTCCGACCATGACCCACACCGGCTGTCCAGGCGTGTGGACGCCGCCGGACCTGGCGCCGTGGTACTCCAACGACGAGTGCGGCGCCTTTGGCACGGCGCAGTTCGAGGAGTTCTGCCTGCCGGAGCTGATCGAACTGGCGGAGACCTTCGGCGGGCTGGGCATGCATTGCTGCGCGGACGCGGATCACCAGTTCCCGCTGTTCCGGCGTATCCCGAACTTCTACGCCTTCAACCGGGTGCCGGCCAAGTGCGGCAAGGCCGGCTTCGAGCCGATGCTCAGGCACTTGAGCGGACCCGAGGGCCCGGTCCACGTGCTGGCCTGGTTGCCGGATGCCACGGTCGAGACCCTGATTCAGGCCGCGCCGCCGGGAACGCGTTTCATTTTCGCGAAAATGGGCGGCGACGCGGAGTCCGCCCGCGTCTGGCTGGAGCGGATGCGGACTCTGAGCCCGCGGCAGGGATGATCGTGGGCCTTGCCGCCGAACCCATACGACGAGCGGAGGACTGCACGTGACTATTCTCTACGCGCTGACGCTGGTTCTGCTGGTGGTGTCGCTGTGGGCGAGCCGCGAGCGGACGGTGGCGGCGCTACGCCAGGCGGGCCGGCAATTCCTCAAGGTGGCGCCGGCCTTCGTCTTCATGCTGGCCTGCGTCGCGATCGCCTTGTATGTGGTGCCGGAGTCGGCGATCACGGACCTGCTGGCGCGCAAGAACAAATGGTTGGCCACCGCCACCGCGGCCGGGCTCGGCTCGATTTCGGTGATGCCCGGCTTCATCGCCTTTCCGCTGTGCGGGATCCTGAAGTCCAAGGGGGCGCTGTACATGGTGCTGTCGGCGTTCTCGACGACCCTGATGATGGTTGGCGTCGCCACCCTGCCCCTGGAGCGGACCTACCTGGGGACGCGCCTGGCGCTGGCCCGGAACCTGGTCAGCCTCGGGGTGGCCCTGGTGGTAGCGGTCGTGACCGGCTTCGTTTTCGGTGAACTGCCATGACCTTCCTCAAGCAGCACCGGTATACGCTCGGCCTGACGGCGGTTTTTCTGCTCTTCGTGGGGGTCTCCTGGCGTGCCGGCCAGGCGCCCGGGCGGCAGATGGGCGAGAGTTTCCTGTCATTTCTGGGCAACATGCTGCGGGTGCTGCCCTGCGTTTTCATTCTCATCGGCCTGTTCGATGTCTGGGTCAAGCGGGCGACCGTGGAGAAGCACCTTGGGCACGGGGCCGGGGTGGTGTCTTACGTCTGGGCACTGCTGCTGGCAGGTACGGCGGTAGGTGGCCTGCACGTCGCCTTCCCCATCGCCCATGCCTTGCACACCAAGGGCGCTCGGCTGGGCGTGGTTCTCGCCTATCTGGCGGGCGCCGCGATCTGCCGGGTGCCGATGACCTTGTTCGAGGCCTCCTACCTCGGCTGGAAATTCACGCTGGTCCGCTTCGCGGTCTCACTGCCCTTGGTGGTGGGCACCTCGGCGCTGCTGGGTGCCTGGTTTGAGCGTCGGGACTACGCTCTGCCGACGCTGGACGCGCCGGCCGGCGGGCGCTGAGGACGGTCTGGCCGGCAGCGCTCTCGGCTCCGCCTCCTGACCGTCGGCCGCCAACCACGGTCCATGTTCCCCTACGGGCACGGTTCACTACTCACTACTCACTACTCACTACTCACTGCTCACGGTTCACTGCTCACGGTTCACTGCTCACGGTTCACTGCTCACGGTTCACTGCTCACGGTTCACTGCTCACGGTTCACTGCTCACGGTTCACTGCTCACTGCTCACTGCTCACTGCTCACTGCTCACTGCCCCCTCTGCGTCCCTCACCACTCCGTGACCGTGCCATCGGGCAAGCGCCACACCGGGTTCCGCCACTGGTGGCCGGTCTGGGCCGCGGCCCGCACGCGTTCCTCATTGACCTCGATCCCGAGCCCCGGTCCGGTAGGGCGGGCCACGGAGCCGTTCTCGTAAGCGAAGACGGAGCGGTCGGTCAGGTAGTCGAGGAGGTCGGAGCCCTGGTTGTAGTGGATGCCGAGGCTCTGTTCCTGGATGAGGGCGTTGTGGGTGCAGAAGTCGAGTTGCAGGCAGGCGGCCAGGGCGATGGGGCCGAGCGGGCAGTGGGGGGCGATGGCGACGTCGTAACACTCGGCCATGGCCGCGATCTTGTGGCATTCCATGATGCCGCCGGCGTGGCTCACGTCGGGTTGGATGATGTCCACGCCGCCGCCGGCGAGCAGGTTCTTGAAGCCCCAGCGGGTGAAGTTGCGCTCGCCGGTCGCGATCGGGGTCGAGGTGTGCCGGCGCAGTTCGACGAAGGCGTCCTCGTTCTCGCAGAGCACGGGCTCCTCGATGAAGAACAGCCGGAACGCCTCCAGTTCCTTCATCATGACCCGCGCCATGGCCTTGTGGATGCGTCCGTGGAAGTCGACGGCGATGTCGAGGTCCAGGCCCACCTCATCGCGGATGGCCTGCAGGCGCGAGCAGACCTCGTCAACGACCTTGGGCGAGTCGATCCAGGCGCATTCGGCCGTGGCGTTGGTCTTGACTGCGGAGTAGCCCTGGTCGAGGCGCTCGCGGGCCATGCGGGCGACGTCGGCGGGCCGGTCGCCGCCGATCCACGAGTAGACGCGCATGCGGTTGCGGACGGGCCCTCCGAGGAGGTCGTAGATGGGGACGCCCAGGGCCTTGGCCTTGATATCCCAGAGGGCTTGTTCGACACCGCTCATGGCGCTGGTCAGCACCGGTCCGCCCCGGTAGAAGCCGCCGCGGTACATCACCTGCCAAAGGTCCTCAATGTGGCGGGGATCTTGTCCCAGCAGGCAGTACTCGAGTTCGCGCACGGCCGCCGCGACGGTCTCTGCCCGGCCCTCAACGATGGGCTCGCCCCAGCCCACCACACCGGCGTCGGTGCTGACCTTGAGGAACAGCCAGCGCGGCGGTACAGTGAACAGTTCCAGTTGCGTGATCTTCATGGTGTCTCTCCTCGAGTTCAGCGGCCACCGCCCGTTCAGCGCCCCAACATACACGCCCGCCGGGTCGCCTGCCCAGGGTGCGGCGGCGACGGCGCAGGAGTCGGTACGAGCATGTTCCGCAGCGTGACTTTCGAGCTCAGCCTCAAGCCTTTCAAGGACGCTTCTGAGGCGACCATGGACACCGTCTGCCGGCGCCTGTTCAGGCAATGGCTGGCGCTGCGTCCGCAGGCCGAGAGCCTGGCCGTGATGCTGTGGACCGCCGATGGTTCGGAGATCCTGGACTACCAGGGCCGGCTCGAGGCGACCTTCGAGTGGTCGAAGTGGCAGGGTGTCGCCAACCCGCATGCGGCCTTCACGGGCAAGGACCCGAGCCGGGCCAGCGTCCACCAGATCCCGCGACTCTATCTGCCGGAGCCGCCCGAGTTCACCTACGCCTGGCTGCAGCGGCTGGTGGCGCGGCTCAAGGCGGTCGGCGCTGAGATCAGCGGGTTGCCGGTGCGGGTGGGAGCGACCTTCGATCCCGGCCCGGAGTTTGCGGTCTCGTCGTTCAAATACGCGCGCCACCCCGAGATCTGCATGGGCGACACCATGGGCAAGGGCTCGATGGTGTGCTGCTATGCGACGCTGGCTGCTGACCAGAGGCCGTATGCCGGCTTCCCCGCAGGGATTCCCGAGGGCACGGCCTTCGGCACCTTCCTCGGTCGGCAGGCCCAGCACTTCCTGACGGACCTGGGCTTTGACTTCCTCTGGCTCTCCAACGGTTTCGGCTTTGGGCTGGAAACGTGGGGCTTGCAGGGAGCGCTCTTCGACGGTCGCCGTTTCGCGGCCGGCCGCACTGCGGAAGTGCGCGAGAAGAGCCTGCGTTTCTGGCGCAGTTTCCGTGCCGAGTGCCCGGATTTCCCGCTCGAGACGCGCGGCACGAACCTCTCCACCGGCATGGATCTGAGTTCGGACGCGGTGCCGCTGCGCGAGATCTATGACACGGTGCCGCACCTGCTGCCCCCGCCGAATTCCCCGTGGGCTGCGCTCAATGGCGATTTTGGCCTCGAGTTGGTTGGCTGGATGTCGCACATTGCCGAGATTCCGGGAGCGCACTTCCCGTTCCGTTTCTACATCCATGATCCCTGGTTCCTCAACAGCCCCTGGCTGGACCGCTACCAGCGCGAGCCGCATGACATCTACTTGCCGCTCAGCGTCAGTCGTCTGGATGCGGCCGGGCGCGTGCAGGTGCCGACGGAGCTCAAGCTACTGACCGCCGACGACTCCTGGGGCGACATGCCCGATCAGGTCCCGAACGAGGTCATCCCGCACCTCCTGGCGGCCCGCGCCGTCGCGCCCGATGCGGCTGGGCCCCTGCTCTGGGTCTACCCCTTCGACGAGTACCACGCCATGACCTTTGGCACGCCGTCACGGCTCGAGGAGGTCTTCTTCGGCGACTGGTTCATGCGCGGTGCGGTCAACTACGGCCTGCCGCTGAACACGGTGATCAGCACGCGGAATGCCGTGGCGCTGCTGCAGCGCGAACCCACGGCGCTGGCGGAGTCCATCCTGGTGACGCCGGTACCGGACGCGGGTTCGGACTGGGACACGGTGCTGTCGGCGGCCGTGGGACGGGGGGTGCGGGTGCTGGTGTACGGCCCACTGACGCGTGCGGGCGACTGGCTGCGTACCGCCCTGGGCCTGGCGTTGGCCGAACCCCTCGAGGGCGAGTTTGAGATCTGTGTCCAACCCGGCGGGGATGGTTGCGACTACGCGGCGGTGCTGCGGCACCACGGACTGTTCAGCGCCGGCGGCCTGGGCGAGGTCGTCGGCGGGGCTGCCGGTAGCCCCCCCCTGGCCACGGCGCGCCAGGGGACGGCTGAGCGCGTCGTCGCCGTCACGGCGGCTCCGGCCGCGGGCGCCCTGGTCTGGGTTCGGGGCACTGTTTCCTGCGACCCGCAACGGGTTGGGGGGCACCTGTTGGTGCCCTATGACGCCGCCCAGGCCTTCCCGGCTGAAGCCCTCATGCGCCGGGCTCTGGCCGGCTTCGGCTGGGAGGTGATCCACGACAAAGCGAGTCCCTCGCAGCCTGGCCCCATGCTCTGCATCAGCCGGCATCGCAACGGCTTCTTCCTCGCGGGTTACAGCCCCGACAGCACGGTGGCGACGCAGTTGCGGATGCCGCAGGGGATTCCCCTGTTGTCGGGCTTGGATACGTGGATCAGCGGCGGCCGGGCGCGCTATGCCCTGCCGGGGGCCTGGTTTCGTGAGTGTCGTGTGTTCATCGACCAGGAGGACGGCGGGCCGGTGAGCTGCCGGGTGCGTTACTCTGGCTTCCCCACCATCCGCCGTCGCCTCGAGATCACCGGCCTGCGCGCGGCCCGCGTGCGCTTCTTCTATGAGCCAGGTACGGCGGCCGGAGTCGAGTTGACCAGGAATGCGGCCGTGCCCTGCCTGGGGGCGGAGGGGGTTGCTGCCGAGGTGGTGACGGACCGACTTGGAGCCTATCTGCAGACCGCCGCGGTGACGGGGCAGTTGATGATTTCGTGGTAGGACGCACGCCGCGGGAAGTGGCGGGACGGGGAAACGGCGAGACGGCGGGACGGGGAAGTGGCGGGGGTTTTCCATGTACATCAGCAGCATCGTCGGGCGCCTCCGGGCGTGGGTTGAGATGATTCTGGTAGGGGTTCTGCTGATCGCCATCCTGTCGGCGCTGTGGGCGGTTGGGCGGGCGCGGCTCAGCGCCACGGTCTACGCCCGGCGCCTGGAGGCGCTGTGCGCCGATTACGAGCGCTTGCGGCAAGACTACAACCGTGCCGTCAGCCGGACCGCGGTGACCGAGCTACGCGTCAGTGAAGGTGCTGTGAAGGTGATCGTGCGGACGGCGGACGGGGCGACGCGCGAGTTCGCGACGGCCTGTCGGCCGGATCGGGAGGTCTATGCCGACTACGTCGTGCTCGATGGGCGGTTGTGGATCCGGCGCGTCTTCGACGCGGACACGGCCCCCGCGGCAGGGACGCTGATCGATCCGGCGCTGGCCGGCGTGCCCTGGGCGGCGGACGAGTCCACCGTGGGCAAGGCCGTGTACCGCAAGCTCGCGGAGGGGCGCTGGCTGGTGACGGTCACCGGGAACGGCTCTCTGGGGCTGGAACGTGCGCCGCGCGATGCGGTCGTCCAGCTCTCGCCGGCGCCCCCGGTTGCAGACTTCGCGGCGGTGCAGCGCGGTCTTGAGCAGGCCCAGGCCAGCGTCTCCTGGACGGAACTGCTGCAGGCGGCGTTCCGACCCGTGGCCAGGGCGCCCTGAGTTATCTGGTCGGAACGTGCCTGGCAGCCACCGCGCCGGCAGAGTATGGTTCTGCACCACGAAAGGAACAGAGGTCCGAGAAGGAGCCGGGTGCTATGGGTGAAGATGCCGTCCCGAAGCGCAGTGTGACCCGGGTTATGCCGCGGTTGCTGGTGCAAGTCGTGCGCCTGCCCTTCGATCTGCTGTTCCTGACCTGGGACTACCTGGTGCTCACGGCCTGGGGCATCGGGAGCTTACCGATGCTGCTGTCCGGCCTGCCGACACGGCCCTTCCCGACGCATCGTCTAGGCAACAGCATCCAGGAGCGCGGCGGTGGTGTTCTGCGCCTCTGCGCCCTGGCGCCGAAGTACGGCATCAAGGCGCTCCTGTGCCTGCTGTTCAGTCGCCTGACCTGGCATACCGCTGACGATGGCCAGCCCGGTCTTTACTGGTACGGCTCGTCCAGTACGGCACCGACGACCGGGGGCAGGTACCTGCTGACCGGCATGCTGTTGGCGCTGGTCTGGGGAGTGCCGGTGGGCACTTTGGCCTGGCACTACCGTCAGCACTTGCCGTTTGCCACGGCGCTGCAGCGGCCACGGGTTCAGGCTGGCCCGCTGACGTCAACCCCCTCCGGGCACAACCCTGAGGCGGCCGCTGAGCTTGTTGCCGAAGCCTTGGAACTTGAGCGCGCCGGCAAGGCCGAGGAGGCGAGGTCGTGCTTCCGCGATGCGCTCGCCGGTGACGCGACCTGCCTGGAGGCGCACCTCGGCATCGGCCGTCTATGCCTGGATCTCGGGCGTACCGATGACGCTCGCGAGGCCTTTGCCGCGGCCCTTGAGCTCAACGCGGCCGATCCCCAGGCCGTCCTCGGCATGGCGCGAGTGCTCAATGCGCAGGGCGCCGACCGGAAGGCCCTCGACCTGCTGCAGCCTCTGCTTACGCGCACGCCGCCGCTGTCGGCAGCCCACGCCCTGCAGGCGACCTGTCTGCTAGCTCTGGGCAACCTGCTCGGCGCCGCCACGGCCATCGAGAAGGCCCTGGAGCTGGACCCGGAGGATGAGGCGAGCATCGCTACGGCCGCCGATCTCGAACTGCGCCAGGAGCATCTGGACAAGGCTGAGACGTACTACCGTCGGCTGGTCGACAGGAACGTCCAGAACCTGGTCGGTCGCATCGGGCTGGCGCGTCTGCTGCGCATCAAGGGCAACCACCGCGAGGCGGAGGCGTTGCTGCGCGCCCTGCTGAGTGAGAAACCCGGTGAACTGCAGGCCACCGAGGAACTTGTCGACGTGCTGCTCGTGTCCGGCCGGCCGGTCGACGGCTTGGCCCTGTGCCGTCAGACGATCGAGCAGTCGCCCAGCGCCAGTCGTCTGCGCGAGAAGCATCTGGGGATCCTGTTCGGTCTGGGGCGGGACAACGACCTCTACATCGCCGGCAGCAAGCTCCTGGCCGATAGTCCCGGCAATCTGGCGGCCCACACCCAGTTGGCGGCCATGTTTCTGCGTCGTGGGCTGCCGGCCCTGGCCATCGACCATGCCAGCAAAGCGCTGGCGCAGCAGCCTGGCCTGGAGAGCGCCTACCGGTTGTTGGTTGCGGCGCAGATGCAGGCGGGTGATATCGAGGCGGCCAAGGAGCGTCTGGAACGGCTCCTGACCGTGCTGCCGAAGGACCTCGATACGATCATCAAGCTCTCGGAGTGCTTGCGTCGTCGGGGTGATACCACGAAGGCTGTTGAACAGTTGCGCAAAGGGGTGGAGTACCATCCTGGTTCCACCATCGCCCGTTCGCAACTCGGCCAGATACTCTTTGTGGCGGGGGATATGAAGGGCGCGTTGGCCGAGTTCCGCGAGGCCTACCGGCTGGCGCCGGACGACCCGAAGTCGCTGAACAACCTGGCCGCCGCCATCAACTATGCGGACGGGGACCTCAGCGAGGCGTTGGCCTTGGCGGAGCAAGCCCGCTCGCGGGAACCCCATAACCCGCAGATCCTCGACACCCTGGCCTGGGTGCAGAGCCGGCGCGGCCAGCATGATCGGGCACTGCCGCTCTCCGAGATGGCCGTGGCCCTGCAGCCTGACCTGCCGATCATCAGCTACCACCACGGCGCCATTCTGGCTGCCCTCGGGCGACAGGACGCGGCCAAGGAATCGCTCAAGCAGGCGCTGCGCGCCGGCGTCGAGTTCCACGGCAGCGCCGCGGCGCGGGCGCTGTTGGTGCAACTCTCGGGCGGCGCGCCCGCGACGCCCTGAGCCGAAGCGGCGGGCCAGGCGCCGGGGCTTCCGCCGTACGGCGGTCTTGCAGACGGCGGTCTTGCAGACGGCGGTCTTGCAGACGGCGGTCTTGCAGACGGCGGATACCGCGAACCCGCCCGAGACGGGCTTGGCAGCGCGGGCTCCAGCCCAGCCCCCGGCTGGCGCCGGGCATACCGACATGAGACTGGCGGGTGCCGTACGGGTTCAAAGTTCACGCTTCAGCGTGTCTCCAGGACAGCGCTCCTCCTGTGAAACAAGAGCTCGCGGGGTGCAGGGCACCCGTGGACGCTCGCGCCAGCGGTGTTTCTTGCGGGTCGTGACCGGCCGCCGGCCGCGGCCGGAGGGGCGCTCCGGGGGGTTACCGCGGCGCGGTCGCCAGGAGCTTCAGGCCAGTCGGGGACTGCAGACGACGAGGAACGACATGCAGAAAACGA
>CAILUI010000325.1 GCA_903837355.1 uncultured Victivallales bacterium
CGTCACCCGAATTGCCTCACTCTATGGGAGATCCACCATGCTCCGACTCAATGCCTCGTTCAGCAAGAAGGTGCCCGTCGAGGGCCGGGACTACTCCTCGCAGAGCTACCACGCCAGCGTCGAGGTCGAGATCCCCGATGGCCTCAGCCCCGAGCAGCTCCGCGACCGCATCCACGACACCTTCGGGCTGGTGCGCGACAGCGTCGAGAACGAACTCGGCGGCCAGGTGCCGGCGTCACCGGCCCCAGCCCAACCCTCGCAGCCCCAGCAGCAGCCGGCATCAGCGCCGGCCAAACCGACCGATGCCCCAGCGTCCTCCAAGCAGATCCGATACCTCACGACCCTCGCCCTGGATCGCGGTATGGACGTACGCGCCCTCAACAGCGCCTGCCAGCGGGACTTCGGGGTGACCTCGGTCGAGGCGCTGAGCCGCCGTCAGGCCTCGGAACTCATCGACCGCATGAACGCCCGCGAGGGCGGCAACCGCCAGGCGACCCGGAGGGCGGCATGAACACGCCAGTGCCCACTCTGGCCGAGCTGCGCAAGAAACCCCACTGGTCGTTCTCAGCCCTGAACACGTTCCTCAATACCTGCAGCCTGCAATGGGCTTTCAGGTACGTCTGGAAGCTCCCGTCGGTCTCAACGCCGGCGGCACTGGTGTTCGGCGGGGTGTTCCACAGCGCCTGCACCTTCGCCTTCCGAGCCCGGCTCGCCGGCCGCGATCTGCCGGTGACTCCAGCCCTGGATCTCTTCGGCGATCTCTTCGCCCAGGAGTGCCGTACAGCGGAGATCCCGGTGCAGTTCCGTGAAGACGAGACCGTGGACACGCTGATCCGCCAGGGTCAGGGCATGTTGCAGGCGCTGCTCGCCGATCCGATGTGCCGCGCTGACCGTATCCTGGCGGTGGGCGAGGTGTTCCAGGTGCCGCTGCCCCACGCGGGCGGTACCGAGCCCAAACCGCTGATCGGCGAGTATGACCTGGTGGTGCAGGATGCCGAGGGGTGTACCATCGTGGACTGGAAGACCGCGGCCCGCCGCTGGCCCGAAGGCAAGGCCGACAGCGATCTCCAGCCCACCTGCTACCTCTACGCCCGCAGCTTCACTGACGGCACGCCGACCCGGTTCCGTTTCGACGTGGTGACCAAGACCGCCAAGCCCACGGTGACCCATCTGGAAACGGTGCGCAACGAGGATCGGCTCCTGCGCCTGGAAGCCCTGCTGCAGGTGGTGAGCGCCATGGTCAAGGCGGAGCATTTCCTGCCCTCTGAACAAAGCTGGTCCTGCAGCGACTGCCAGTATGCGGAAGCCTGTGCCGCCTGGCACCGCAGTCGTGCCCGAGTCTCGGTCACGGCCAATCGGGCAGCATGAGGCTGGCAGTACGATGGAGTCCAGAATATGAAACCCGCAGGAACGGTAACCGGCAGGTTCTCCTGCACCGGATACGAAGTCTTCCTCGATGGACAGCAGGTGTACGCGGCGGGGAACAACCCCCACGAATCCACGGCATCTGCTGAACCGGGTCACGAGCTACCCCTGTCCCGGATCGCCGAGTTCTGTGAACGCACGGCTCGCGAGATCGCTGCCGAGGCCGGAGCCGTGTTCGGCGACATCGAGGAGGAAGACAACACCTGAGACAGCGGCCCGGAGCCTGGCAGGCCAGGGCTGCTACTGGAGAGGAACTCACGATCCCATGAATGCCCGCGACATCAACTGCGCCATCCGCGCCGGGAAGGCGCTCTATGCCCGCGGCCAGTTCCGTGCTTTCCGTGTCTACGGTGCCCGTTCGCGCAAGGGTCAGAAGTCGCTGCACATCGTCTTCGGTGTCATCGATGCCAAGCCCTACAGCGCCTGGGTGCCGGTGCGCGGTTTCGGCATGGTCGTGGACGCAAAGGACGGCTCGATCCTATGAATGAAGCACCTACCGCCGTGAGAACATCAACCCACTACTCGAAGGTCTACTCGAAGCTGCACTCCTCAAAGGCGCGCTGGCCAGGCCGGCCCTACGAGTACGTGCGCCCCTGGATCTCGCTCTCCGCGAAATGGCTGGCCGATGCCGGGTTCAGCGATGGCGACAGCATCGTCATCCGTACGGCCCCGGGCCGGTTGGTCATCCAGAGTTCCCTTCACCCCTACCCATAGGAAGGTGCCCCCATGGCCATCTGCACTGCCTGCCGCCAGGAAATGTTGGAGCCGGCAGTCACGACGTGCCGGGCCAACGACTGCCTGCGCATCACCGCCCACAACTGGATCCCCACGGTGCGCTACGAGAGTGATACCGGCGAACGCTGCCCGGACTGCAACGTCGCCGCAGGCGGCCACCATCACCCCGGCTGCGACCGGGAGAAGTGCCCGGTGTGTCAGCGTCAGCGGATCACCTGCCGCTGCACCAGCAAGCGCCGGCCCTGACTGCCGGCTACCCCAACCTACCGAAAGGAACCCCGTACGATGCAGACCGACAGCACCTTCCTGGATGCCCTGACCCAGCGGGGTGTCCTGCTGAGCGTCAGCGTGCGCTACTGGCGCGCGCAGAAGAAGCTCAACCCCGAGGACCTGGGCCTCGCCCGCGACCAGGTGAACGACCGCCTCATTTCACTGGGCCACAAGCGCCTGGTGCCCAAAGAGAGCCTGAAGCGCCTGGCGGTACTCGAGAGCCGCGCTCATGCCATGGTCAAGGAGAGCACGTTCCCCTTCCTGGGTGGCGTGGCGCACTATCTCCCCAACGAGAAGCTGGACGA
>CAILUI010000326.1 GCA_903837355.1 uncultured Victivallales bacterium
CAGCCTCCGCACCACGATCAGGCCGATGCTCGGCCAGCGCGCCGGACTGGGGGCGTTGAGCGGTAACGGCTACGGCCAGACGCTGCGGCGCTGAGGGGCGGGCGCGTCCCCGGGGCCACGGCTCAGCGGCGCGTGCGCGCCTGGGGAGCTTCGCCCTCCAAGGGAAATGCGGCTCAGCGGCGCGTGCGCGCCCGGGGAGCTTCGCCCGCCAAGGGAATGCGGCGAGGGCCGGTCCTTACCCTCTTGCCTTCCGAGGCTGGCGAGCTAGAGTTTGCCGCGTTTGAGGATGTCCCTTACACATGCCCGGGAGGTGTTTCCCTGTGACTCAACTCAAGGATTTTCTGGCGCGGCCAGGCAAACCGGTGGTGATCCTAGGTGGCGGCATCAACGGTATTGGCCTGCTGCGCGAACTGGCGGCGCAGGGGGTCCGCTGTCTGCTCGTCGACCGGGCCGACTTTACTGCTGGCGCGACCTCAAAGTCCTCACGCATGATCCACGGCGGCTTGCGTTACCTCGAGAACCGCGAGTTCGGCCTGGTGCGGGAAGCGCTGCTCGAGCGCAACCGCCTGCTGGTCAATGCCGCGCATTATGTCAGCCCGTTACCGACGACGATTCCGCTCTACTCCCACACGGCGGGACTCCTGCGTTCGCCGCTGATCTTCTGCGGCGTGCCGGTGCATCCCGGCGAGCGCGGCAGCCTGGTCACCCGCCTGGGCTTGCTGTTCTATGACCTGGTGACGCGCAAGAACCGCCGCACCCCGACCCACTTCCTGACCGGCCGGGCGGAGTCGTTGCAGGCCATTGCCGGATTGGACCCCGACATCGTCGCCACGGCGACCTACTGGGACGCCAAGATCACCCAGGCTGAGCGGCTCTGCATCGAGTTGATCGACGAAGCCCGCGCCGCCAACCCGGAGTGCGCTGCCTTCAACTACGTCGAGCCGGTGGGCCTGGAGCAGGGCCGGCTGATGCTCAAGAACCTGCCCACGGGCGAGG
The DNA here is from genome assembly GCA_903837355.1 of uncultured Victivallales bacterium. GTDB lineage: Bacteria > Verrucomicrobiota > Lentisphaeria > Oligosphaerales > JAFGRS01 > CAILUI01. The sequence goes on from CAILUI010000326.1 coordinate 997, forward strand.
TTTTCGCGGTCGAACCCAGCCTGGTCGTGAACGCGACCGGTGCCTGGGTGGACCGCGCCAACGCGGCCCTCGGTATCAGCACGCACTTCATGGGCGGGACCAAGGGCTCGCACCTGGTGGTCGACTGCCCGCAGCTTTACCAGTCGCTGGGCGACCGGATGGTCTACTACCAGCATTCCGACGGCCGCGTCTGCATCGTTTTCCGCTTCCTGGACAAGATCATCATGGGATCTACCGACATCGCCGTCGACGACCCCGACCAGGCCGAGTGTGACGAGGGCGAGATCGAGTACATGCTGACCACCCTGCGCGGCGTGTTCCCCGGCATCGCGCTGACCCGGCAGCACGTCGTCTTCACCTACTGCGGCGTGCGGCCGCTGCCCTACGCCGGCACCGACGTGACCGCCATCATCAGCCGCGGTCACAGCGTCCGCGTGCTGGAGCCGGCGGCAGGCCGGCCGTTCCCGGTGCACTGCCTGGTGGGCGGCAAGTGGACGACTTTCCGGGCTCTGGCCGAGCAGACGGCCGACCTGGTTCTCGAGCGTCTCGGCGTGCCGCGGCGGCAGTCTACGGAGGATCTGCCCATCGGCGGCGGCAGGGGTTTCCCGACCGACGCCAGCCGCCGTACGGAGTGGATTCAGCGCGTTGCCCGCACGGCCGGGGTGGCCGAAGGCCGGGTGGAGCAGTTATTGGAGCGCTACGGGACTGCGGCCGAGGGCTACGCACGGGCTGGCGAGCAGCCGCTGCAGTCCCTGCCGGAATACAGTGTCGAAGAGATCCGGCGCATCGCGGCTCAGGAGCAGGTCGTGTACCTGGCGGACCTGGTCTATCGTCGCAGCACCATCGGTATCCTCGGGCAGGCGACGCCGACCGTGCTGGCCGAGTTGGCCGCCGTGGTCGGCGGGGTATTGGGCTGGGACGCGGCGCGACGGCAACAGGAGATCGCGGCGGCTAGCCCACGTCCTGCAGGCGTTTGTTGAGGTCGCGCAGGGCCGGGTAGATCTGCGCGAAGACCGCAAAGCGTGCGGCGTACTGCTCCGTCAGGCGCGGGTCGGGCTCGTAGACCTGGCCGGGGCGGTAGACGCGTTCGAAAGCATCCTGCTCATCGCGGTAGAGGCCGACGCCGATGCCGGCCAGGATGGCAGCGCCCAAGGGCGTTGCCTCCTCGATCTGCGGCACCTCGATCACCTTGCCCGCGACGTCCGCCTTGTTCTGCATCCAGAAGGTATTGCTGGTGCCGCCGCCGACGGCGACGAGTTTCTCCGGGCGGACGCCCAGGCCCTGTTCCAGTCCGGCCAGGATCTGCAGGAACTGGTAGTTCAGCCCCTCGACGATCGCGCGCAGCATGTCGCCCTTGGTAGCGAGGTTGCGCAGGCCGACAAAGGCGCCTAGCGAGCGCGGATCCACGACGGGGATGGTGCTGCCGGAGAGGTGCGGCAGGAACATCACGCCATGGGCCCCCGGCGGCGCCGTCCGCGCCTGCGCCATCAGGTAATCCCAGTCCACGCCGCCTTCCTGCTGCGCCTTCTGGCTCTCCTCAAAGCCGTAGAGCTTACGGAACCACTCGAGCATATCGGAGGCGACCACGCTGCCGATCGCCGCGCACATGCCCCGCGCCACGTGCGAATCGATCCACCAGCCCATGTCGCGCACGGTCGGATTGAGCACGGGCTTGGCGCTGGCCGCCACCACCATTTCCCAGGTACCGACCACATCGAGCACGACGCCGGGCTTGAAGGCCCCTACCGGCAGGCAACCGCAGAGGAAGTCGTGTCCACCGAGGACGACGGGGGTGCCCACGGCCAGGCCGGTACGCTCGGCCGCCTGACGGTGGATGGTACCGATGACCGTCCCGCTCGGTTTGGCGTCGCAGAGCAGGCTCCGGTCGATCCCGGCGAGGGCGAGTAATTCGTCCGAGTAGTCGTGGCGATGCAGGTCGAAGAGCAGGGTGCAGGACGCCATGCTGTAGTCGGTGGCACGCTCGCCACAGAGCATGAAGTTGATGAAGTCCTCGATCAGCAGCCACTTGTCGGCTTTCGCGAACAGGGCGGGCTCGTGCTGGCGTAGCCAGAGGATGCGCAGGGCGGTGTTGAAGGCCCAGATGGGGTTGCCGCCGATGGCGAACTGCCGCTCCGCGCCAACGTGTTCGAGCCACCACTGCTGTTGCGGTGCGGTGCGGGGGCAGTGCCAACTGATGAGCGGGTACAGCCAGTTACCGTCGCGGTCGATGGGCAGGCCGTCCATGCCCATGCCGGTGACGGCTACCCCTTTGATCCGCTGAGCGTCGCCGACGGTGGTGACGGCTTCGTGGACGGCCTCGGCCACCCCGCCCCAGATCTGTTCAGGCCGCCACACGGCCCACTCCGGATGCTCGCTCGAGGGCCGGTGGAGCTCGGTGTGCCGACTGGCTTTGGCGATGGCGTTGCCGTGGAGATCGTAGACCACGGCCTTGAGGCTTGTCGACCCCAGATCGATACCCAGAAGACAGTCCATGCTGCTCCTCTCGCCCGGGGCCGGTCAGGAGAAGGCCGCTCCGGTGTCGCTTGCGCTCCATGGCCCCAGCCGGATCGGGTAGGTGCCATACATGCGGATCGCGTTCCACATCGCCAGGTAGTTGCCCGGCTTCACGCCCGAATGGATGCTGTTGCTCGAAGAGAGGATGAGGCCGCCGCCCGCAGCGGCGCTGCGGATGACCTCGCGCGTCTCCTCGACGACCTGCCGTTCCGTCCCGAAGCTTAGCGTCTGGGCGCAGTTCACATTGCCCTTGATGGCGATGCGGTGCCCGTACGCCTGCTTGATGGCCCCGATGTCCATCCCGGCCTGCGGTTCGATGGGATCAAGGCAGTCGATGCCGCTCTCCAGGATCATGTCCAGTAACGGCATGAGGTTCCCGTCGCTGTGCTTGATGATGGGCAGCCCCAGGGCCCGAATCCCGCCGAAGAGCTGCTTCAGTCCAGGGAAGAGGAATTCGCGAAACATGTCCGGCGAGATCAGCGGGCCCAGGCTGGAGGCGTAGTCGTCACCCGTGAACACGAAGTCGGCGCCACGGCGCGCCACTTCCCGTGCCATCTCCAGGTTGGCGCTGACCGAGAGGGCCACCAACTCGCGCACCAGGGCGGGCTGCTCGGCGAAGGCCACCAGCAGGTTCTCGAACCCCATCAAGTTGCGCGGCACCGAGATGACGTCGTTGAGGTGGACGCCGATGGCGAGTTTGCCCTTGTAGCGTTGCACCAGCCGCTCGATGCTGGCGTAGCGGCCGGGGGCGTGCAGGTCCGGGGGCTGATAGCGGCGCAGGTCCTCGAGGCTGTGAATGGGCCCGTCGAGGGGCACCGAGTGCTCCTCTCCCGAGTCCTCCGAAATCATGCCCCACTCGTTGCGCCAGCGTCCGGCGCCGATCCGCTCCTTCTTGAAGTCCGGCGCGGTCAGGATGGCGTCCAGCCCCATGCGCAGGGTGAACTCCTCCATGGTGCAGCCGGGGCAGATGGCCTCGCGCACGGCCCGGTCGATGATCCACTCGAAATGCGGGATGCGGTCAGGCTCCTCCCGCCGCAAGACCCGCAGCACGCGCTCGGCGGACGACAGCGCGCTCATCGGCACCCCTTCCGCTCCGTGCCCAGGGCGTCGGCGGCAATCATGGCGTCGACGATGCTGTCCGCGGTCACCTCGAAGGGATGGTTGTGGCAGAGCGAGCCGGCGCCGGCGCAGATGGCACCGATCTGCTGCAGGCGCTCGCGGGTGATCCCTTCCAGGCGCAGGTCGGCGAAGGTCACCGGCAGGCCGATGGCGATCTCGAAGTCGACGATGGCGTGGATCTCAGCGGTTGGCAGGTCGGCGTCCAGGCAGAGCTGGCTGATGATGCCGAAGCCGACTTCTTCGCCGTGCATCAGGCCGTGGCACTCGGGGAAGGACGGCAGGCAGTTGGCGATCATGTGCGCCGAGGCCACGCCGCAGCTCTCAAAGCCCAGCCCCGAGAGCAGCGTGTTGGCCTCGATCACCTTCTCCACCGCCGGGGTGACCAGGTGCCGCGCCACCGCCCGCGTGGCTTCCAGGCCGTGCCGCATGAGCGTGTCGTAGCAGAGCCGCGCGATGGCCATCGCCGCCAGCGTCGGCACGCCGCCGGCGAGGTTCTGCTTGCCGGTCTGCAGGACCACGCGCGCTTCCAGCCAGGTCGACAGCGCGTCGCCCATGCCGGCCACGAAGGCCCGCAGCGGCGCGTCGGCAATGACCTGACTGTCCACCAGTACCAGGTCCGGATTCACCCCCCAGCTCTCGAAGCCGGTGCAGTTGCCCTTCTCGTCGTACCAGACCGTGAACGAGCTGGTCGGCGAGTCCGTCGAGGCCAGCGTCGGAATGGTCACCATGCGGGTGCCGGCCGCCGCCGCGGCCGCCTTGGCGGTGTCGAGGGTCTTGCCACCACCGACGCCGACAATCACATCGGCGCCGCCCGCCTTGGCGAGCTCGGTCACGCGCGCCGCTTCGGCGCGGGTGGAGTCGCCGCGGAACTCGACGTCAATGATCTGCAGCTTCGCCTCGCGCAGGCTGCTCAGCAGGCGCTCGCCGAGCACCCCCTTCACCCGCACATCCCACAGGACCAGCGGCTTCTGGCCCACTTTGGCGATGTAGGCGCCGGCCTCACGCAACAGGTTGCGGCCCTGTACATACTTGCGCGGGGCAATGAAGACTGTATTCATAAGTAATTCTCCTAGAATGACTTAAGATATTCTATCGGGGGTGTTCGTGCGGCCTAGGCCCGCATCTGCTGGAACAGGCTGCCGCTGTCGAAGATCTCCCAGGCCTCGACCAGTTTGCCGCCTTCGATGCGGAAGGTACTGATCGCCGGACAGCGGATCGCATTGCCTTTGGGCAGGATGCCGGCGAACTCGCCCGTGTGCTTGGCCAGCAGGGCGAAGTGACAGTCCACCTTGTTGCCTTCCGCGAGCAGGAAATCGACCTCGATCTGCATCTCGCTGAAGACGCTGCCGAGGATCGCCGTGAAGAACTGGCGCACCCCGGCTGGTCCGACCGGCAGCCCGGGCGGGAAGTGGTGGTCGACGAAGGTGGGGCCGACGACCTGCTCGAGGCCCGCCAGGTCCCCCATCGCTTCGGTGTAGTAGCGCTGCACGAGAGCCTTGTTCGCTGCCGACATTGCCTACCTCCCTTGGGTGTGGTTGCGGGGACGGGCCGCGCTGTCGTCCACCGGTGCTGCCGTTGTCACCGGGTTACTTCGCCGTGGGGGCCGCCGGTTTCAGGCGGATGACCGACAGGGTAGCGGGCAGTTGGTGCCCGCTGTTCTTGAACTTGGGGAAAGGCCAGTCCATGTTCGAGACGACGATCGTGTTGCCGCGTACCAGCGCTTCGCAGGGCTGGTCCATCTGGCCGGTGCGCTTGTCGGTCACATCGCCGTTGCTGGCGAGGGTTTCGACGCTGCCGTCGGGGCGGATCATCTGGATGGCATTGGCGGCCGAATCGGCGACGTAGAGGTTGTCGTTCGCGTCGCGGTGCATGCCGTCGCAGGTGATCAGCTTGCCGGGGGCCTTGGCGAAGACCGTGTTCGAGGTGACCTTGCCGTCCTTGTCGAAGGTGAGCTTGTTCAGGACGCCATCGCCGAAGATGCCGACGAAGAGGTTACCCTTGCTGTCGAACTCGATGCCGTCGGCCGAGAAGCGCCAGTCCTCATTGCTGCTGGTGAAGGTGGCGATGACATGCGCATCGTCCTTGAGCGGCGTCTTGAGGGTGACGTCGGTCTCGTCCAGGGCAAAGCGCAGCACGGCGCCGATAAGCGGGTGCGAGTCCTCCACCAGCACCGATTCGGTGATGTAGCAGTAGTTTCCACGGATGGCGATGCCGTTGGCGACGTTGAAGCCCTTGGCGACGAGGACCATCTTCTCCACCTTGTCATTCCGCACCACCAGCTTCCAGAGGCGGGACTTCTGGTTCTTGTCCTTCATGTAGAGCATGTCGGCGAGGTAGATATCCCCGGACGGCGCCCGCGCGAGGCCCATCGGGCAGATGCGGTCAATGCCAGCGGGCAGACCGGGGTAGGGCGTGGGGAACTCGTAGAACTTCTCCGGCTTGTTGTCGGCCGTGATCTTCAGCAGCAGCGGCGGCTTGGTCTCATCGTTGAAGTTGGGAATCGAAACGATGATGCTGCTATCGGGCAACAGGCACATGCCGTCGGGCGTGTTGCAGTAGTCCGGCAGGGCCACCAGCAACTCGGCCTGCTGGCTGTAGCCGACCAGCGCCAGCGTCAACGACAGGCCGCCCAGTAACCTCGTGGTGCTCTTCATGTGTGTCGGTTCCTCGGTGAGTCGGTTTCAGGTCAACGGCGTCTTGCTCTCGCGTATCGCCCGGGCCGCGGCCATCCCAGTAGCTCGTGCCGCGCTCGCGCCAGGTGGGCCTAAGTGTAACCCCTCGCCACGCGCTCTGCCAGTTAGCGCGGCGGTTGCTCGCGGCTGCGCAGGGAGCCGGGCGACGCCCCGAAGTGCCGGCGGAACAGGCGACAGAGCGCCTGCTCGTCGCCGAGGCCGCTGCGCTGGGCGATCGACTTCAGGGGCAGCGAACTCGAGACCAGCAGGTCCCGCGCCTGGTCCAGCCGCAGGCGGCGGACATCCGCCATCGGCGTGCGGCCGGCCAGGCGGCGGAACTCGCGGACGAAATGGAAGCGGCTGAGGCCGGCAGCGCGGGCGAGGTCGGCCAGGCAGACCGGCTCGCTCAGGTGTTCGCGTACGTGCTGCCGGACCCGGCGCACGAGCTCGTGCTCACGGGTCTGGAAGGTCTCGGCGAACTCCGCCAGCAGCGCCCCCAGCAGCGCGTCGCGCAGCCGACCCGCCGTCGGCGACAGGGAGTCGCGCTCCGCCAGCAGCCACTCCCCCAGCAGGCGGATGCGGCCGCTGCCGTCATGGGTCTGGCCGGGCAGCGGTACCGCGGCGTCATCGCCCTGGAAGGCCAGGCACAGCCATTCGGTCTGCGCCTCGACACCCGTGTGCTCATGGTGCTGCTGGCCCGGGCTGAAGCGCAGCACGTCACCAGGTCCGGACCAGAGCTCTCGACCGTCCACCGCGGCCCAATGCCGGCCGGCCAGGAAGACGAGCATCTCCGCGAAGGGGTGCGCATGCGGCTGGATGGTCCACTGCCGGTCGGTGCGCAGTCGGCTGACGCTGATGAAGCTTGGAGCCACGCCATCACCTCGCCGCAATCTTTAGCAACAGAAAGGCAATCATGGCCAATAGCTTCGGCTTTCATGAGTGCTGTTTCCTGCATACTTTGTAGCAGTATGAGCTTAGGGCAAACTGCCAGGAGTGCTGTGGGCAGACGGCAATTCCTGCCAACTTCGGCGATGACTCCATGACCAACCGCGAGCGCATTCTGAACACCTTGCGCGGGGCGCCGACGGACCGCGTACCGTTCCCGATGTGGCTAGGTTTTGCGCCGTGGGGGGACGCGTTGACGCGCTGGCGTCGCGAGTCCGGCCTGGCCGATCTGGATCTGCAGCAGGTCTTCGGGTTCGATGCGTTCTTCCAGACCGTGCCCGTGGAATACGGCCCCTGCCCAGCGTTCGTCGGGGAGGTGCTTTCCGAGGACGCGGAGTTCGTCGTCTCCCGCGACAGCCGGGGCATCACGGTGCGCAACCGGCGCGACGGTGCCAGCATGCCGGAGTTCCTGGCTCACCCGGTGCGGACCGCGGCCGACTGGGAGCGCTACAAGCGCGAGCGGCTGCAGCCCTGTTTCCGCGAGCGCCTGGCGCATCTGGATGCTTTTGCAGAGCAGATGGCGCGGCTCGACGCGCCGGTGCAGTTCGGCAGCTTCCCCTGGGGCGTCTTCGGCACCGCCCGCGACCTGCTCGGGGCCGAGGGGCTGCTGTACGCCTTCTATGACACCCCCGAGCTGGTGCGCGACATCATGGTGACGCATGTCGACCTGTGGCTGGCGCTGCTGGAGCGGGTGGTGGCGCGGGTGCGGGTCGACCACGTGCACATCTGGGAGGATATGTCCGGCCGTCAGGGCTCGTTGATCTCGCCGGCGATGGTGGAGGGCTTCATGATGCCCTGCTACGACCGGATTGCGGCGCGCGCCCGCGCTCTCGGCATCGAGTTCATCTCCGTGGATAGCGACGGCGACTGCAGCGAGCTGGTCGCCGTGATGACCCGGCATGGGGTCAACGTCTTCTTCCCGTTTGAGGTTCAAGCGGGCAATGACATTCGGCAGTACCGTATGCAGTACCCGGACCTGGCCATCTGGGGCGGTCTGGACAAGCGCTGTCTGGCGGGCAGCCTGGCGGATGTGGACCGGGAACTGGCCAAGGCCGCCGCGATGGTAAGGCGGGGCCGGTACATCCCCGGCTTCGACCACCTGATCCCGCCGGACGCCGCCTGGGCGAATTACAAGTACGCCGTCGAAGCGCTCAAAGAGATCTGCTGGAAAGGGAGGTAGCACATGCCACTGAAATGGCGTCGGGTGTGGATTGCGGATGAGACCTACGAGTCGGCGGGCGTGTTCGATGTCGATGGCGACGGCGTGCTGGACGTGGTCTCCGGGGCCTTCTGGTACCAGGGCCCCGACTTCCGCCGTAAGCATTTCATCGGCGCCGTCCGGGCCGAGGGCGAGTACTTTGACGACTTCTCGACCATCGCCATGGACGTCAACGGCGACGGCCGGCCCGATTACATCACCGGCGGCTGGTGGGGCAATGCCCTGCGCTGGCGCGAGAACCCGGCCGACCCGACCAAGCCCTGGCCCGAGCACAGCATGGGCGAGACCGGTAATGTCGAGACCACCCGCGCCTGGGACATCGATGGCTGCGGCGTCCCCGAGATCGTGCCCAATACGCCCGGCCGGCGCGATGTCAGCCTGTTCAAGCTGAAGACCCAGGGCGGCAAGGGCACGGGCGCCTTCGAGAAGATCACGGTCTACGAGTTCCCGGAAGGGCAGGCGCAAGGCCATGGGTTGGGCTGTGGCGACATCGCCGGCCACGGCCGGATGGATATCGTCCTGACCCGCGGCTGGCTTGAGTGTCCGGCCAAGCCCTGGCAAGAGCCCTGGACCTGGCACCCCGACCTGCAGCTCGACTGGGGCGGCGCCAGCGTGCCGATGCTGGTGGTGGACCTCAACGGCGACGGCCGCAACGAGCTGATCGTCGGCAATGGCCATGGCTATGGCCTGACCTGGTACGAGCCGCAGCGCAGCGCCGCGGGTGTGCTCTCCTGGCGGCCGCACCCGATCGATCCGTTCAACGCCCAGTACCACGACCTGATGTGGGCTGACATCGATGGCGACGGCAAGCCCGAGCTGGTGACCGGCAAGCGCCATCGTGCACACTGCGGCCATGAAGCCGGCGAGTGGGACGATGTGGGCATCTACTACTTCAAGTGGACCGGCGAAGGCTTCGCCAAGCAGGTCATCGACTACGGGCCCATCGGCGAGTCCAAGGGCTGCGGCATCCACTTCGCCCTGGCCGACCTGCGCGGCAGCGGCCGGCTGGACCTGGTGGCCCCCGGCAAAGACGGCCTCTACGTCTACTACAACGAAGGGCTGTAGCCAGGCGGCGCCCGGCGAGTGCTGCGCCGGTCAGCGGCAGTGGCCGGTTTGTGCAGTGCGTTCAGTCGGTCCAGTTCGTCCAGTTCGTCCAGTTCGTCCAGTAGGAGCTCTCACCATGCCTAAGATTGCTATGATCGGTGCCGGCAGTCTGGTGTTCTGCAAGACGCTGGTGATGGACATGCTCGCCACGGAGGCGCTCCGTGACAGCGAGATCTGTCTGATGAACCGCACCAAGCCCAAACTCGAGCAGATGGCGGCCTTCGTGCGCCGGGTGGTGAAGGAGAACGGGCTGCGGACGAAGGTCACGGCCACGCTTGACCGGCGCGCTGCCCTGCGTGGGGCCGACTATGTGATCCTGATGGTCCAGGTCGGCGGGGTCGAGACCTTCCGCCACGACTACGAGATCCCGCTGAAGTACGGTGTCGACCAGTGCATCGGCGATTCGCTGGGGCCGGGCGGCGTCCTGCGCGGTCTGCGCACGATCCCGCTGCTGGTGGACATCGTGCGCGACATGGCGGAACTCTGTCCGCAGGCCTTGCTGCTGAACTACGCGAACCCGATGGCGGCCTGCTGCCTGGCTCTGGGCCGGGTGGCCGGGCCGGTGCAGTTCATCGGTCTCTGCCATGGTGTGCAGACGACCCTGGATCTGATCAGCCGCTATGTCGACGTGCCGAAAGAGCAGATCGGCCATCTCTGCGCCGGCATCAACCACATGGCCTGGTTCCTGGAACTGCATGACAAGCGTGACGGTCGCGACCTCAATCCCATCCTGCGTGCCAACCTTGAAAAGCCCGAGTACTACGCCAACGAGAAGGTCCGCGGCGAGGTCATGCGCCAGTTTGGCTACTTCATGACCGAGTCGACCGGGCACCTGTCGGAGTACCTGCCCTGGTTCCGCTCCAGCACGCGGGCGTTGCGGACGTATTGCGACGAGCCCGCTTTCGGTGGCGAGAGCGGTGCCTACTACACGTACTGCGCCATGCTGGCCGAGAAGTACAAGGGCGTCAACTACCTCGATTCGGAGAGTGCCGCCCTCACTCAGCGCAGCGTGGAGTACTGCTCGTACATCCTGGAAGCGCATCTGACGGACCGCCCTTTCCGCCTCAACGGCAACGTGCGCAACGATGGCTACATCACCAACCTGCCGCCCGGCTGCTGCGTCGAGGTGCCGGTCTACGTCGACGGCCGCGGCCTCCATCCGCTGCGAGTTGGCGACCTGCCGCCGCAGTGCGCGGCCCTGAACCAGAGTAACGTCACCGTACAGAGCCTCGCCGTCGATGCCGGTCTGCGCGGCGATCCCGAGCTGGCCGTGGCCGCCATTGCCATGGATCCGCTCACCAGCGCCTGCTGCACCCTGCGCGAAGTCCGCGAGATGACGGCGGAGTTGATCGAAGCCAACCGTGAGTTCCTGCCACAGTTCGCCGGCAAGACCCTACGCTCGACGCCACCGGTGCGCATCCCGCGCCGGCTGCAGCGCGTTGAGGTGCCCGTCGACCCGGCCCTGGCCATCGCCAACCGTTTTGGCGAATTGGCCACCCGCCAGCTCGCGGGCAAGCAGGGGTAGTTGAGGCCGTGGCCGAGCCGGCGAGCGGACGGATCGGACAGATCGGACGGATCGGACAGATCGGACAGATCGGACAGATCGGAAGGATATGCCATGTGTAGCCGGCTCTGCCCCCTCATACTCGCCCTCCTGGCCACTCTTGCCGTGGCGGCGGAGCCTGCCATCCGCTTCCAGAAGATCACCCTCGACCCGCGCTTCCGCAGCGAGGGCGTGGCGGTGGCCGACTTCAACAACGACGGGGCCCTGGACGTGGCCACCGGCAACCTGCTCTACCTGGGTCCGGACTGGAAGCCACAGCCCATGCTGCCCGAGGCGAAGGAGTTCGATCCTAAGGGCTACAGCAACCAGTTCCTCTGCTTCGCCGAGGATCTCGACCGTGACGGCTGGCTGGACCTGGTCGTGGTCGGCTTCCCCGGGGCGGAGACGGCCTGGCTGAGAAATCCCGGTGCCGCCGGCGGGGTCTGGGCACGCTTCGCGGCCATTGCCGCGACGGGCAATGAGAGCCCGCTGTGGCTCGACGTCGACGGCGACAACCGCCGGGAGTTGCTGTTCACCGCGGCGCAGGGTGTGGCGGTGGCGGCACCCGGCGCTGATCCGGCCGCGCCCTGGCCGATCCGGGTTATTGCCGGGTCCAACGACCCCAAGCCCGGCCACGGCTTCGGTTGCGGCGATGTCAACGGCGATGGCCGCCGTGATGTGCTCTGTCCGGAGGGCTGGTGGGAAGGCCGTGGCGGGCTCGGCGGCGAGCCCTGGCCATTCCACCCGGCTAAGCTGTCGCAATCCTGTGCCCAGATGGCGGTTCTCGATGCGGATGGCGACGGCGATGCCGACATCCTCAGCAGCAGCGCGCATGGGTACGGCATCTGGTGGACGGAGCAGACGCCCGAGGGTTGGATCCTCCACGAGATCGACAAGAGCATCTCGCAAACCCACGCCCTGCACCTGGTCGACGTCAACGGAGACGGCTTGCTGGACTTCGTTACCGGCAAGCGTTTCTGGGCGCACACGCAGGGCGATCCGGGCATCGATGAACCGGCGCTGCTGTGCTGGTTCGAGTTGCAGCGCCGTGAGGGGCGGCCGCAGTGGACGCGGCAGGTCATCGACGACAACAGCGGGGTCGGGCTGCATGCCCAGGTGGTCGACGTCAACCTCGATGGTCGTCCCGACGTCGCCAGCTCGAACAAGAAGGGCGTCACCCTCTTCGTGCAGAGTCCGTGAGCTCGGAGCGCCGGTAAGTCAGGAAACCCTATGGAATACACATCTGCCCTCTCCCGCCGGACCTTTCTGCGCCGCGCGGCGCAGGCTGCCGGGGCCTCCCTGGCGGCGCCCCTCATCATCCCGGCCTCGGCCCTGGGCCGGGATGGGCACACCGCGCCCAGCGAACGGATCACCATGGGCTTCATCGGGGTCGGCGGCCAGGGCGGGGGACACCTGCTCGGCGGTGCCTGGACCTACATCGCCGGTGGCTACACGGCCCGCGAGGACGTGCAGATCCTGGGCGTCTGCGATATCGTCCGCGACCGTCGCTTGGCGGCGACTCGGCGCGTCAACGAGCACTACGCCAGTCGCCTCGGTGCCGGCTCGTACCGCTGCTGCGAAGCCTACAACGACCTGCGCAGCCTGCTGGCGCGTGACGACATCGACGCGGTGTTGATCGCGACCCCCATTCACTGGCACGGTGCGATGACGGTCCTGGCGGCCCGCGCCGGCAAGGACATCTACTGCGAGAAGCCGACCGCGATCACCATCCGCGAGGGTCGGGCTATGGCGACGGCGGTGAAGCGCTACGGCCGTGTCTTTCAGGCCGGCACGCAGCAGCGCTCGGAGTACGGCGGTAAGTTCCGCACGGCCTGCAGTATCGTACGCAGCGGTATGATCGGCGAGCTCAAGGAAGTCTACGCCTTCCGGCCCGGGGGGACCTTCTCCTGGCAGGCCGGGCGCGCGGCTCCGCAGCCCATTCCCGAGGGCCTCGACTGGGATCTGTTCCTCGGACCGGCGCCGTGGATGCCCTATGACGGGGTGGACCACGCGCATCGCTTCTGCGGTATCGGCGATATCAACTGGGGGCCGCACCACTACGATTTCATCCAGTGGGTCCTCGACGCCGACCGCAGCGGGCCGGTGCAGGTCTCCCTGGAAGGGGAGGTTCTGCGCTATCGCTATGCCAGCGGCGTGGTCGTGCATGCCTGCGGTGCGCCCGAGGGCGGGCCCGGTGCCGTCGGGGGGGCGCGCTTCATCGGCACCAAGGGCTGGGTGGCGGTGGACCGCGACAGCATCGCGGCCGACCCGCCCAGCCTGCTCCGCAGTGTCCCCGACGCGCGCGCGGTGGGGGTCTACCACAGTACCAGTCACTCTGGGAACTTCCTGGAGTGCGTGCGCACCCGCCAGCCGACCATCTGCGACGCTGAGACCGCCTGTCGCGCCGCGACCGCGGTGCTGCTCGGTGGCATTGCGCTCGAGCTCAAGCGGCCGCTGACCTGGGACCCGGAACGGGAGCAGTTCCCCGGCGACGACGAGGCCAACCGCCTGCTGAGCACGGCCTTCCGAGCGCCGTGGAGTGTGTAGGGTTCAGAGCTACGTACGGTGATGTAACCAGCGGGTGATAAGTATGATGCGAGTTCCGTTCCGGGTCGTTATCGGGCTGGTGGCGTGGGTCGCACTGCCTCTCTGGGCGCAGGCTCCGGCCGACGAGGGCAAGTGGCTGGCCGTGCTGCAGTCCGGTGCCAACCGGGTGCAGAAGGAGGACGCCTGCCGTAACCTCAAGCGGGTCGGCACCGCCGCCGCGGTGCCGACGTTGGCTGAACTCCTGACCGACGGCGAGCTGGCGCAGGACGCCCGCGATGCCTTGACCGTCATGCCCTGCGCCGCCGCGGGGCAGGCCCTGCTGGCGGCGTTGGACGCGGCTGCCGGCCCGCTCAAAGCCGGCATCATCGACGCGTTGGCAGCCCGCCGGGAGCCGGGAGCGGTGACGCGGTTGGTACCCTTGCTGCTGGCGGCGGATGTTGACGTGGCCCGGTCCGCGGCGCTTGCGCTGGGGACGCTGGGGGGCGCCGAGGCCGTGCGCGGCCTCGATGCCGCTCTGGCCGGCGGCCCGCCGGCGCTGCGTGCGGCGTACTGCGAAGGGCTTCTGCGCGCTGCGGATCAACTGCGGGCGACGGGCGACCGGGCCGCGGCTGACGCGCTCTGCCGGCGACTGGCCGGGGCCGGCCAGTCCGCGGCGGTGCGGACCGCGGCTTGGACGGGGTTACTGGCTCCCGGTGAGCCGGCGTTGGCGCATCTTGAGCAGGCCCTTGACAGCGCCGACCCTGCTGCTGAGGTGGCGGTGGTGCAGTGTCTAGTTGGCCTGGAGGGTGGACCTGCCGTAACCCAGGCGGTGGCCGAGCGGCTGCCGCGCCTGGCGCCGGCCCTGCGGGTGGCGCTGTTGGCCTCGCTGGCGCGCCGGGGTGAGGCGGCGGCGGCCGCTGCGGTCGTGGTCGAGTGCGGCAGCGCTGACCCACGGGTGCGCGTGGCGGCGTTGGCGGCTCTGGGTGAATTGGGCGACGCCAGTCACGTGACTCTCCTGACCGAGCGCGCCGCGGCGACCAGCGGCGACGAACGCGACACGGCCCGTGCCGCCCTCTGCCGTCTGCGTCGGGGCGAGGTGACCGGCAGTCTGCTGGGGATGCTGCGGGAGAGTTCGCCGGCCGCCAAGGCCGAGGTGATGCTGGCGCTGGCGCAGCGCGGCGATGCCGCAGCCTGCGATGCCCTGCTTGCCGTGGCCCGCGGTGCGGACGAGGCGGCGGCGGCCAGTGCCCTCGAGGCGCTGGGAACCCTGGCTGGGGCAGCCCAGTTTGCGGCCCTGACCGAGGTGCTGGTCCAGGCCACCGGCAAGGTGGTGCGCGAGGCGGCGACGACGGCTGTCGTCAGCGCCGGTCGCCGCCCGGGGGACCTGGACGCGGCGACGGCAACCGTGCTGCGCGCGGTCGAGGCGACGACCGGTGAGGCGCGCGCGGCGTTGTTGCGGGCCGCAGGGGAGCTGGGGGGAGCCGGGGCCTTCGCGCGCCTGCGCCTGGCTCTCGACGATGCGGATCCGGCCGTCCGCACCATGGCGGTGCGCACCCTGGCTGACGTTGCCGGTCCGGAAGCTCTTCCTGAACTGCTGAAGCTGGCTACGGCGTCTGCGGAGCCGACGCATCGGGTCCTGGCGCTGCGCGGCTATTGGCGTCTGGTCGGTCTGGCCGAGATGAGCCCCCTCGACGAACGGCTGCGCTGGTGTCGGGAGGGTCTGGCAGCCTGTACCCGGCCCGAAGAGCGGCGCCTGGGGCTGGGCCAAGTCAGCCGCTTGCCGTTGCCGGCGGCCCTGGAACTGGCCCTGGCCGCCGAGGCGGACGAAGCCGTGCGGGCCGAGGCGCAGTTGGCCAGTGTCCAGGTCTGCCGTCAGATCATGGCCAGCGACCGGACCGCCGCCGGGGCGCTGCTGCAACGGCTCGCAACCGCGGGTGCTGTGGAGCAGGTGAAGACGGAAGCCAAGGCGGCGCTGGAGGCCCTCTACCGGCTCTCGTCGTACATCATGCCCTGGCTGGCCACGGGCCCCTACCGTCAGGAGGGCAAGGAGTGCAAGGAGCTCTTCGACATCCCGTTCCCGGCCGAGGAGGGCGTGGAGAAGGCCGACTGGAAGCCCGCACCGGTGCCCGCCGACCCCGGGCTGGCCTGGCAGGTCGATCTCGGCCCCCTGACCGGCGGCAACCACGCCGTGCTCTATGTGAAGACCCGCGTCTTCGTGCCACGCGAACAGCCGATCAATCTCGCCATCGGCGTGGACGATGGAATCAAGCTCTGGATCAACGGCGAAGGTGTCCATGCCAACAATGCGGTCCGCGGGCTCAATCCGGATGAGGACAAGGCCAAGGCCGTGCTGCGGCAGGGGTGGAACGATCTGCTGGCCAAGATCACCCAGCATACGGCCGGATGCGGCGTCTGCGTGCGCGTCACCACCCCGGATGGGGCGCTGGTGGATGGGCTGCGGGTGGATCCGTTGGGGAAGGAGTGAGGGCTGCGGGATGACAGGCAGGTGCGGCCTCTCCCTGGAAGCCGGGTTCTCCGTAACCCGGCCGCGGCATACGGAGATGCCGCGTTCCACCCCGGCGCGCGGGGAAGGACTGAAGGCAGAAGTGCAGAAGGGGAGCAGTTCATGTCAAGCAACAAGGTCCGGATCGGTTTCGTGGGCGTTGGCGGTATGGGGCAGTGTGCCCACCTGAAGAACTACGCCGCGCTGTCTGACCGCTGCGAGGTGGTGGCCATCGCGGAACTGCGCGCCGACATGGCCCGCGGGGTGGCAGCGCGCTACGGCGTCCCGAAGGTCTACCGGACCCACGAGGAACTCCTGGCCAAGGAGAAGGTGGACGGCATTGTGGCGTCCCAGCAGTTCACCCGGCACGGCGTGCTGGTGCCCGAACTGCTCCGGGCGGGGGTGCCCGTGTTTACCGAGAAGCCCTTGGCGGGCAGTGTGGCGGTCGGGGAGACGATTGTCGAGGCGGTGGCCAAGAGCGGCACCTTCCTGATGGTCGGTTACCACAAACGCAGCGATCCGGCGACGCAGTACGCCAAGGAGCAGATCCGGGCGCTGCAACAGTCCGGCGAGATTGGCGCCATGACCTATGTGCGCATCCTCATGCCGGCCGGTGACTGGGTGGCCAACGGCTTCAGCGAC
This sequence comes from uncultured Victivallales bacterium, assembly GCA_903837355.1. Classification (GTDB taxonomy): domain Bacteria; phylum Verrucomicrobiota; class Lentisphaeria; order Oligosphaerales; family JAFGRS01; genus CAILUI01. The sequence continues at coordinate 17,784 of CAILUI010000326.1, forward strand.
CTGGTCCATGGCACGGACCCCGCCCCGCCGCTGCAGTGGGATCCGCCGGCTACGGATATGAGCGCGGAGGTCTTCAAGGAGTACATCAGTTTCGTCAACTACTACATCCACCAGGTGAACCTGATGCGTCATCTGCTGGGCGGCGACTACACGGTGAAGTACGTGGACCCCACCAGCCGTATCCTGGTCGGACAGGCTGCCAGCGGTATCCCGTGCTCGATCGAGATGTCACCCTATGTGACCACCATCGACTGGCAGGAGGAAGCCCTCGTCGCCTTCGAGCGCGGCTACGTCAAGATCACCTTGCCTGCGCCGCTGGCCAGCAACCGGCCCGGCAGTGTCGAGGTCTTCAAAGACCCTGGCCAGGGCGCCACGCCGACACGCACGGTACCGCAGTTGCCCTGGGTGCACGCGATGCGCCAACAGGCGATGAACTTCATCGCCGCCATCCAAGGCGAGCGGTTGCCGACCTGCGATGCGGCCACGGCCCTGAAGGACCTGCAGACCGCCCGCGAGTTCATCCGCCTGCGTTGCGGGGCGTAGAGGAACACGGCTCAGCAGGAGTTTCGCCCTCCAGAAGAGGGATACGGCTCAGCAGGAGTTTCGCCCTCCAGCACCAAGCGGTCGCCGCGGTCGCCCGATCGGGTCAGGATGGAACCCTGGACCGCCGCTGGAGCGCGAGCGTCCACGGGTGTTCAGCACCCCGCGAGCTCTGGTTCTACAGGAGGACGTGGAGAGTGGCATGGTTACTAGCCTGGTCGCGGGAGCGGGTTCGCTGGTTGGGGTGCCCGTCGGGGACGTCGCTGAGGCGCGTCAGCGGGCGGGGATGGGAGTCGAGCGCGTAGCGCGCCTGTTCACGGCGGTGTACCAGTCCGCCGTGGCGGCAGATGACGCGCAGACCCTGTGGGTGCAGGTGGACCTGGGCGAGGAACGGCGGCTCGATGCCGTCAAACTTCTGCCCATGGTGGTCTGGTGGAGCGGCGAGTCCCAGGGCTTCCCGGTGCGCTTCCGGATCGCGGTATCGGCGGATCCCCAGTTCGCGGCGGCCAGCCTGATTGCAGATTGCGGGGCGCGTGACTACCCCGACCCGAAGGACCGCGTTTGCAGCTTTCCTGCCGGTGGCGTGACGGCACGCTATGTGCGCGTGACGGCGACCCGCTTGCGCCAGCGGCAACTGGCGCTCACCAAGCTGATCGTGCTTGCCGCGGGTGCGGACGTAGCCCAGGGCTGCCGGGTTTCGGACTCGGGGTCCGGTGACCTGGGGGCGAACGCGCTGACTCGTCCCCCGCGTCCGCAGGGCGAGTACGTCGTCACCGACAACCCGGGGAACATGATTCCTCCCGAGCAGTGGCACCCGGTCGCCTATCAAGCGCAGGCGCCGCTGGGGGGCGTACGACTGGGAGGCGGGCTGTTCCAGCGGGCGCTGGAGGACAACATCCGCTACCTGCTGACCGCGGTGTCGCTGGACGAGATGGTGCGGCATTTTCAGATGCGGGCGGGGCTGCCGTCGGCGCCCTTGGCGGAAGCGCGTAGCCGGCAGTGGTTCGACACCTTGCCGGGGTCAGAGGCAGGACGGTTCCTGATGGGCGCCGGCAACACCCTGCGCTGGCTGGAGCATGCCGAACTGCGGGCGCGGCTCGACCAGGTCGTCGACGTGATCGCGGCCTGCCGCGAGCCGGATGGCTACCTGATGGCCTACCCGCGCGAGAACACGTTCGTCGGCGAGAACGGCGCCTATGTCCGTTCCTGGGTCACACAGGGCCTGATCGAAGCGGGGTACGCCGGCAATCCGCAGGCCTTCCCGCTGTTGCGCGGCTACTATGATTGGCTCAACCAGTCCTGCTATCCGCCCGAGTTACTGCGCCGCTCGGGGCAGGGGACGCAGGGCATCATTCCCAGCACTCGCCTGTACTTCACGCCGGTGGGCCGAGCTGAGGACCTGCTCGTCGTGCAGCGCTACTTCCAGGAGAACTACTGGCTGGAGCAGCTGGCGCAGCGCGATCCGGCGGCCATTTGGCTCTACCCCTACGACCGGCCGCACAACTACCTGGTCACCGCTCTCGAGCCCTATCTCGACCTCTACCGCGCCACCGGGGCGGAGAAGTATCTCGACGCGGCCCGCGGCGGCTGGGAGCTGTACCGTGAGCACTGGCAGCACGTGGGCGGCTCGATCGCGATCTCCGAGGGCACCGACCTCTACCCGCCGGGATCCTACGCGCTGCGGCGGGGGACCGGTGAGCTCTGCGGTAGCGTCTTCTGGATCCGCCTGAATCAGCGCTTCCACCTGCTGAATCCCGAGCAGGAACGCTACGTCACGGAGATCGAGAAGTCCATCTACAACGTGGTCATCGCCAACCAGGTTGGTACTCGGGGCATCCGTTACCACGCCCGGCTGGTGGATCACAAGGATACCGACCGTAATCCGTACTACCACTGCATGAACACCTGCTGTGAGGGCCAGGGGACACGCCTTCTGGGCTCGCTGCCGGAGTACATCTTCTCGACGGCGGCCGATGGGCTCTATGTGAACCTCTTTGCCGCCGCCGAGATCGCGACCAGCGTGGGTGGCCGGGCCTTCGGGGTGGCCATGAGTACCGAGTTCCCCTACGCCTCGGCCGTCCGGCTGCAGGTGCGCGTGGCCGAACCCGTCCGGGCCATCCTCCGCATCCGCGTCCCCGCCTGGGCGACCGGCGACATGGCGGTGCTCGTCAATGCCGGCGTGGTCGCGGTGGGCAGACCCGGGACTTACGTGGCGCTGGAGCGGCTGTGGTCCCCCGGCGACCTCATCTCCTTCGCCCTGCCGATCGGCTTCCGGACCACCTGCTACCGGGGAACGGAGCCCGGCTTCAACGACGGCTGCCACTATGCGCTGGAATACGGCCCCCTGCTGCTGGCGCTGCGGCGGCACGACGGTGGGGGCGACGGCCTGGCGGTGCCCGTGGCTCCGGCGCTGCTGCCGCAGGCGCTGCGTCCGGTTCCGGGTCGGCCCCTGCACTTCGCCGTGGCCGGGGCGGCGCCGCTGGAGTATGTGCCCTATTTCGAGATCCAGGATGAGCCCTGTACCTGTTTTCCCAGGGTGAGTAGCGAGGTGGAACCATGATGCCGACCGGACCCCGAGTGCCGCTGCTGTTGGTGTGCGCTGCCGCGACGGCCGGTGCGGCGCCGCCCGACTACCGCTTCGACCGTACCCTCTCCAGAGCCGTGCTGGAGAGCTACCTGGCACGCTCGATCACGATGATGGACCTCTGTACCGGTCGCAAGGACGCGAGCGACGATGTGAGGATGCTCCGCAACATCGGTGCGAAGTTCGCCGGGCGGACGCTCTACATGTGGGGTGGCGAGACCGCCCTGCCGGCGAAGCTGGCTGCGGCGCGCACCGTGGTGGCCCAGGTGCGCGCGGCCGACCCAGACCTGATCCTGCAGGCAGGCATCTTCGAGATCGTGACCACTCAGGTCAACCAACTCGCCGTGCCCGACTGGGTCTTCACCGAGTTCGGCCTGCCGGTCGAGACGCGCAACTTCCGCTACGAGGCGATGCTCTTCGATAAAGGCGTGTTCCACAACCACTGGCAGGCCGGGGCCTCGGTGCCGGACATGGGCAAGCTCGAGACCCGCCTGTGGTTCTTCTTCCTGGCGCGGCAGTACATCGATGTCGGCATGGAGGGCATCCACTTCGGCCAGGTGGCGCTGATCGGTGCGCAGGACAAGGATCTGGCCGGCTGGCGCGAGGTGCTCGGGCGGGTCCGGGCGTACGCCGCGGGCCAGGCGCGGCGGCATCTGGTGCTCTGCGATGCCCACACCCCCGACGGCGGCCCACAGTTCGAGGGGAAGCTGCTGTTCGACTTTCACACCTTCCCGCTGCGCATCAAGGAGGTCGCCGGTAAGCCGCAGGAGGGCCTGCTGGAGGTGGGCTATCTTGACAGCCTCTTCAAGCGCAGCAAGGGGGGCACCACGCCCAGCGGCTGGACCTGCGCCAGCCTGCCGTACCTGGTGGAGTTCGACAACTGGGGTTCCAGCGGCAAGGCTGGCCAGGGCGGCATGTCCTATTGGACCTGGGGCTACGACGAGATCTGCTGGCTCGCGCACCAGCCCGAGGCCTACCGCAACACCTGGCTGCACTATGCCGCGAAGTGGGTGCGCGAGAACGACCCCAACGGCTTCCTGCAGATGCCGGGCAGCCGCTGCCTGGCCGACCCCGTTGACGGCCTGGCCTGGTATGAGGCCAACACCCGCGGGCCGGCCTGCCCCAACGGCTACAGTCAGGAGGAGACGATCCGGACCATCTGGGCCGGTGAGCGCTAGCCCTGCTGAAGGCGCGAGCCAGGCGCACGGGGGCTAGCGCGACCCTTCAGCCCCCGCGGGGCGCAGTGTCCGACCGACCATGTCAGAGCGAAACATCGGATCGCCGCTGGAGACCGCGAGCGTCCACGGGTGCCCTGCACCCCGCGAGCTTCTGTTTCACAGGCCTCAGAGCCCGCAAGCACCCGGTTTCGCGGCGGCCGCTCGCCCGCGCCGGCGTGGGCGCGCCTGGGTGTCTTCCGGGTGGATCCGAAGGTCCGCGAGAGCCTCAGGGGATAACGGCGGGCGCGTGACGGCCGCGGGTGGCGGGGAGTCAGGCGAGGGGTGCGGCCCCCGCGAGCATCCATGGCTCGATGAGACGGGCCAGGGTCTCGGCGTCGGGCAGCGGCAGGACGTGGCGCCGGGGCGCCGCGGCGGGCGCCTCGAGCCAGGTGTGCTGGCCGCTGGCGGCGGCGAAGTGCAGGCCTCGTCCCGCGGTCTGCTGGAAGAGCTCCGGCGCCAATCCCGCGGCGTAGAGCAGCGCTACCTGGTCCCAGCTCGAGCGCGAGCGTCCCGGTCCGCCGCGGTGGATTTCGTAGGCTCGGCGGAAGGGGTTCTCAGCGTGACAGGCGGTGCTGAGGGCGGCGCCGGTCTGGACGTCTTCCCCGGCCGGACTCACGGCCAGTTCCGTGGGCCAGTCGTTGAGGACCCGCGCGGCGCCCGGCAGGTCCATGGCCCAGTTGAACCCATCGCGCCCGGCGGGGTAGGTGCCGATGGCCATCGTGACCAGCAGGCGAACCTTCTGCCTGACCAGTTCGGGTCCACTGAGCGGGCTGGCGTCATCGGCCTCCGAGTCGAGCAGTTCCGCCAGTGCTGAGAGGGTGCCGATGGCGCAGATGGTCACGGAGTTCGGCGGAGCGCCGGCGAGCCGCCGGCGGTAGACGCTCAGGGCCGAGGGCAGGGCGGGCGAGTTGGCACCGAAGCGGCTGCGCACGAGGATCTCGTTGTACAGCCCGGCCGGGCCGTAGTATTCGGCGGCGCGCCGACGGTGGTCGTCGTAGAGGTCGAAGCGCGGCGAACGCTGCGCGGGCGGGAGGGTGAAAACGCCCACGGGCAAGGTGGGCGTTCCAGCGTACTCGTTAAGCAGCAAGGCGCAGGGGCCGCAGGCCGGGACGGGGGCGCTGCAGATGACGGCCTCAAGGCGAATGACCCCGCGTCGCTGCAGCGCCTGGGCCATGGCCAGGGCGCCGACGTCGTCGCAGTCCGTGTCGAGATCCGTGTCCAGGATGAGGGGTAGGGCAGCCATGCCCGCACCATACCGCAGCTCCCGGTGCAGAGCAATCCCGGTGGCCTTCGGCGCGCAATGCCTCTGAAGTCCGCAGCCGGCGGCTCAGCGGCGCGTGCGTCCTGCTGGACAGCAGGACCCTGGCGTTTGGACATTCCGGCTTGCGGTTGCGGCCGGGGTCCGGTCAGGCCGCGGAGCGTGCGACGGCCGTCTTGGGGTCGTAGCGGAAGGGCAGGCCGTGGGGCTCGGGGCCGTCCCGTTCGGCGGCCTGGGTGCGGAG
>CAILUI010000327.1 GCA_903837355.1 uncultured Victivallales bacterium
CAGCCTCCGCACCACGATCAGGCCGATGCTCGGCCAGCGCGCCGGACTGGGGGCGTTGAGCGGTAACGGCTACGGCCAGACGCTGCGGCGCTGAGGGGCGGGCGCGTCCCCGGGGCCACGGCTCAGCGGCGCGTGCGCGCCCGGGGAGCTTCGCCCTCCAAGGGAATGCGGCTCAGCGGCGCGTGCGCGCCCGGGGAGCTTCGCCCTCCAAGGGAAATGCGGCTCAGCGGCGGAGGTGTTGGCGGCTTGGCCTCGGTGGTTTCCTGGAGGGCGAACCTCCCCAGCCTGCCTGCAGGCGGTGAGCCGGTCCTTTCCGGCTGGCTGCGAGGCGCCACACGGCTCAGCGGCGCGTGCGCGCCTGGGGAGCTTCGCCCTCCAAGGGAATGCGGCTCAGCGGCGCGTGCGCGCCTGGGGAGCTTCGCCCTCCAAGGGAAATGCGGCTCAGCGGCGCGTGCGCGCCTGGGGAGCTTCGCCCTCCAAGGGAAATGCGGCTCAGCGGCGCGCCCATTTCCGAGCGTCGCTGGAACATTCCCTATTTCTACAGGTTTGGTAGTATAACGTATGAGTTTGCGCACGCAGCGTCGCGCGGGTGGCCACGGCCGCAGCAGGTTGGCAACGGGAAGGTGTAGTCTCATGGGTACCGCGTGTGCCGCTCCCGGGATCCGCTCCCGGATGAGCCGTAGTTGCTCGCTTCCTGTTTGGGGCCGACTGGCGCTGACCGGGGCGCTGCTGGTGGGGTTGGCGGGGCTGGTTCCCGAGGCCGCGGCGGTGCCGACGGTCATCGCGACCAACACGGTCTTGCTCGAGGGTGTCCACAGCTACGACGAGTTGACCCTCGAGAATGGCTGTACGCTCACCGTTGCCGGCGGTTCGACGCTTGCGGTTACCGGCAGCCTGCTGATTCGGGAGAACTCAACGTTGCTCCTGGGCGGCAAGGACACCTCGGCCCAGGTGGGCGGGCAGTGGGTGGGCGTGGGCGTCACGATCAACGCTGGCAGTGTGACGGTCGAGACCGGCTCGCGGATCTCGGCGGACGCGCAGGGCTATACCACCAGTTGTGGGCCGGGCGGCGGCGGAGCCTACAGCGTCGGCGGCACCCACGGCGGCGCGGGCGGTAACAACCATGCCCCGAGCTACGGCGTGTCGGCCGCGCCGGTGGACCTGGGCTCCGGCGGGGGCGGTGCCTACGGCGGTTGGTCGCGCGGCGGTGGCGCCATCCGCCTGAGCGTCAGCGGCACGCTGACCCTGGCGGGAGAGATCAGCGCCGACGGTCAGAGTGCCGGGGGCAACAACGGCGGCGCGGCGGGCGGCTCGGTCTGGATCACGACCGACACCCTCGTTGGCGCGGGGTTGATCACCGCCGTGGGCAACGCGGGGCAACTCACAACGGGCGGCGGCGGGCGCATCGCGGTGTACAGCCATGACAGCAGCGCCTTCAGCGGGTTCACGACTGCGACGGCAGCCGGGGGCGGTCTGGCGGGGACGGGCACGGCGGGGTTCTGGGACACCGGCGGGGCTGCCCCGCGGCTCAGTGTCTACGAAGCCTTCGTCATCGACCCGCAGGCCGCGCTGAATTTTGACCGCCTGACCTTGGACGATGCGGCGTTGCTGACGGTGGGCGGCGGCTCGACGCTCGAGGTGACGGGCACTCTCACTGTTCGCGGCAGCTCCACCTTGCTTCTGGGCGCCAAGGACACATCGGCCCAGGTCGGTGGCCAGTGGGTGGGTGTGGGGGTCACCATCAATGCCGCCACGGTGACGGTCGAGGCGGGGTCGGTCATCTCCGCCGATGGGCAGGGCTACGTGACCGGCTGTGGTCCGGGTGGCGGTGGTGCCTACAGTGTCGGCGGCACCCATGGCGGCGCGGGCAGTGGCAACAGCGCCCCGACCTACGGCGTGGCGGCGGCGCCGGTGGCGCTTGGCTCCGCGGGTGGCGGTGCCTACGGCGGCTCGTCCCGCGGCGGCGGCGCCATCCGCCTGAGCGTTGGCGGCACGCTGACCCTGGATGGCCAGATCAGCGCCGATGGGCAGAGCAGTGGCGGCAACAACGGCGGCGGCGCCGGGGGCTCGGTCTGGGTCACCACCGACACCCTGGCGGGCGCCGGCCCAATCACCGCTACCGGGAATCCGGGGCTCAACGGGGTGGGCGGTGGCGGTCGCATTGCGGTGTACTACCGCGAAGGGTCTGGGTTCACCGGCTTTGCCGCCGCCACGGCGGCGGCGGGCGGGGCGAGCGCCAAGGTTGGCTCGCTCTGCTTCTTTGACATCTCGGTCCCGGGCACCCATCTGACCCTTACCCAGAACTACGCCTTTGACCCGGATGCGGCGCCCGTCCTTGGCGGCCTGACGCTGACCCACGGGGCCAGGCTGACCCTGGGCGGCGGCAGTGTGCTCACGGTCGCGGGCGATCTGGTGCTGGCCGAGGGCTCCAGCATCACGGCCCTGTCCAAGAACCGGTCCGTCAAGGTGCTCGCGGCCTGGGTCGGCGTGGGCGTGACCCTGCGGGCCAGGAACCTCAGCGTCGCAGCCGGCTGCCGCATCAGTGCCGACGGTCAGGGCTACACCACGTCGGCGGGACCGGCGGCTGGCGGCCACTACAACGTGGGCGGTAGTTACGGCGGGCCTGGCGGCCGCAATTCCGCGCCGCTCTACGGCGACGCCGCAAACCCGGTGGACCTGGGTTCGGGGGGCGGCGCCGCCTATGGCGGTTGGAGCTACGGCGGCGGCGCGATCCGGGTCTATGTCACCGATACGTTCACCTTGGATGGCGACCTGACCGCCAACGGCCAGGCGGAGGGTGGCAATCACGCCGGCGGTGCGGGCGGGTCGGTCTTCGTCAACACCAGCACCCTGGCAGGGTCTGGCCTGATCACTGCCAACGGCGCCTCGGCGTCCTACGCCTCGGGTGGCGGCGGGCGCGTGGCGGTCTACATCGGGCTGGCGCAGACGCTGCCGCCGGCGAACATCCGGGCCTGGGGCGGCTGGCATGAGGTGCAGCCCGAGGGTGACGGGACGGTCGTCGTCAGCACGACACCGTTACTTGTGCTGACGGCGCCGGCCGGGGCTTTGCTCCACGGCACGGAGGCGGTGGCTTGGGAGGGGCTGGCCCTCGACGCGGCCACCCACGCGGTCGCGGTGACGGCGGCGGACGTCCACTACCGCATCGGCCAGGGCCTGCCGGTCATCGGCAGTACGGTCTGGGACACGACGGCCGTGCCCGACGGCGTGCATGAACTGCGGATAGTCTTCACGAACGCGGCGGGCCAGCTCCGCGGTGAGTTGAGCCGCAGTGTGTTGGTGAACAATGCGCTCGGCTGGCATAGCGGCCGGATCGTGGCGGATGAGACCTGGGGGGCGGACCGGATCCACATCATCGACCGCGACCTTACCATCGCCGCCGGCGTCAGGATCACGGTTGCCCCTGGGGCCATCGTCAAGGTGGTGCCGCGCGTGGGGGTCACGGTCGAGGCGGGCGGGGTCTTCGACACACGCGGCGGCGCCGGGGCGAGCATCGTGCTGACTGCGCTCAGCGACGACAGTGCCGGCGGCGACACGAACTACGACGGCGCGGCCTCGGTGCCGCGGGCCGGCGACTGGGCCGGCGTGGCGGTGCAGGGGACCGGGCAGTTCTTCAGCAACGACTTCACCGATCTGCGCTACACGACCGCGACGCACAGCGGCACGCTGGTCGCGAGTCAGGCCTGGCTGGCCTCCAACCTGCACCGGGTCACGGGGGATGTCACGGTGCCGGACACCGTGACACTGACCATCAACCCGGGCACCGTGGTCAAGTTCGAGGCGGGTCGGAGTTTGGTGGTCAACAGCGGCGGCAACCTCTCGGTGCTGGGTTCGTTGGCGGAACCCATCGTCTTCACCTCGATCAGGGATGACAGCGCCGGCGGCGATACCAACGGCGACGGCAACGCGTCGGCGCCAAACGCGGGCGACTGGGCCTGTCTCTACTTCCACGGTGGCCAGGGCGACCTCGATCACGCGCGGCTGAACTATGCCGGCGGCCCGACCGGCGGGGACGGCGCCAGCAGCGCGGCTCTGCGGGTCGACAGCAGTTCCCGACTCACGCTGGCCAACTCAGTGATCCGTGATCCCTTCTGGGGCGGCGTCTGGGCCGGCGCCGGCAACGTGGCGCTGTCGAACTGTGTGGTGACCGGCGCCGACCGGGCCGTCAGCGCCTTCGATGGGGCCACCGTCATCATCGTCGGCAGCGTGCTGGACGCCAACAACGTCGGGTTGTGGTGGCATGGGGGCGTGCTCCAGGTCAGCAACTCGATCATCACCAACAGCACTCAGTTTGGCGTGCCCAATGGCGGCACGGCGGTCTCGGTGCGCTACTGCGACGTCTGGCCGCGGCGCGCCGGGGACGCCATCGTGCCCGGCACGGATGGCAACCTGGCGGTTGACCCGCGGTTCAAGGATCCGGCGCGCGAGGACTACCGTCTCGACTACCGCTCGCCCTGCATCGATGCCGGCGACGGCAGCGTTGCCGCCGCGACGGACCTGACCGGCACCCCGCGCTACAACGACCCACGCACGCCCGATACCGGGGTGCCGATGCCCGCGCCCGTTGGCGCCGCGGCTGTTCCGGATCTGGGTGCCTACGAGTTCGTCGAGACGGCGGTCTCCGCCATCGACCTGACCGTCGCTTCGGTCGTCGGTCCGCTGGCGGCGACGGCTGGACAGACGGTGACGGTGCGCTGGACGGTGACCAACCTGGGCAGCGTGGCGGCCACGGGGCCCTGGCATGACCGGGTGTACCTGGTGCGGGACCCGGACACGGCTCCGGTCGCACTGCTGGCCGCCGAGGTCCTGGTGGGGCAGGGGGTTCACCTCGGGCCGGGGCAGAGCACCGCGCTGTCCGCCCAGGTGCGCGTGCCGGGCAGCACGATCACACCACATCGTTGGCAGGTGAGCGTGAACGGCCGCGGCGAGATCTTCGAGGGTGCGAACACCGCGAACAACACCGCGGTCTCAGCCCAGCGGGTGGCGCTGGCGGTAGCGCCGCTTGCGCTGGACGGCACGACGATTGCGGGGCAGTTCGCCGCGGTTGGCGAGGCGCACTGGTTCAGCTTCACGCCGGAGCCGGGTCAGGATATTCTGCTGACCCTCAGTCTGGCCGACCTGGCGGGCGCGGTGGAGCTCTACATCGGCGCCGGCTACGTTCCCAGCCCGCAGCACTTCGACAGTCGGCAGACGGAATGGGACGCGCCGGTGGTCACGGCGCTGACAGCCGACACCAGCGCCCCAACCTATTACGTCCTGGCCTACGACCGTTCCCTTTCCGGCGGCAGCGCCGAGTTCACCCTCGGCGCCGCGGCCCTCGGTTTTCAGCTTGATTCTGTCGCCCCGAGCACGGTGGGCAACAGCGGCACGGTCACGCTTCGGTTGCGGGGCGGCAGGCTGACCGGCGCGCAGACCTACCAGATGGTCGATCCGGCCGGCGGCGCCCGTGACGCCACGGCGGTGCTGGTCGTCGATGCGTCGCAGGTCTATGCCACCTTCGACCTGACCGGAGCCGCAGCGGGCAGTTACGGGGTGCGCGTCAACGCGGGCGGGAACAGCGTCTCCCTGGCGGGAGTCGTCGCGGTCGGCGCCGGTACGCCGGGGCGCTTTGAGGTCAGCGTCATCATGCCCCGCATCGCGCGGGTGGGCCGCGTCTTCACTGCCTATGTCGAGTACGCCAATGTCGGGCAGACCGACATCGCGGCGCCCCTGCTGTACATCAAGAGTCGCGCCGGCGCCGTCTTCACTCGCGATCTCGCCGCGGAACCCGCGCTTACCGAGGACGAATTCCTGGCGGCGGGGGGGCAGGGCCCGGCGGGGTTGCTGCGGCCAGGGGAACGCGTGGTCCTGCCGCTGCGGGTCAGGGCGATCACGGGCACAACCCAGATCGACGCCTCCTACATCGATGTCAGCAACACCACCCCGATGGCCTGGGCCTACCTGGCGGACCGGGTCAACAGCCTCCAGGGTGATGATCCGCAGCTCCCGGCGGTCCTGGCTGCTCTGCAGACGCGGATCGGCACGACCTGGGGCGACTATGCCGCGCGCTTGGCGGCGGCGGCCAACCTGCTGCCTGCGGCCCTGGGCGACGCCAAGGACCTCAATGCCCTGGTGAAACTGGAGTACCGGCGGGTGCGGGCGTCGTTGGGTGCCTCGATCAGTGGCACGGTGGTTTCGTCCAGTCTGCGGCGGCCGCTGGCGGGTCTGCGGATCGGGGCCGTCACGGCGTCCGGGCCCGTGAGCACCACGGTGGGGCATATCCTCAATGACGGCTCTTTCGTGCTGCCCAAACTCAGTGCCGGGACCTACCTGCTGCAGGTGCAGGGCGCCGACGTGGAGTCGACGGTTCCGGCCACGCTGGCGGTTACGGCCGGTACGCCGCTGACGGGGGTGGCCGTTGCCGTGGCGCCGCAGTTGCTGGTGGTGGGCACCGTGCGGGACAGCGCTGGGGCGCTGGTAGTGCCCGGTTCCCTGGTGACGGTTCTCGCGGGGGCGGTTGTCGTCGGTACCGGCCTGGTGGACGGCTCGGGCGCCTACCGGGTGGCCGGACTGGCACCGGGGACCTATACGTTTGTGGTGACGGCTGAGGGCCAGGCCCAGACCGAGCGCGCGGGTGTCGCCGTGGCGGCGGGGAGCAGCCGGGTCGATCTGACCGTAGAGCCGCAGGCGACGGTTACCGGAGTGGCCGTCCTGCCGGGTGGAGCGCCAGCGACCGGCCTCTTCGTCTTTGCGTCGCTGGTCGGCAGCAGCACGCCGCTGTCGCTGTTCAGTGCGGCGGGCGCGGCCGCTGGCAGCTTCACCCTGTCGGGCCTGCCGGGCGGCGTCTATGACCTGCGCTTCAGCGCTGTCGCCGCCGGCGTCAACGCCGCCAGCCTGCCGGGGATCGTGGTCGCCGCGGGCGGGCATGTCGATCTGGGAACGGTGCCGTTGCAGCCGCTGGCCAAGGCCGCGGCGCCGGCCGCGCTACACTCGTCAGCAAAGTTCATCACTGCGGCAGGAACGGACGACGACTCGATCTACGATCCCGGCTACACCGAACCGCTCTACTGGGTACTGGATACCGATGCGCTCGCCGCCGAAACGTATCTACGCGCCGTCTGGCTGACCAGCGCCTACGAAGGGTGGGGAGCCGAGGACTCGTCACTCTGGGGCCTGTACCTCAGTTCGAATTCCCTCGACCACCTGCCAAAGGTCGTGTACCTGGCTGATTCACAGATAGTTGAGGGTTCATTCACCCCCTTCGGCACCGGCTTCCGCGACTATGATCTGCAGGATCAGAACGAGGACCACGCCTTGCCGCACATCCAGGATGCCGTGATCAAGGGCGTGCAGGAGATGTTCAGGACCGGGGAGTTGACTTGTGAGCAGCTCCTTCTGAGTCCTACCGGCACGAGGACCATCGAGCTGACCGCGGAGAACTTCCCGGGCCTGCTCTGGACGGTTGGGGGCGAGTGGGCGAACTGGTTGAATGTTTCGGGTCGCCCCTACATCAATCACTTTGGGCAACCGGACATCCTCGGGCGCCAGGTTAACTACACCGGCGGATACAACATCCCCTCCAATACCGCGGGCGGCATCGGGGTTGCGCAGCCGTTCACAACGCCGGGTTCAGGAGTTGGCCAGGAGTACGACGACAACCGGCACTGGGGGGGAGTCGTGCACGTGGTGCTCGCCGGCGACGGCCAGGTCACCATCAACTACGACGTCCTCTGGATCGTGAACGACACGGTTGATTTCGCGCCTGGAGATATGGGCGAAGGCATCCAGCTCAAGTTCACCATTCCCATGGCCTTCCTGGAAACGGTTGGGCAAGCCTTCGACGTGCCGTTTCAGGTCCAGTACCGTGACGAGCGTTTCCCGCCGCAGACGTTCGCGATCCCCCAGAATGCGCCGACCTGTCCCGATCCGGACCGGCCCCCGAAGCCGGGGACGCCGTGCGGGGGCGGCAGCACGCCCGGCAACGAGTCAGGTGACCCCAACGAGCTGGTGGGCCCGGCGGGAGTGGGGCCGCAGGGTTTCGTGCCGGCGGCGCAGGTGTTCCCATATACGATTCACTTCGAGAACATGCCCACGGCGACCGCCCCAGCGCAGCAGGTCGTGGTTACGACGGTGCTCGACCCGGACCTGGACCGCTCGACCCTGGAGCTGGTGCAGATCCGCTGCAACGATGTGGTCATCGACGTGCCGGCCGGGTTGCAGGAGTACGCCACCGAGGTCAGCGTGGGCAGCGACCCGAATCCGGTGCGCGTGTCGGTCCGTTTCGAGCCCACCAGTGGCCGGATCACCTGGGACCTGCAGTCGGTGGACCCGCTGACGGGCCTGCTGGTGGAGGACCCGCTGGCCGGCTTCCTGCCGCCCAACACCGCCGCCCCGGCGGGGGAAGGGACGGTGTC
>CAILUI010000328.1 GCA_903837355.1 uncultured Victivallales bacterium
AGGATCTGAGCCGGGGCCGGCATCAGAACGGCACGCGCCACGATGCCGGCCCCACCCCCGCCACACTCAATGGCCCCGGGGGACGACGAAAAGGCCAGAACTGGTATCCTCTCAACAGGCCGCTCTCACGTCCACCTCGGCTCGCCAGACCGTGCCCGATACCTGTTCCCACAACCCCAACGGGTCAGTGCCCGTAGTGGTAGCGTTACCGCAGAAAGCCTGGAGGTTCAGGCCACCGCTCTCCTCTGCCGGGTCCCTGTTGGTCCACCTCCCCATTTCGGGGCTGTAGTAGCGACGGCCGTAGTAGTAGAACTCGGGGCCTGAGGCGGGGTGCTCGGAGTACTTCGTTGAGAAGCGAAACGGATTCCCATCCGCGGCCGTTCCAGCGGCCTTGAGGGTCTCGCCAAAGGGGGAGTAGTCGTATTCGGCGGCCACGTCTGCGGTTGACGCGTCCACGAGGGCGACCACGTTGCCGTTGCCGTCATAGGCCACGAACGACGAGGAGGAGGCCGACGAGCACGAGAGCAGGCCACCAACGCCTCCGGCCCCCTGGAGGGTCTGGGAGAGGTCCAGGCCCCAGACGTAGGTCTTGGCCGAGGTGACGGCCGGGGTCTGGGTGTGGTCGGTCGTGGTCTCCCGGATCAGGTTCCAACCATCGTAGACGAACACGGTCTCGGCGGCCAGGACCCAGGCCTCGGCCTGGGCGTCCCAGGAGTAGGTCTTCTTCGAGCGGCGGCGGCCCTCGCCGTCGTAGACGTACTCGAGGCGTGGCCGCGAGGCCGCGGCCGGTCCAGTGGGGGTCATGGCCGCCAGACGGCATTCCGTGGTCCAGGTGTAGGTCCAACGGCCGTCGGAAAGCAGGTTGCCGTCGGCATCGTAGGAGAAGCGGACCGGGTTCGCGTCGGGGAGCTGCACGGTCCTGACCGCCTCGGTGCGCTTCGGGGGCTGGTTCGAGTCGGTGGCGACGATGGAGATGGCCTTCTCGCCGGTCTGGCGCGGCCGCAGGGGGGAGTCGCCGCGGAAAGCGGCGGTATCGGCGTCCACGCCCTGGGTCTCGGCGGCGCGGCCATCGACCTTGACCCCGATGGGCAGCACGCCGTCGGCGGTGCCCTGGACACGCACCGCGCCGCCGACCTCGCGCTCGGCGAGCTCGTTGAGGTTGTTGTAGCGGCCGCGGAACTCGGTGCCGTTCTTGACCTGGCGCAGGTGGTTGCCGATGCGGTCGAACTCGTAGGCGTAGCTGTAGGGGTACTCGCCGAAGGGGGCCGTGGCTGGCTGGTCCGAGCGCACCGCTCCGGTGAGTTCGTCGCGCGGGTTGTAGGTGTAGTCGAGGCGGGACCCGTCCAGGTCCGTGCGGCTGACGCGGCGGCCGAGGGCATCCAGGCCGTAGGCGAACGAGGACACCGGGCCGAGGGGGGCGGGTCGAGTGGAAGCGATCGAGAGCAGCCGCCCAGCATCGTCGTAGGTACGGCTGAGGGTCAGCACGTCGGCGGCACCATTGTTCGAGACCACGGACGCCAGCAGATCGGAGCTGGCGAGATAGGCGTAGCTGTAGTCGGCCGTGCGGGGCACGCCTCCAAGGTCCTCTGAGGACGAGATCCCGGTCAGCCGGCCGGCGGTGTGGGTGTAGTCGAGTTCCATGAGCTGCTGCTGCCCGGCGGCCGTGAGCGCCATAGTGTCGCGCTGCCCGGCCGCGTCATACGCATACGACACCACACTACCGTCAGGGTCGGTGACGGTCAACGCTCGGCCCGTATCGCCGTCGTAGGTCCAGGCCCAAGCGCCGGTGGCGTCCGTGCGGGCCGCAAGGCGCCCGAGCGCATCGTAGGTGTAGGCGATGTCGGTATCGCCCGGGTCGCCCGCGCCGGAGCCGGCCGGCGGGTAGTCTACCAGCGCGATCTGACCCGAGGCGTTGTAGACGTAGGAGGTGGTCTTGCCCAGGGCATCGGTACGGCTCAGCAGCCGGCCCTGGGCGTCATAGGTGTAGTCGTAGTGGGTGCCGTCGGCATAGGTCTTGCGGACCAGGCGGCCCATGGTGTCGAAGCTCCACTCCGTGCGGCTGCCTTCCCCATCGATGAGGGCGGTCATACGGCCGGCCAGGTCGTACTCGTAGCGCAGCGGGTAGGTTCGGGCGCCGTCGACGGCCACCCGGCGGCCCAGATCGTCGTAGGTGTGCAGCGTGGTGCGCTCGGCTTCCGTGCCGGTGCCAGGGTTGATCACGCGCACCAGCCGGCCAGCCTCGTCGTACTCGTAGCCGGTGCCATTCCCCAGGGGATCGGTCACGCTGAGCGGGCGGGAGGTATCCGTCACGTAGGCGGTGACGGTGCTTTTGCCGCGGGCGTCGACGACCGCAGTGCGCCGGCCGATGGCGTCGTATGCGAATGCGGTGGCGTTGCCGGCCCGGTCGCGCGAAGCGGTGACGCGGCTGCCGTCGTAGGCGGTCTCGGTGTAGGAGCCGTCGGCGAACGTGGTGCGCAGCGGCCGGCCGTCGGCGGTGTAGGTGAACTCGACCGTGACCCCTTCACTGGTCTGCGAAGCCCGGCGGCCCAGCGCATCGTAGGTGACTGTCGATACCGTGACTGGTGTGGCCTGCGCATCGGCCTGCACGGCCACGGCGACAACGCTGCGCAGGAACTCGGCATGGTACTGGTACGATGTGATGCGCCCGGCGGGATCGGTTACCGAGAGCGTCCGGCCCGCCGCATCGTAGACAGTGGCGACCGTGGGCGGTGCCGGGTCAACGGGCGGGTGGGGAAGCGTGCGGGAGACGACGCGGCCCAGCAGGTCGTAGACGCTGGTGGCGATCGTGCCGTCGGGGGATGTCACCTTCGTCGTACGGCCAAGCCGGTCGAACTCGAACAGCGTCGTGTTGACCAGGGCATCGGTGCTGGATAGGACCCGCCCGGCGCCGTCGTAGGCGGTGGCCTCGACGACGACCATCTGGCCGTTGAGAGCGGCTCGACGCTGGAGGACCTGGCCCAGGCGGTCGTAGGTGGTCTCGGTGCGATGCCCGGCCGCGTCGACCTCGGCAATCGGCCGCCCTTCGGCATCGTAGTAGGTGCGGGTGGTGCTGCCGTCGGCCGCGGTTACCGCCGTCTGACGGCCAAGGCGGTCGTAGGTGTAGCGTGTGACGTTGTCGAGGGCGTCGGTGCGGCTGACCAGGCGGCCCTGGACGTCGTAATCGAACGTATCGGACTGCAGCGACACGGCGCCCGGAGTCTGCCGGGACTCCGCGATGAGCCGGCCGTCGAAACGGGTGTAGTTCGTCACGTTGCCGGCGGCGTCGGTACGCGCGGCGGCGCCGCAGCAGTCGTAGGTCTGCGACTCGAAGGCACCGCCGGGCAGATCGGTACGGGTGAGGCGGTTGAGGTCGTCGTGGGTGAAGGCTGTGACCAGGCTCCCGGGGGTGGTGACCGACTCGACCAGGCCGCGGGCGGTGCAGGTGAAGACCCGCGTCCCGCTGGCGCTATCGGTGGCCTGCGCCAGGCGCCCAGCAGTGGTGTAGGTGTAGCTCTGCACGGTGACTAAGGCCGCAGGCTCCTCGCCCGCCGCAATGCGTTGCCGGACTGCCGTGAGCCGGCCCGCGGCGTCATAGTCCCAGCGGGTCTCCGCGAAGCTGTCGTCGCCGGGGTCGGCCGGGGTGCCGCCATCGCTGATCAGGCGGGTCTCGGACAGCAGCGGGAAGACATCGTCCCAGGGGATCGCCGGCGTACCGCAGTTCAGGCGGCCGTAGGTGCGGGTCGTCTGCTCCAGAACCGCGCCGGAGGCGGGATCGAGGACGCGGTGCACCACCTGCGAGGGCATGGGGGGCGAGATATCGGTATACCAGGTGCACTCCCAGCGCTCGTCGTAGAGGAGCGCACCGACACCGCTGCCCGAATAGGCGGGCTGCCCGTACTCCTGGATGATATTGATGCCGCCGGCCGGTGGATCGTAGACCTTGCGCGCGGTGCGGTAGCCATTGGTACCGCGGGATATGCGCGTGATGGTGCCGGCCGGACTGACCTCCTCGTACGCCGCGCCCTGCCCGGGGGTGAACGACTCGGCGAAGTAGGTGCGGTTGCCCATGGCGTCCTCGCGCCAGAGCAGCCGGTTCCACTTCGCGAGAAGCTCACGGGAGACCACGGTGCCGCCGGGGCCGATGGTCCCAGCCGGGCTGGCCGAGGACGATCCACCCCAGTTGTGCAAGGTGGTATGACCCTCGGGGTCCGTCACGGCGATGCTCCACCCGGGCGTCCAGTTCAGGGAGGTGGTGCGGGCGCTGTCGTCGGTCAGGGAGGTGAGCAGCCCGGTCGTCGCGTCATAGGTGAAGGCGAACGCCTGGGAGGCCATATCGGCGATGCCCGTCAGGAAGTCGCCGCTGTAGGCGAGCACCATCGACCGCCCGAAGGGGTCCTCGACCAGTACGATATGGCCGTCGTTGTCATAGGTGAACGAGAAGGTGGCACCATCCCCGGCCACGACGGTGGCGATGCTCCCTGTAACCGGGTCGTAGTTGACGGTGCTGGGGGACTGCAGGCGGGTGCTGTAGTGGTACTTCATGCGGTAGCGGCCCGAGACGAAGGGATCTGGCTCGAAGACGAGCTGCTCGCCCTGGGGCTCGGCGACGTAGGTGACCAGGCCGGTGGCGCTGTCGGTGTAGATGCGGGCCTGCAGGGCGGCGGCATCGGCCGGGTAGTAGGTATCGGCCTGCCCCGCGACGGCAATGAAGTGCTGGCCGGTGAGCTGGGGCACGCAGAGCTGGTACCCGTCGCCGCAGAAGGTCAGGGTTGAGCTGTACAGCAGTGTCCAGCCCCGCCCGACTGGCCACGAGGCCATCTCGAGGTAGGACGAGGGCGGCGTCCCGGGGGTCGGGTCGTCGTAGCGCTTGTCCCAGTTGCTGTAGGCCAGGCGCATCTCCACGGCCGGACCGCTGGCCGAGGCGTACCACAGGGGGATGTCGTAGACCACGGCCTGCTGGTTGCGCGCCGAGACCGTCAGGCGCGGCCGGCCGTACCCGGCACGGCTGCCGCAAGTTCCCGTCGGGCAGCCTCCACCCGCGCCGCCGGGGATCGCCCCGGGGGGGCTGGGAGGCGGCAGCCACGGCGAGATGCCCGATGAGCCTGGAACGAGCCCGCTGCCGCAGTCGCAGCCAGTCACGGGACACATCGTTGCATCGAAAGGGTTCCCGCAGGCCTGGACCTGACTCTCGCCGATCATGAGTGCCCAGGCCACGGTCAGGCTGACCAGGAGGCTTCCGCGGCGGCGCGCAGCCAACAGGCGCTGCGTCCCTCCGGGGGGCACGACGCGCAACGACCCGCGGAACTCGGAGCCACCAATCAGGTCTCGCATCTGCTCTCCCTCCAGCGTTCCGACGTTCCCGCAGACAACCGGCTCCCACACACACATCACGGCTTCGGCGAGCCGCCGGCCGGCGCTTCGCCCTGGCCGCCATCGCCCGCGGCCGGCGCCGCCGCCGCGGCGTCCTTCTCTACCCGCGCCGCAGCCGGGCCCGGCAGGCTGCCGGCAACCAGCTCAGCGGCGGGGGAGCCGGGCAGCATCCCTACGTAGCGGATGTACCCCGCAACGCCTCCCTTACCGAGCCACGCCTCGTAGGCGCCAAGCTCCGCAGCCATCCCGGCGACGCCGAAGCCAGGATGTCCCGGAGGCGCAGCGCGCATCACAACGAACCCGCCCAAGAGCACCGGCCACGAGCTGTCCTTGGCGCGGCGCGGCGGGTGGGTACCGGCACGCCGCTGATCGGCCACGACACGTTCGACGGCCTGGAACTGCTCGGAGACGCGGCGACCCTCACTGACGTCCCTCCCGCCGTGGTTGACCTGATAGACCAGCCCGTCGCACAGGGGCAGCAGTTCCCGCGTCCATGCCTCCTGGCGAGCATTGGGGCGCTGACTCGTGGTCATCTCGTCGATGCGGCACCAGAGGAGAGCACCCGGGGCCCGCGAGCGCAGGGCGCCGATCCAGTAGCGGAGGAAGGGGAGCGCCTGACCGCCATCCGCGATGCCGTAGAACTGCGTGTTGAGCTCCTCCCCGGTGATCATGACCGAGTGACAGCGCGGCGCGCATGCCTCAATGAACCGCAGCGCGGGATCGTGCGCTGGGGAGATGTGCCCATTGTCCAGGTGCCAGCCCAGCATCAGGATCGGCGGCTGCGGGAACGCAGTAAAGCAGGCATCGGCCCAGGCGGCCAGCGCGTCCGCCTTGGGCAGGTCCGTGATCTCCCATACGGCCCGCGTGAGACCTTCAGACTTCAGGGCCTCCAGTTGGCGGCGCACGAGGGCCAGGTGGGGAGCCATCTCCTCGACAGGAAGCACGGGTAGCCGGACGATGTCGACAGCGCGCAGCAGAGGTAAGGTCGATGGTGGGGAGACGCCATGGACCGCCGCCGACAGGAGAGCGGCCCGCGGTGCCTCGCCCGAGCCGTCGGCATAGTGCCGGGCGGCATCCGCCATGGCCTGGAAGGCGTTACCGCGCTCCTCGGCAAAGCGCGCCAGCGCGGAATCCCAGGCAGCCTCGGTCGGGTACTTGCTGCGGTAGGTGACCGTTCCCGGTGGCTGCGAGGGGGTTGGCCAACGGATGTCGGCCCCCTTCGGGGCAGCGGCGACCTGCTGAGCATGGACGGTGAGGGGCGCTGCCAGGACCGTTGCTGCCAGCGCCAGAAGCAGAGGGCCGCACCGCATCGGCAATGCCTGCGGGGCCCGTGTCACCGGCGGCGCTGACGCAGATCCGGGGCGGCCTGGTTGCGGTTCCCTGTGCGTCCGTCTCATGTCGATGGGCATACGGATTCCTTCTCTGAGCCCCGGCGTTCTGCGTTTACTCAGAACCCGATGGACGCATGTTCTGAAGGGCTGTTCAGGGTGATGACCGGCCCACCGGCATCGCTCCCCTGATCCGCCAGCGTCGGATTTGAGGCGGCAGCAACTTCGGCGCCATCCGCCACGCCATCGCCATCGGAGTCGGCCAGGCGCGGGTCGGTGTGGTAGACGAGCACCTCGGCGGCATTGCTCAGGCCGTCACCGTCATCGTCGGCAAGCGTGTCGTTCACCCGTGGGTCAAGCCCGTACAGGTACTCGTCGAGGGCCGCGATGCCATCGCCGTCGGTGTCCGCGAAGGCAGATCGCAGGGCCGCCACGCCCGCCGCGTCGAGGGCCGCGCGGTAGATGCGGATCTCGTCCAGTGCTCCGTACAGAGACTGCCAGCCCGTGCCGAGCCCTGCGCCAATGCGGATGCCGCCGCTACGCTCACGCGCGAATGCGGGAACCGGGACCGTCGCCAGCAGCGATCCGTTCACGAACAGGCTGGCGCTCTGGGCGTTGACCGAGAGCAGCAACTGCGCCCACTGGCCCAGCGGCAGGTCGACGCTGAAGTCAGCGACGCCCGCCTCGGCCAGGCTGTTGACGTGGAAGAAGCGCAGAAGGCCGGAAGCCTTGGTGTAGACGAGAGCGGCTTCGACGGTTCCGTCGTCCGATCCCTTCCATAACAGCGCCACCGGCGTCGCGGGAGACGGGAAGCCGGCAAAGCGCACGCTCAGAGCCAGGCTGAAGTCCCCGGTCAGGTCCAGCGCGCCGCCGCCGGGGACGGTGGCGCACTGACCGCCGCCGTCGAGCACGAGGATGCTGGCGGCCTCGTCGGTCACGCAGCGCGCGCCGCCAGAGAGCAGACCGTCGTAGCCGCAGGTCTCGCTGCCGATGATTCCGTCTTCGGAGCGGTTGGCGCAGGCGTCCCGCAGCCAGGCGCCGGAGCGAGCTTCGCAGTTCCAGTAGGCCGTGAGGGTGGCCGACCACCCCGCCATGGGGTCTTGCCCCATGGCGAGCTCCCAGGCGTCGTCCATCCCGTCGCCATCCGAGTCCCGCTCATCGGGCAATGTGCCGGCGGTATACTCCTGGGCATTGGTCAGCCCGTCGCCATCCGGGTCGGAATCGGCGTCGTCGACCAGGGGGTTGAGCCCGTGCAGCCACTCCCAGCCATCGTCCAAGCCGTCCAGGTCGGTGTCCGGCTCTCGCGGATCGGTCAGCAGGACGGCATACTCGAAATACCCCGACAGGCGGTCCCCATCGTGGTCGCTGGAGAGGACGCCCATGCTGGCCGTCGCACTGCCGCCCTCGGCGCCCTGGTTGACCCGGCCGCCGTTGGGCAGGGGCTCCAGGGAGACGTCGGAGGACGGATCGCCGGCGTCGATGCACGGACTGTGCACGGCGTCAAAGACCCATTCCTCGGTACCCTGGTCCCAGCGTCCGAACCTCGACTTGAGGCCGAAGTCGCACGCGCCCGGGTCCGCAAAGGCAGGGTCCCAGTCGATCATGCCCAGACCCCAGTTCAGAGTCGAGCGCAGGCGGCGAATGAGATCGCTGCCACCCTCGATGTCCGAGAATGAAATGCTCAGCACCGAGTCTTCGAGACCGATCTGTCGCCCGAAACCGCTGTCGTTCTCCCACATGATGGAGTTCGTGACCGTGGCCGTGGAGCGGACCAGTCGCATGGCTTGCTGCCCGGCGTTAAGACCCATATACCCTGAGAACACCCCGGCAGGGAAACTGTTGTCGGCAATGGTGCAGCGGTCCACCTCGATGCTCGAGTCGCAGGCGTAGATGGCGGCGCCGGCCAAGGCGTTGCCGGCGATCAGGGCTCGGCGCAGCACGACGCTGCTGCCGGAGATGGCGAAGACGCCCGTCCCCACGCTGTCCGCCGGCAAGGTCCCGAGAATGACAACGCCCTCGATGTCGGCACTGCCGGCGTTCACGGAGATGGCGGCGCCGCCTGCCATTACGAAATCCGAGAAACGGCAGTTACGGATCGTTGCCTCGCTGTTTTGTATCGCGATGCACGTGATGGCGTTGCGGATGTGAAGGCCGACGATGCGGAGGGCGGCCGTCTCGCCACTGGTAACGCTTATGGAAGGGGGGTAGGTGCTATAGCCGGTGCCGTCGATGACGGTGTTGAGCACGCACTGCGGGTCGTCCGGGTAGTAGCTGGTGAGGGTGAGGTCCTTGCCGTCGAGATCCAGAGGGCCGGCGTGGATGCCTTCGGCCAGCATGACGGTGTCCCCGCTCTGCGCCGCGTTGATGGCTGCCTGGACTGACCGCAGCGGCCCGTGCACCCCGTCGAATACCGGCGCCAGCCCGTCGTATGCCGTTCCCCAGCCTGGAGCGACGTACCACGTGCAACCCAAGGCGTGGAACGTCGCCTGGACTGCCGCATCTGCCGGTAGCGTCGCAGTGGTGGTGGCCGCGGTGGGGTTGGCGAGGTAGGCGGTATCACCCGTCCAGGCCTCGAACTCGTGGTCTGCGTCCGGGGTGGCCGAGAGGCTCAGCGGCTGGCCTCTGGCGCAGAGGATCGTGCCGCCCGGGGCAACACTGCCACCCGAACCGGCGGTCACGGTCAGGGTGGCGTCGTCCTCTGACTCCACCAGGGCGACGGTGCCGGTCCCGATGCCGGTGGCTGTGAATTGCAGAGATCCCGTGCCTGCGGTCGAGTCAGTGTCCTGCGCGGCGGCCACGACGACGGCCTGGGGCTGGTTCCAGTTCTGGACCGTGAACGTGTGCGAGGCCGAGCCCGAGATGCTGAGACTCGGGTCGCTCCCTGCCCCCAATGCCACGTTCACTGTGACCGTGCCCGTCGGCGCCGACCCAAGCGCAACTTGGACGGTTGCGGTGCCCCCCTCGGGAACGGCCAGGGAGACCGCCGAGAAGGCGAAGGGCTCCGGCTCGCACACAGCCGCCAGCGTCAGGTTGCCGGTGACGGTTACGGTGAGCGGGTTGTCGGTCGTGTGGCCCGTGGGGACATCGCCAGTCCAGTTGGTGAAGTGGTAGCCTGTGGCGGGGGTAACGGTGAGTTGGGCCTGGGTGTTGTAGTCGTGGGCGCCAGCGCCAGCGACGG
>CAILUI010000329.1 GCA_903837355.1 uncultured Victivallales bacterium
CGCCGCCCCTGTGCTCGCCCTCCAGTGCCTGGGTCGGTGCCGATGATTGGAGGGCAAGGGCAGGGCCGGCGACCGCCGGGCCGAACCGCAGCCGCAGCCCTGCCCGACAGCAGGGCTGGCCTGCAGGACGCCCGAACCGGCTAGCGCGCCGGGGCGGCTGGCGCCACCGCTGTGCTCGCCCTCCAGTGCCGGGGTCGGTGCCGATGTCCGGACTGGCGTTCCGGTCTCAGACGGCCGCCCCGAACAGCCGTCCGACGGCCGCGGTGCCGCCCATGGCCACGGCGCCCCAGAAGGCGACGCGCAAGGCGCCGCGCAGCCAGGCCGCGCCGCCCAGGCGCCCGGCCACGCCCCCCAACACCAGCAGCAGGATCAGGGTAACGGCGACGACGCCGCCACTCAGCATCCCCGTCGGCAGGAGGGCGGCGAGGAGGGTCGGCGGGGCGGCACCGGCGACAAAAGAGGCCGCGGAGGCCAGCCCGGCCTGAATCGGGCGGGCCCGAGTCAGGTCCTGGATGCCGAGTTCGTCGCGAGCGTGTGCCCCCAGGGCGTCGTGGGCCATCAGTTGCGCGGCGACCTCGGCGGCCAGCTCAGGGCTCAGACCGCGGGTGCGGTAGATGCCCGCCAGCTCGGCGCGTTCAGCGTCGGGGGCGGCGGCGAGCTCGCCGCGTTCACGGGCGAGGTCGGCATGCTCGGTATCCGCCTGCGAACTGACCGAGACATACTCGCCGGCGGCCATCGAGAGTGCTCCGGCGGTGAGCCCGGCGACGGCGGCCAGCAGAACGGCGGCGCGGTTGGGCTCAGCCGCCGCCACGCCAACCACCAGGCTACTGGTGGAGATCAAGCCGTCGTTGGCGCCCAGTACGGCGGCGCGCAGCCAGCCAATCCGGTCGCCACGGTGTCCTTCACGGTGTGGAAGCATCGGCGCTCCAGTTCCACCAGCCCTTGGCGTTCAGGACAACGAAGATCGTGCAGGCAACCACGGTCGCCACGCTGTGGGCCAGGAGCCCAAACGCGATCCAGGTGAGGTTGGCCACGACGCCCAACGCAAAGCCCGCCTTGCGCTTCTGGCCCAACCGGTAGATCGCTGTCGCATTCAAGACTAGAGCAATCCAATCAATACAGTAGTATTTAGTCAGTGTTTCCCACATAGTTGCCGGTTTCGGCGGCCTTCCATTCAGCCGTGTTGGTGGCCATCCAGGGCGGCGCGGACGGCGAGCGCCAGGGTGTCGCGTGAGAAGGGTTTCGGCAGGAAGCGAACGCCGGGGTCCAGGACGCCCAGGTGCGCGAAGGCGTCCGCCGTGTAGCCGGACATGTACAGGCACGGCACACCGGGCCGGGCCGCGGCGAGGTGTGTAGCGAGGTCTTTGCCGTTCATCCCGGGCATGATGACGTCGGTGAACAGGAGGTGGATGGTTCCGGGGTATTGCGCGGCCAGGGCGAGGGCGGCAGCCGGGGCTTCGGCGGGCAGGACGGTGTACCCGAGGCCCTGGAGGAACAAGCGAGTGGTCACGAGCAGCGAGGTTTCATCCTCGACCAGCAGGATGGTCTCGTTGCCGCGCGGCCGCACGACGGGTGGTGGTGGGGCATCCTTGATGACGCTTTGGCCGTGGACGCGTGGCAGATGGATGCGGAACGTGGTGCCTTGCCCCGGGGCGCTGGTGACCTGGATGGAGCCGGCGTTTTGCATGACGATACCGTAGACCGTGGCCAGTCCCAGTCCGGTTCCTTTGCCCACGCCCTTGGTGGTGAAGAACGGCTCGAAGACATGGTCGAGCACCGCGGGTGTCATGCCGCAGCCGGTATCGCTGACGGTGAGGCACACGTAGTCGCCCGGGGCGCTGCCCACGTAGCGGCTGCAGTAAGTCTGATCGAGGGTGACGTTCGCGGTTCTGACCGTGAGTTTACCGGTACCGCTGATGGCGTCGCGGGCGTTGACGCAGAGGTTGGCCAGGATCTGGTCGACCTGGCTGGGGTCCATCATGATCGGCCACAGAGCGGTGCCGGGGGCCCAGGCGAGATCGATGTTCTCGCCGATCAGGCGGCGCAGCAGGTTGAGCATGCTGGTCACGGCATCGTTCAGATCGAGGAGCTTGGGAGCGATCACCTGCTTGCGGGCAAAGGCCAGCAGTTGCCGGGTGAGGTTGGCGGAGCGTTGCCCCTCGGTGGTGATCTCGTCCAGGTACTCGCGGATCGGGTGGTCGGGGGCGAGCCCATCGCGGCAGAGCTCGACGTAGTTCATGATGCCCATCAACAGGTTGTTGAAGTCGTGAGCTACCCCGCCCGCGAGCCGCCCCACGGAATCCATCTTCTGGGCCTGTTGCAGTTGCTGTGTCACGAGCAGGTGTTCGGTGACGTCACGGTTGACGGCTACGTAGTTGGCGATTTGGCCCGTGGCATCGCGCACCGGTGAGACGGTCGCATCCGCGGTGTACGGAGTGCCGTCCTTACGGAGGCTGGCGAAGCGGCCTTTCCAGACCTGACCGGCGCTGATGGTATCCCAGAGCTCGCGGAAGAGGTCCGCGTTCTCCGGGTCGCCCATGAGGAAGCGCGGATTCTGGCCCAGGGCTTCCTCGCGCCGGTAGCCGGTCACCGTCTCGAAGGCCGGGTTGACGTACTGGATGGTGCCGGTTGGATCGGTGATGAGGATCACCTCGGCGGCTTGCTCGATCCCCGCGGCGAGTCGGGCGCGCTCGGCCGCCAAGCGCTTCTCATCGTCCAGCACGCTGAGCAGGGCCCGGCGCGAGAGTTCGGCTTCCGCCAGGAGCTTCTCGTGTTCCGCCTCGAGGCGACGGCGCGCCGTGATATCCGCGACGATGCAGGCGAACTGCCGTGGGGCGGGGCTGAAGGCGGCCACCGTGAAGTCTTTGTCCAACCCTTGCGAGTGCCGTTCGAAGGTGACCGGTTCGCCGCTCAGCGCCACCTTGCCGTAGGTTTCGATCCAGAAGGGCTCGAGGCCCGGGAGGATCTCGCGGGCAGCCTTGCCGATGATCTCCTGCGCCCGCAGTCCGGTCATGCGCTCGAAGGCGGGGTTGACGGAAAGGAAGCGGTAGTCCACCGGTTTGCCCTGAGCGTCGCAGATGATCTCATGTAAGGCAAATCCGTCGAGCATCTTCTGGAACAGGTTCTGGTAGTTCTGCTCGGTCTGACGGCGGACGGTGATGTCGGTATCGGCGCCGCGGTAGCCCAGCAAGGTGCCGTCCACGCCGAGCATGGGAATGCCATCGGTCGACAGCCAGAGTTGTCGGCCGTCGCGGGTCACGGCGGCATTCCCCAGGCCGACGAAGGGAGCTCTGCGCTCGAAGGCTGCAAAGGCCGCCGCCTTGTACTCGGCGCGGCCCGCCAGCGGGTGCAGATCGTAGAAATGCAACTTGCCGACCAGGTCCTCGGGGTGGTAGCCGAGCACCGGTTCGACGGTGCTGCTTGCGTGGGTATAGAGCCCCGCCGCGTCGACTTCCCAGGTGAAAGTCCGGGTCTGCGCGGCGAGCTGGTCGTAGCGTTCCTGGCTCTTGCGCAGCGCCTCTGCCGCCTGCTTCTGCTCGATCATGTGCCAGGTTACATCCGCGAGGTAACTGATGGTCTCGACGTCGTCGGTGGTATAGTCGGCCGGTTTGTTGCCGACCCCGAGAATGGCAACGACGCGGTTGCCGCGCCGGACCGGCGTGGTCAGTTCGCGCACGACCGCTGGGTGGCCAGGGGGCATCCCTCTGCGATTGGGCAGCGTCGCGTAGTCATTGTGCACGACAGGTTTGCGCTCCCGTACACAGTCCACCCAGACCCCTGCCTGATCGAGGTCATAGTGGCGGCCCTTGGCCTGCGTCTGGCAGGCTCCCGCGAGGGTGCTGGTGGACCACTGCTGGAGGGTCAGCGTCCGCTCGTCGTCGTCCACGAAATGGTAGAAGCCAATGGGGCTGCCGAGCAGGGCGCAGATCTCGTCCAGGGTCCGGGTCATCAGTTCGTCGAGCGTGTGGGCGGGCGCGTACTCCAGCAGTTCCAGGCGTAGTTCGGCGAGCCGTTGTGCGTGGTGTTCGCGGGTGACGTCGCGGAAGACGCGGACGGCGCCGAGGACGCTGCCGTTGGGGCCGCGGATCTGGGCATTGGTGCCCGAGACCTGGCGCTCGACGTTGTTCACCGCGACCAGGACCGCGGTCTCGGCCGGGTTCACGGCAGCGCCCTCACCGGCGGTGCGCTGTCCGTCCGGACGGCTGCGGAAGACGGCGGCCACGGGGTGGCCGCGCGCCGCGGCGGCGGTCCAGCCGGTCAGTTGTTCGGCGGCGGGGTTAAGGTTGACGACGCGCCCTTCGGCGTCGCTCTCGATCACGCCATCGCGCATGGAGTGGAGGGTGGCGGTCAGGCGTTCTTCCTGAGCACTGAGTTCGGCGGTGCGTTGCTCCACCAGATGCTCCAGTTCCTCGCGTCGGCGCAGGGGGACGCCGACCAGGAGGGTCAGCGCGACCGTGAGTGCCAGGCCGCGCAGCGCGGCGACCGGGGCCGCACTGCTGGACTGTGTGTCCAGGAAGGCCCGCTGCGGATAGGCCTGCAGCAGCAAGATCCGGCCGAAGGCCGCGACCGGCCGCGCCGGGACCTGGGCCGGGTTGTGGTTCTCGGTGCAGGACGAGGCCAGGAACTCGTCTTCCTGGCCGGGACGCAGCAACGAGACCACGAGGTGAACGGCGGCCTTGTCCTGCACCGACTCCACGGTGTTCCCCAGTTGCAGCACGGCGACGGCGAAACCGCGTAAGCGCCGGGGCTCGCCGGGGTAGTAGACCGGGTGGAAGATCGCCAGGCCGGGCTGCTGCTGGGAGTCCTGCACCAGGGCGATGGGCTCGGTGGCCGTCGGGAGGCCGCTGCGTTCCGCCTCCTCCAGGGCCGCCCGGCGGACGGGCTCCGAGCCGACGTCGAAGCCGAGGGCGACCGCGTTGCCGGACAAGGGGGCCGCATGGCATACCGGGTAGACCGTCTCCCGCGGTTCCGCCGGCACCGGTTTCCCCTGCGCGTCGCGTTCCCAGATTTCGAAGTCGGGCTGTCCCGCCGCGCGGCAGGTCTGCTCGAACTGCGCCCGCTCGGCGGCAGTGATGGCGGGCAGCCACTCCCAGGCGCGCACGGCCGGGTTTCGGGTCAGCGGCTGGGTGAAGTGCGCGAACTCCGCACCGCTGAGTTCACCGCGGGATTCCAGGAACCGTGCCAGGCTGGCCAGATGGACGCCATCGACATCCTGCAGGACGTCGGCGATGCGCCGCGTTTCGCTGTCTGCCAGACGGGTGAACGAGGCGATGTTATTGCGCAGTTGGCGTTCGCGGGCCCGCCAGGCGACAAAGAAGGTCAGGCTCAGGCCGAGGGTGATGGCCAGGGCGGGTTCGAGTCGCCAGAGCCAGCGTGGGGCGCCGGTGCCCAGGCGCTGGCGGCGGCGCAGCAGGACCGCGCCGACCAGCACCAGAGTCACCCCGGTCAGGGTGATCAGGACGGGCCGCAGAGCGGCGTAGGCCAGGTTCCGTTGCCAGGTCCGCGCCTCAATATCCAGACCGAGGATGGCGCGCAGGGTGCGGCTGTGCGGGTCCAGCAGGGGCACGGAGCCGGACACCCAGGTGCCCCAACGGTCGTGGAGCGGTCCTTCGACAACGGATTTGCCGCTGCGCAGGGCGGCGGTCTGTACCGGGTCGGCCTCGTCGTAGACCTGCCCGGGCGGGGAGTAGTCGGGCGAGCCGGGGGCCTCGCTATCCGCGTAGAAGAACGTCGTTCCGTCGTCCCGGACGCCCATCAGATGGGCGAAACGGCAGGGGGCGTAGATCTGCTTGATGGCGGCAAGCTGCTGCTTCAGGCGCTGGTAGTGCGGCCGCGCCAGGTCGCTCTCATCGCCCTGCAGGGCCGGGAGGCAACCCAGCGACAGCCCAGACGCCAGCCGCTGCACCTGCACGGTGAAATCGGCGCGCAACTCGCGATCGGCTCGTCCCACCGTCCAGATGGTGTAGTGGGTGCCGCTGGCCAGGATGATGATCAGCAGCAGGCCCGCCCAGCGGGCAATCCGCGGGGCGGGCGCTGGGTCAGGTTTGCGGGGAGTATTCATAGGCGAAACGGTTGGCCGTCGACGTGACTCAAACCCCCTCCTCAAGCGCGTAGCGCAGCGCTTTCCCCGCCTGGGTGAGCAGGGCGTTGACTTCCTTCTTCAGCTCCAGCACTCGGCCCTCGCGGCCGAGGGTGATCTGATACCAGCGCCGGAGTTCCGCCATCTGCTCGCGCAGGGTCGTTTCGGCCTGTCTGGCCGCGGTGATGTCGCGGGCGAAGACGGCGAAGCGGGTGACGCGCCCCTGCTCGTCGAGCAACGGCTGGACGCAGGAGTCGATGATGCGGCCGCTGCGTTCGTCCTCGAAGCGCAGCGGCTGGCCGCCGCGTGCGACCTCCGCCAGCCGGGCGCGCCGCGCTGCGGCTACCTGAGGCGGCAGGAAGTCGAACATACACCTGCCGAGCAGATCGGCCTTGCGCAGGCCGAGGCGGTGGGCACCCTCATCATTCAAGTCCAGAGTAGTGCCGGCGGTGTCCAGCAGATAGGCGGCATCGCGGGTGGCGTTGATCAGGGCGCGGGCGGTCGTCTCGCTCTCGCGCAACGCCTGCTCGGCGAGTCGGCGGGCGGTAATATCCGTGGCGACACCCCAGATCCGGAGCAGTCTGCCGTCCTGCACAGTGCCGACGTCGCTGCTCAGGAAGTAACGTCTCTCGCCCTGCGGGGTGATCTCCGCGGTCTCCGAGTCCACCGTCCGGTAGCTGGACTCGATGAAGCGTCGGAAGGTGCTGCGGTTAGCCGGCACGTCTTTGCCACCGTGGACGGCGATGAGGCGGATGCCCAGGAAGGCCTGGACGGAGGGGATTCCGTACATCGTGGCCATTGCCTGGTTGCACTCGCCCAGGTAGCCGTTCTCATAGATCGCATCGATCTGCTGCTCGGTCGGCAGCGAGGTGTCGATCGGGTGATCGAACTCGGTGCAGTAGATCGCTTCACGACTGTTGCTGACGAAGGAGTGGTAGCTCTCCTCGCGCCGTCGCAAGGCCTGTTCCGTGCGCTGGCGTTCGGCCAGCTCCTGCTCCAGTTCGCGGGTACGATCAGCAACCCGCTGGGCGAGTTGCTCCTCTGCCAACCGGTGCTGGCAGTTGGCCTGCTTGATCTTGGCCATGGCCCGAATCTGGGCGATCAGTTCAGCCTCGTCGAAGGGTTTGGACAGGAACCCCTCGGCGCCGGCCTCCAGGGCCTTGATACGGCTCTCACGGTCGGTCCGCAGGGCCGTCAGGAAGAGGACCGGGATCTCGCGCAGACGCGCGTCTGTCTTGAGTTCGCGGCAGACGGCGAAACCATCCATACCAGGCATGACGATATCGAGCAGGACGACGTCAGGATCAGCACTGCGGGCAGCGGCCAGCGCCTGCTGGCCGTTCAGGGCGGTCAGGATCTCAACCCCGGGCAAGGCATCGCGGACGACCGCCTGCAGTACGGTCAGGTTGTCCCGGTTGTCATCAACTGCCAGAATTTTCATCCAGAGGCCACCTTCCGCTCCAGGCAGGTCTGGAGTCCGGCCCGCACTACGGGAGACTGAGGCTGGTGGTGTCGACGCCCTTTGCGCCGAGACGCTTGACGTAGATCGCGTGGCGCTCGCAGAGGGCCCCATCCGAGGCTTGTAGCGTTGCGATCTTGCGGGTGATCTTGGCGGTCTCCGAGCCGCCCTTCTCGGCGGCGCTCAGTTCGACCAGGCGGCGGTTGAGTTCGGCGACCTCGCTGCGGGACTTGCGGATTGCGTCACGGTAGGCCTTGGCGGCCGCGGTGACTTTCTCCGGCGTCATGGCGGCGATCTCGGTCTCGATCTGGGCGCTGGGCTTCTCCGCGTCGACCTTGGTCTGCAGCAGGTCGATATAGAGCTGCTGACGCTCGTCGAGGGCAGCGATCGAGGCGGCCACGGCATCGGCGTCTTTCTTGAGGGTGGCGGCGCCCTGGTTGGCGATTTCGTCGGGCTCCAAATCCGCAAGCCGGTCGCGCAAGTCATCGATGGCATCGCGCTTTTCCACGACGGCTTCGGCATAGGCGTCGGCGACGCGGCGCAATTCGCGCGAGGTCATTTTCTGGGCCTCGGTCCGGATCTCGGCCACGGGCTTCTTCTCGTCGACCTTCGGGCCGCCGCAGCCATAGGCGAGGGCGACAGATGCCAGCAGGAGCACACGGATAGCTGTACGCCGGACTGCCATCGGCTCGTCCTCTCTATCGTTGTGGCGGCGGGCCGGTATCTTACCACCGTACCGGTACCAGCCTGTTCGCGGAACTTCCGACCCGAGACCAATATACGCATCCGCGCCAGGCGCGCAAGAACCGCGCTGCGCGGACCCTCGCGGTTTCGCCATGGAGGTAGGGGTGGGTTTCACAGGCGTCCCACAGGACGCCAAGGCTGTTAGGTACTCAGGCTGTAGACGGTTAGGTCCTGCCTCGGGGCATTCTGCGTTTCCGGATTCGGGTCCGGTTTTGTAACCTAATAGCCTACAGCCTAAACCGCTACAGTCTCTGAGTTTTCCATGGGACGGGTGTGGGTGGGTTTCGCGAAACCGGCCCGCGGCCGGCCCAGGGCGGTTCCGTTTTCCCAACGACCATCGGTGTTGGTCACCGGCACGGTGCAAGCGTGAGAGCGTGATTGCGTGAGGGTTACGGCGCGTGTGCCGGCCGTCTGTCGCGAATCCACGTTCTCACGCGCTCACGCGCTCACCCGTAGCGGGAACCGCGATCTTGGAACAGCCCTGCCGCCGGCCCCGCGGCGGTGGCGCGACGCGGGGCCATGGGGTCTAGTACGGAGATGCGTTGGAGAGTCCAGATATGAGCCGCGAGCTGCTGGCCACAACGGCGAGCGCGTTGCGCCTTCTCGTCTGCGCCGATGTGCATATCGGTCGCCGCTCGGGCGGTTTGCCGGCCGATCTGGCCGAGGAGTTGACGCCGGCAGCGGCCTGGGAGCGCGCGGTCGCCTACGCGATCTCGGAGCGGGTGGCGGCGCTGGTAGTGTGCGGTGATCTGGCCGACGAGGGCAATGCGTATTTTGAGGCGTTGGCACCGCTCGAGCGTGCTGCCGCGGCCCTGGCGGCGGCGGGGATCTCCTTCGTGACGGTGGCCGGCAACCACGATTGGGACGTGCTTGGGCGTCTGGCGGACAGCGCCGCGGCCGGCGGCGTGGTCGTTCTCGGCCGCGGGGGGCGCTGGCAGCATCTGGACCTGGTCGGGGTGGATGGTGCGCGGGTGCGGCTCTTCGGGTGGTCGTTTCCGCAGCGTCGGGTGACGGAATCGCCGTTGGCGAGCTTTCCCCTGGGCGACCTCGATGCGGGGCTGGTCAGCCTGGGGCTCTTGCACGCCGACCTGAACGCGAGCGGCGGCGGTTACTGCCCGGTGTCGCGGGCGGCGTTGTCGGCGGTTCCGGTGGACGGCTGGATACTGGGGCACCAGCACCAACCGACGCCGGCAGCGGCGCTGAATGGCCGGCCCGTGGTGCTGTATCCGGGGTCGCTGCAGGGGCTCGATGCCGGCCCGAGCGAGCGTGGGTCGCACGGGCCGTGGCTGGTGGAGGTCGGTGCGGCGGGGGTGCAGGTCAGGCTCGTTCCGCAGGCAGTTGTCCGCTATGACGACTGTGTCGTCGACGTGGAGGGAGTGCGCTGCGGAGGTGATGTCCAGGTGCGCCTGGTGCAGGCGTTGCGCGCGGCCGTGGCGAGCGCGCAGGCGGACAGTCCCGGCTTGCGCTGTGCGCTGCTGCGTCTGCGCCTGGTCGGGCGGACCACGGTTCCACGGCCGGCCATCGACGAGCAACTGCGGGAGTTGCAGCAGGTCTCCGACCTGGGCACGGGCGTGCGGGTCGTGCTGGACGGCTGGTCGGTGCGGACGTTGCCGCCGCTTGACCTGGCCGGACTGCGCCTGACACCGACGCCGCTGGGCGCGGCGGTGCGGCTCTGGCTCGAGCTGACGGGTCAGGCCGGGACAGAGGCCGGGGCCGCGGCGGCGCTGGCGGGGCTGCAGGAACGCCTGGCGAGCTTTGCGGCGCGCGGCTATGGGAGCCTCGGCCCGGCCCGGCCGGATCTGCCCCAGTGTCGCGAGCTGATGGCCGTACAGGCCGAACGGCTGATCGAGGCTCTCTACGCCCAGAAGGAGCGCGTTGATGGCTGAGGGCAGCCCACGGCCGGCTTTGCGCTTTACCGCCCTGCGTCTGGAGCGCTTCCTGGGGCTGCAGCGGCGCGACCAGGCGCTGCACTTCGCGGCCGGTGAGGTGTCCCTCGGCGTCACCCTCATTGCCGGCCCGAATGGCAGTGGCAAGACCACTGTGGCGCGGGCGCTGGAGGGGCTTCTCTGGGCCGATTCCGTGACCGATCCGCAGGCCGCGGTGCAGGCGTGCTGCGAGCTGTCCGGGGAAGCCTGGACCGTGGAGCTGGCGGGGACGTCGGTGTGCTGGCAGCGTGCCGGCGTGGCCGCGCGCGGACCGCAGTACTGCCCGGCGAGCGAGCGCGACCGCTACCGGCTGTCGCTGCACGAGCTGTTGGCTGCCGACGACAGCGCCTTGGCGGCGGTGATTCGCCGGGAACTCGGCGGCGGCTATAGCCTGTCCGCGGCCGCGGCCCAGCTCGGGTTCTCTGCATATCCGCCACTGCCGCGCAAAGCGGCCCAGCGCTTGCGTCAGGCAGAGGCGGCGGTGGTGGTGGCGACTCGTGAGCAGGCCGGTCTGCGGCGCCGTGAGGCAGAGCTGTCCGGCCTGCGTAGCCAGGCGGCCGCAGCCCAACGGGCCGCGGCCCAGTTGGGCGCGGTATCCAGTCTGCTGCAGTGGCGCGAGGCTGGCCGGGCTCTGCAGGGGGCGCGGTGGGTGTTGGCTCAGTACGACCCTCGCGTCAGCGCCTTGCGGGGCAAGGAACTGGAGCAGTTTCGCGACCTGCAGCGGCGCGCGAGCCTGGCCCAGGCAGCCTGCGCCAGCGCGCTTGCCGAGTTGGCCCGGAGTGCGGCGGCGTTGGCGGCACGGCGCCAGGCCAGGCCGTTGCCGTCGCCCGCCTGCTTGAGCCGCTGTCGCGCTCTGATCGTGCAGTTGCAGCAGGTTGAGAACGGCGCGCGCCAGGCGCAGGCCGCCGCCGCGGGCAGCCGGGCGAAGGAAGAGGCCGCGCGCGCGGTCCTCGCGCCGCGGTTCCTTCCGGAGCAACTGGCGCGACTCGACCGGCTGCAGCCGGATGCCGCCTTGGCCGAGGCGGTGCGTCTGGCGAGCGCCGCGGCGATTGCCCAGGGGGTCTGGGAGGGCTTTGCAGCATTGCCGCTGTGGGCAGAGCCCAGCGCCGAGGTGGCACGGTTGGAGGCGCAGCGACGGGGGCTGGACCTGCTCCGGGCCTGGCTGCAGGAGCCCGCGCCGGCGACGGCGCCGGGCGCCTGGGCGCGGCTGCCGTTGGGGGTGGCTCTTGCTGGAGCCGGGCTCTCGCTGCTGCTGGCGGTGGCGGTCCATGGGCTGTTGGTCGTTCCGGCCGCGTGTCTGGGGCTGGTGGCGTGGCTGGTCCGGCCGCGCGCGTCCGCGGCGCCGTTGTCCTCGCGGCGGGCTGACTTCGAGGCTGGCTTCGCGCGTCTGGGGCTGGCGCTGCCCGCGGTCTGGGATGCTGACGGGGTGGCAGAGTGTCACGATGACCTGGCTTGGCGCTGGAGCCTCGGGGTCGGTCGCCGCGAGGTCGCCGGGCAGGGGGCGGCAGCGCGGCAACTTCTCGAGCAACGGGCTGGCGAACTGCAGCGCGCTCTGGAGGGCTGTCGGCGCGACACTGCGGCGCGTCTGGGTGTTGCTCTGGAGGCCTCGCCGCTGGCTACGCTCCACCTGGTGACGCGGCTGGCGGCATGGCAGGCGGCGCGGGATGAGTGGGTTCAGTCGTGCCAGGTCGCCGCGGCGACGCAGCAGCACGCCGAGGCGTTGCGCGGACGACTCCAGGCTGAGCTGGCCGAGACGGGCACGCCACCCCCCACAGACAGCGTGACCGCGGCGGCGATGCTGGAGGCGCTCGAGGTCGAGCTGGCGGCCGTCGCGGTCGAGGAGCGGCGCCGCGATGAGCAGGCGCAGCGGGTCGAGTCCGAACGCCAGTCGGTGGCCGTCGGCGCGGAGAGCCTCCGCGCCGTGCTTGAGGCGGTCAGTATCCGGCCGGAGGAGAGTGCTGACGCCGAAGGGCTGTTGGCGCGCTGGACCGGCGAGCGCCCGGCAGCGGCAGCCGCCGCGCAGGCGCTGCAGGCGGCGCAGGCGCTGGTGGCACAGTGCCGTGAGCAGGCGCGCCGGTACGGCGGAGCGGCGCGCGAACTGCAGAGCCTGCGGACGCCGGACCTGGAGCGTTACCGGGAAGACCTGGGGCGGGTTGCGGCTCAGCGCGATGCGCTGCTGCGCGAGATCGAGAGCACGGAGACGCTGGTCCGCGAAGCCAAACGCAAGCATGATCTTGAGCAGTGCCTGGCCGAGCGCGACGCGGCGCTGGCCGCTGTGCGCAGCGAGCGTGAGGAGGGCTGGCGCGCCCTGGCTGGGCAGAGCTGCCTGGAGGCGCTGGCGGCCGGGCTTGAACTGCAGGCCTCGGGCGTGCTGCGGCGGGCCCAGGACCTGTTTGCCCAGATCACCCGCGGTCGCTACCGCCTGCTGGCCGATGAGAGCGATGCCGGGGCCTTCTTCCAGGCGCGCGACACGGAGACGGACCGTCTGCACGACTTGGCCACGCTCTCCAGCGGCACGCGGGTGCAGTTGCTGCTGGCCGCCCGGCTGGCGTTCATTGCCGAGAAGGAGGGCGAGGGGCCGCTGCTGCCGCTGGTCCTTGACGAGGTGCTGGGCAACAGCGACGAGGTGCGGGCCGGCACGATCATCGATGTCGTCATTGAGGCCGCCCGCGCCGGTCGGCAGGTGTTCTGTTTCACGGCGCAGCAGGATGAGGTCTGCAAGTGGCAGACGCGCCTGGCGCAGGCCCAGGTGCCCTTCGCGGTCTGCTGGCTGCCGCATCTAAGGCTATCTTGACCCGCGGCGGGTGCTGGGTGTGGACGAGATCCGCGCGCGGGTGCACAGTACCGCCGCGGGCTACCTGGCTGCTGGGGTGCTCTCGCTGGACGACCTGCGCGGCATCCTGCAGATGGCGGAGGCAGCGCCGCTGGGATAGGGTGTGGACGGGACGACGGGAACGGGAATGCGCACGGCTACGACCACGATTGCGACCACGATTGCGACCACGATTGCGACCACGAGCACGACCACGATTACGACCACGATTACGACCACGAGCACGGGCAATGGGAACGGGAACGGGAACGACGGACAGGAATGACCGCAGGGTAAGCGGGCAGGGAGTCACGATGTACAAGACTGATCACGAGCGTTTCATCGACTGTATGGAGTACCGGCCGTCCGACCGGCGGCCCAACCACGAACTGGGGGTCTGGGCACAGACGGTAGTGCGCTGGCGCGAGGAGGCCCCTGAGGCCGCCAAGAGCCTGGGCTGGAACTGGTTCGTTCAGGAAGACGCGATCGGCCTCGACCGCCGCGAGTACGTCCCGGTGAACTACAGCTTCATGCCGGGCTATGCCTACGAGGTTCTCGAGGAAGACGACGAGATCATCGTCGCGCGCAATGGCAATGGTATCGTGACACGGGCGCTGAAACCGGGCTCAGTGGGCGGGGCGCGGATGTGCATGGACGAGTACATCGGTTTCCCGATCAGTCGGCCGGCCGACTTCGCGGACGTCAAACGGCGCTTGGTGGCGGCGGCTCCCCAGCGCTACCCGACGGACCTGGCGGCACGCCTCGAGGCCTGGAAGCGGCGCTCCAGCGTGTTGGTGCTGGGCCACAACTGCGCGGCCAACGGCTTCTACTGGCGGGCCCGCGAGTTCATGGGTACCGAGAATCTGTCGTTGGCCTGGTATGACTACCCCGACTTGATGCACGAGATGATGGAGTTCTACGCCGATTTCATCATCGAGACCAGCCGGCCCGTGCTCGAGCGCATCGAGGTCGACTACTTCTGTCTGAATGAGGACATGTCGATGAAGTCAGGGCCGCTGCTGGGACCGGATACTTACCGGACCTTCATCTACCCGCACCTGAAGCGTATGGTCGAGTTCTTCAAGTCCCACGGCACGCGCTACTTCGCCGTCGATACCGATGGTGACCCGACGGTGCTGATACCGCTGCTGATGGATGCCGGTGTGGACATCATCTGGCCGATCGAACGGGCCTCAAACGTTAGCCCGCAGGAGTGGCGGCGGCGTTTCGGCAAGAGCCTGCGGCTGTGGGGCGGCGTTGACAAGCGCGTGCTGGCGCTGGGGCGGGACGCCATCAAGGCGCACCTGCGCGAGTTCATCCCGTTGATCGTGGAGGGCGGCTTCATCCCCACCGTCGACCACACCGTGCCGCCGGACGTCTCCTGGGATAACTTCCGGACCTACATCGACCTGAAACAGGCCCTGCTGCGCGGCGATTTCGCGGAACTCGAGTGAGGCCGCGTCGGCTCGGTGGGGTGTGGGGCTGACGGCTGGGCCGCGGTATGCCCGGCGCGAGCCGGGGGCTGGGCTGGATGGCGAATCCTGCTGTCCAGCAGGACCTGCCTGCAGGCGGTGAGCCGCTCTCAGGAGTGCGTCACTCAGCCGACGGCTCGGCGGCTCAGCGGCGCGTTCGCGCCCGGGGAGCTTCGCCCTCCAGAGGAATGCGGCTCAGCGGCGCGTTCGCGCCCGGGGAGCTTCGCCCTCCAGGGGAAGACGGCTCAGCGGCGCGTTCGCGCCCGGGGAGCTTCGCCCTCCAGAGGAAGACGGCTCAGCGGCGCGTTCGCGCCCGGGGAGCTTCGCCCTCCAGAGGAATGCGGCTCAGCGGCGCGTTCGGGCCCGGGGAGCTTCGCCCTCCAGGGGAAGACGGCTCAGCGGCGCCTGCGCGCCCGGGGAGCTTCGCCCTCCAGGGGAAGACGGCTCAGCGGGAGCTTCGCCCTCCAAGGGAATACGGCTCAGCGGGGCGTCAGCGCTTGCGGAGGCGCACGGCGCCGAGGACCGGCGGGACCGTGCTGCCGACGATTTCGAGGCGCAGGTCGTTGCCGTTGCAGCGGCTGGCGAACTTCGCATCGGCAACGGTACAGGTGAAGGTCTTCCACGTCTGCGTTCCGGTCAGGGCGAACTGCCCCGCTTCCTTCCAGGCGCCGGGGTTGCTGGGGACGACGAGGCAGGTCGGGTCGTTGGAGTCATAGCGCACGTGGACCTCCCCGCGGCCTTCGTCGAAATAGTCGATGCTGATTTCGACCTGGGGGGCCTTGCCATTCTTGAAGCCGGGGAGATCGATGGCCAGGGACATGTAGTAGATGGGGTCGTTGGCCATGCGCAGCTCGGCCCAGCCCTCGCGGCCGCCGCGGGTGACGGGTCCAGCGAGTTCGCCAAGGCCCTGCTCCAGCAGGCGCAGGCCGGCCTTCTGGGGCGGGTTGCTGAGGATGACCGCGATTTCGGTCGCGTCCGGCGCCACCACGATCACGTCTTCGTAGGTGGCATCGAAGCGCGTGTCGAGCGTGCCGCCGACCGCGCGTTGGCCGGCCAGGAGACAGGCGCGGGTCTGGATCGTGCCGCCGTTGGCAAAGAGGAACTCTGGCTCGCCGGTGACGTTTTGGTCGAGGTAGACGCCAGCGAGCTGAAGGTGGCCGCCGGCGGCGCGGTGTGAGCCGTACTTGTTGAAGTGCCCAAGCTCGAAGCGGAGGGTGCCGGACTCGGCCAGCACCGAGTACTTGGGGTCGCCCCACCAGTAGCTGGTGTTATAGAGGGTCACGGCGGCGCCGAACTGCTTGCCGGTGGCGAAGCAGGCGGTGTCGTAGCCTTCGACGCGGCTGACGACATCGCACTGCGTGTTGACCAGGGTCAGGTCGCTGCCAGCGCCGTCGAAGACAACGCCGGAGAGCGAGCCGTCGGTGCCGTGGCCGAGGACGAGGCCGTTGGCGCCTCTGCCGTTTTCGGAGATGAAGTGCAGGCCGATGCGTGCCGCGTAGTTGAAGTTCTGGAACTGGAGTTGGTTTTCGCAGTCGCCGAAGACGAACGCCTCCAGGTAGGTGGTGGCGAAGATGAAGCTCGGCACGATCTCCGGCAGCTTGTCGATGCGCAGCCAGTAGTGCGGGTTGAACATCGCATTGCGGACCTCGCCACCGCGGGCGCCGGCGCCGACGCGGATGCCGACGCGCAGTGGGGCGCCGGCGACGTAATCGAGGTAGTGGTTATCGCAGCGCTGGCTGGCCAGATCGACCATGATGTACGGGTTCACGCCGGTGGTGTCGATGATATAGATACCGGCGCCTTGTCCCTGCAGGGTTGGGGGATAGGGGACCTCGCTGCCGTTCGTCTGCTCGGGGTAGTGGAGGGTGAGGCCGCGTACGCCGCTGCGCTCGCGCAGGGCGATGGCGGGGGTGCCGTGCTCATCGCCGCGCCCCGCATAGAGGCGCAGGACGCTGCCCTTGCCGATGGAATGGTGCGGGACATCGAAGCAACCGCGGAGTTCGACCGCCGCGGGGACCGTGAGTTGGCCGCGCACGGCATAGTCCCCGCCGGGCAGGAAGACCGTGCCGCCGCCGTTGCGCCCGGCCGTGTCCAGGGCCGCCTGGATGGCGGCCGTGTCGTCGGTGGTGCCGTCCTTCCTGGCTCCGAAGGCCGGATCGGTGACCACATAGAGGGTCTCCTTACCCGGGGCGCGGACCGGCACGCCGGGATAGGCGAAGGGCTTGAGCTGGGTGGGCGGGACGGCCTCGTCGGAGATCACGATGCGTTTCGAGGTGCTGCGGTTCAGCGGGCGTCCGGCGCCGCCGTAGGTCGAGCCGACGATGGTGGCGGCGTTGACCCCGGATTCGAGGAGCAGGGGGATCTCACTGCCGGCAAACGAACAGCCGCTGAGGGAGGCGTTGCCCGTGCTGCGGATCACCGCGCCGGTGAAGGCACAGTCCCGGAACAGGGTCGTCGAGGAGGTCAGCCCGTCGAGGCGCGCCGCGGCGGTGGTGCCGCGGATGGTGGTGGAGTGGGCGTAGAGGGTGGCCGGGAAGGTCTTGGGCAGGTCGATGCCGACCTCGCCGTCCAGGACACAGGCCGTGAAGCCGAAGCCGGCCTCGTGCGTGCTGATCAGGCGGACGGCGGTTTGGCAGCCGGTGAAGGTGCAGCCGTAGAGCATGCCATTGGCGGCCCCGGTGGCTGACTCGAGGGTCTCCATGCCGGTGGCGTAACCGCGGATGTCGAGGAAGACGGCGTAGGTCCAGTCCACGCGGAAGAGCCGGAAGCCGGTACCCCTATCGTACATGTACGTGCGGTGCGGACCGTCCGGCGCCGGGGCGCCGGGCAGCGCGCTCGCGCTCCAGATATCGGGGTTGAAGTGAATGTCCTCGGCGCGTCCGATGTCGGAGATGTCGGCGATCTCCAGCCCGGTATCCAGGGGGGAGCCATAGACGCCGCGCACGTAGAACAGCTCGTTGAATCCAGGGCCGAACTGGATCCCCCGGTAGGGATTGACCAGGGTCACATTCTTGATCGTATAACTTCCTCCGCCACCCTGGTTACGGATACAGGCGGGATAGGGGGTGATGGCCTCGGCGCGCTGTTCCGGGTACCAGATCGCCAGATCTCTGACGCCGCTGCAGTAACTCAAGCCGAGGAAGGGCTCGGCGTCCGGGGTGTCGCGTCCGGCGTAGGCCATGAGGACCGTGCCCGCGACGGAACGCCCGGCCTGCGGCGCGGCCCAGTCGCCGCGCAGGGTGACGCGGGTGGGTACGACCAGGTTGCCGCGGATGGCGTAGCGGCCGGCCGGGACAAACAGTGTGCCGCCGCCGGCTTTGGCCAGCGTCGTCAGCGCCCACTGGAAGGCGAGGGTGTCATCGGTGATCCCGTCGCCGCGCGCGCCGAACTCGGTCACCGTGTACCCGGCCACGACGGGCTCGGTGGTAGGGTATGCGGTTTTCACGACCCGCCAGCGGAGTTCGGGCAGGGCCCCCATGAACGCCGGCCTGGTTGCAGCAACCGCCACCGCGCCCAGCACCAGGGGCGTGCCGACCGGGGTTGCCAAGCGGAAGTCGCCGCCGTGACAGCGCCCGCTGAACTGCGCATCCGTGATGGCCAGGACCGCGGTCTTCCAGGTCTTGGTGTCCGTCAGCCGGATGGCACTGCCAAGCTTGAAGGCGCCGGTGGCTTCGTTGGGGAAGGCGACGGCCTGGTCGCTCGAATCATACTGCAGCGAGAGGGTTGCCGTGCCCTCGTCGAAGTACTCGACCGTGACGGCCTGGAACGGCATCCGCCCGTCCTTGAGGGCGGCCGCGGTGATCGTGAAGTAGAGGTAACTCTCATGGGCTCCGGCGAGCGCCACGCCGGTGACCGCGGCGCGGCCGGCGCGGGTCAGCGGCGTGGCGTTGCTGTCGGCGTTCTCCGTGGTCAGCCGCAGGCCGTCGCCGGCGGGTTGCGGGCCCAGGGTGAGCGTCACCCTGGGCAGCGCCTCCGCGGCCAGACCGGGGGGCATTGCCAAGGCGAGGGCCCCACCCAGGAGCAAGCGGGTGGCTGCGACCCCGAGGCCGCGTCCGCAGCGAGTCGACATGTTCCTCTCCTTCACCCGCCGCTGTCTGGCCACAGGTTACTCGACCACGGTGTCATTGCTGATTTGGATGTGGTCCAGGTAGAAGATTCGCCGGTCGGTGGCCATGCTGGCCCAGCCGGCCCAGGTGAAGGTGCGGAACTCGGGGTTGCCGAACTGCAGCCCCGGGAAGCGTTTGACCTCCTGGCCGGGGACGGTGACCACCAGGGTCCAGGTCCCGTCCGCGTCCTTGCCCACCTTGGCGCTGATCTCGAGATGGAACCAGGTGCTCAGGGGCAGTTCGAGGAGGTCCTGACCGTTGACGCGCAGCCGGTTGTTCTCGACCGTGATGGAGGGGCCGACGCGGTAGGGCTGGACGTCCCAACTGCGCCACTCGTGGTACATCTTCACCCCCTCCTCGAGGCGCAGGTGGAAGGCGCTGCGCGAGGTTCCGGCATTGTGGTTGGGCTGGTAGGCGAAGTGAGGGTTGTACTCGTACTGGAGGTCGGGGGCGTCGACGATCTTCAGGCTTTGCTTGCCCGAGGCGGCAGTTTCGTCGGTGACGGCGATGGAGTCGCCCTTGTTCTCGACGCTGAGTTGTCCAGTACGGCCCGGTTTGGCGCCGAGCGGGGTAGTCTCGAAGTCGTCGTCGATGGCCAGGGGCGGGGGCGGCGGCGCCGGCGGCGCAAACTGGACCGGCGGGAAGACGAAGGCGGCGGGGATGGCGACCCAGGCGGCATCGCCGTAGAGCCCGGCCTGCGCGGCAGCGAACTCCTTGAAGCCGATGCGGGCGGCGGGCGAGCCGGGCTGCAGCCGGAAGTCGCCCTTCTCCGGATCGACGAACAGCGGGTCGGCGACGACGGAGCCCGGCTCTTTACCCTTGGCCTGCCAGGTCGCCAGGTCCTCGCCGTGGAAGGTTACCGGCTTGCCCGAACTGTCCCAGTAGAGGTTGTTCTCCGAGACGACGTTGTCATCCTTGAAGCCGCCGCCGCTGGTGTAGAGTTCGCTCTCCTTCCAGAGGACGATGTTGTTGGTGAAGGAGAACGAGCGGTGCGCTTCGATGCGGGAGCGCTGGATCTGGCCCTCCTGGCTGTAGGCGAAGATGTTGTTGCGGATGACGTTGTCCTGACCGTAGTGCTGGTGGTAGGTGCCGGTCTTGACGTTGTAGACCAGGTTGTTCTCCATGGTGATGCGGGAGGTCCCCTCGTCGTTGTAGAGGCCCCAGCCGCCGCGGCCGTAGAGGTCGTAGGAATAGACATCGTGGACGCGGTTGCCGTTGACGGTGGTGCCATCGGCGAGGCCGAGGGTGTAGACGCCGCCCATATCGCTGAGAACGCCCCAGCCGATATGATGGATATGATTGAAGTCGATGTGGTTACGTAGTGAAAGCGTGGGATTGTAGCCCCAGCTCCAGCCCACTGAGATACCGGTGTAGTAGAGGTCGCTGATATCGTTGTGAGTGACCTGGTTATCGCCGCTGTGGCCGATCCAGACGCCGATGGCGCCGTGGTGCAGGCGGCCGCCGCTATGGATGATGCAATTGTCGACGGTGACGTGGCCGGTGTGGACGGCGGTGTCGGTCAGGTCCACGCCCCAGCCTTCGCCGATCTTGACGCCGCCGGCGCCGAGGTCGTCGAAGCGGGTGCCGCGCACGCTGCAGTTCTGGCAGCCGCGGCGGAACCAGAGGCCGTAGACGCCGACGTGCTCGACCGCACACGTCTCGAAGTGGACCTCGCGGGCGCCATCGACCATCAGCGCGGCGGGGATAGTGACCTCGGCCTGGCCGTCGGCGTGTCCGCCTTGGGGCAGGATGTAGTTGCCATGCGTAAAGGCGAGGCCGCGGAAGGTGAGGTGCTCGACCAGGGCGCCCAGGGCCGCGTCGCCCTGGAGGACGAGGAAGGTGTCCGGGCCGGCCGGCGCGATGACCTCCGCCTGGGTCATGTCCTCGCCCGGCAGCGGGATGTAGGAGAGGGTGCCGTCGCGGTCGAGGAACCACTCGCCGGGGGCGTCGAGGGCTTCGCGGAAGTTCTCCAGGTGATAGCGCTGGTTGGCACCCCACTGGCAGAAACCCCAGGCGATGGGACTGGTGATGAAGAG
Source organism: uncultured Victivallales bacterium (assembly GCA_903837355.1). GTDB lineage: Bacteria > Verrucomicrobiota > Lentisphaeria > Oligosphaerales > JAFGRS01 > CAILUI01. Next base: position 20,634 of record CAILUI010000329.1, read on the forward strand.
CCTGGCGGTGGCCGCTTCCACCAGATCGAGCCGTGAGCGCGAGGTCTCCCAGGAGTGGTAGGCGACCAAGGTGACGTCGTTGAGCTTCTCCGGCGGCACGCGGAGCAGCGACTGGATGTCGGCTGGGCGCGCCTTGAAGCCGAGCGCGTTGAGATTGCCCGACTTGCCGGTCCGCGGGTCCACGCCCTCGCCGAGGGCCTCGAGCGGGTAGTAGTAAAAGGCGTTGGGGGTGCGCGCCCGCGTGGCCCGGCGGCCGTTGACCCAGAGTTGCTCGAAGATCCAGGTCTTCGCCGCGACCTCTGGCAGGTGTACGGACCAGACCCCGTCCGCCCCTGGTTTGAAGCCAGTGATGGGCTGGCCGCCACTGAACACGGGCTGGGCGCCGGTGGCTGCCGTGTAGAGGATCGGGGTCTCGGCGGTGCCGCTGTCCTGCGGCGTGAAGAGGACCGGGCGTTCAAGCCGATAGGTGCCGGCGGCGATCTCGACGCGCACCGGGCCCGGCAGGCCTTGCGGGCCGCGTAGCCGACGCACGGCATCGCGGGCACCCTCGAGGGAGGCGAGTGGGCCGTCGTTGCGCGCGGCATTGGCGGTGGCCAGCCGGCCACTCCACTGGTCCTTGCCGGCGCTGGACACGTGCAGCACGGTCTCGGCCGCGCTGGCCAGCGGGGCACCGAGCATCATGGCGCAGAGACCGGGGAGTAGAGTGTGGGTGTTCATGAGGGCTTTGAGTTCCGAGTTCCGGGTTCAGAGTTGGGAGGGTCGAGGGTTGGGCTTACCGGGAAGAGACAGGCGGGTGGCAGGTTCAGAGTCCACGCTTCAGCGTGTCCTGCAGACAGCCTCAAGGCTGAACTCTGAACGAGGATCGCCATCACGTCCCACACACGGGTCAGGGTTTGTCAGAGCTGGAGTCCTTCCTGCGCGGCCACCGCGCGGATGTGTTCGGCGGCCAGGGTGAATTCGGCCTCGTTGGGGAGGTGCTCGATCAAGAGAGTGACGTCGGGGTCGAGATGGCTCAGTTCGCGCAGGTAGACGGCGTAGTCGAGGGAGCCCAGGCCGGGGCGGACTTCGTCGAGATGGACGGTGAGCTTGGTGTCGAGGCGGATGTCTTTGGCGTGGCAGGAGCGGATGTGGGGGCCGAGGGCGGCGAAGCAGGCGTGCAGCAGAGCGGCGGTATCGAAAGCCAGGGCCGGGCAATTGACCAGGTTGACGGGGTCGAGGTGGACGGCGCAGGCTTGGCGGTCGATGGCCTTGAGCAGGCGCAGGTAGGAGGCGGCGGAGTCGGGAAGCATCCAGGGCATGGTTTCGAGGGTGTAGAAGGTCCGGCGGGGCCGGACGGCATCGATGATGCCGCGCATCGTCTCGACGATCAGGTCGAAGGTGTCCGGGTGGAGATCGAGCGGGCAGGGCCCATCCCACTTCGGCCCGCGGGAGCCGGCGATATTGACACAGCAGCGGGCGCCGATGCGCTCGGCCAGGGCGAGGCCGTTGACGCAGGTTTCGAGGGCGGCCTGGCGCGTGCTGTCGTCGGGGCTGAGCGGGTTGCTCCAGGCGCCGACCTCGCCGATGACGATGTCGGCCGCGGCGGCCGCCGCGGCGTAGGTGCGGACGGTGTTGTCATCGGCGCTGGGCACCAGCGGGCAGTAGGCCGCCCGGTAGCCGGCCTGGCGCACGGCCTGAGCCCAGGTCTCGGGGTCGGGGCAGTTCGCGAAGATGGGGCCACCCAGTCGCATTCGGTTACTCCTTCGGGTTCGCCGCCTGGCGTTGGCGGACGGCTTCGTAGAGCAGTAGGGCGGTGGCGGTGGCGACGTTCAGCGAGTCGGCGCGGCCCAGCATCGGGATGCGCACGGGCAGGTCGCAGGCCTCCAACCAGCGTGGGGAGAGGCCGTACTGCTCGGTGCCGACGACGATGGCGACGGGCACGGTCAGGTCGGCATCCGTGAAGCAGACCCGGGCATGCGGGGTGGCGGCCAGGATGCGGATGCCGTGTTGGCGCAGCCAGGCGATGGTGGCGTCGGGGTCGGCCTCGGCGAGAGGGACGGTGAAGAGCGTGCCGGTGCTGGCGCGCACGACGTTCGGGTTGAAGATGTCCGTGCAGGAGTCGCAGACAATCAGGCCGGTGACGGCGGTGGCATCAGCGCTGCGCAGCATGGTGCCGAGGTTGCCGGGCTTCTCGATGGCCTCGGCGACGAGCAACAGGGCCGGTTTGCCGTCGGGCAAGGCGAGGTCGGCGAGGCCGCGGTGGATCTGCGGGCCGACGCCGATCAGTCCTTCGGGGCGCTCGCGGTAGGCGATCTTGCCGAAGACCGGTTCCGTCGTTTCAAAGACCTGAGCTCCGGCGGCGCGGCCGCGCTCGATGAGAGCGGGCTCGTTGGCGCCCTGGAAGCAGGCCGGGCAGACGTAGAGTTCGGCGATGGGATAGCCGGCATCCAGGGCCCGGAGCAGTTCGCGGTAGCCCTCGATGAGCAGCTTCTGGTCGTGATCGCGGCCGCGGCGGTCGCGGAGGCGCACGAGATCCTTAATACGTGGGTTCTGGAGGCTGGTGATGAGCATGGGTTCCATGGGTCGCTTTGAATTCCACCCGAAGCCGCCTATTTTATCATGGCAACAGGAACGTGGCAAACAGGCGCACCCGATCGTGCCGGTCGGGTGCTGTTGTTTTGGTCCCGCCTGGTTGTTTGGCATCACCAAGCAGGAGCTTGACCCATGGCGAGCACGGTTCTTGTCGGTCTCCAGTGGGGAGACGAAGGCAAAGGCAAGATCATTGACTATATGACCGAGCGCTCCGACGTGGTCGTGCGCTTCCAGGGCGGCAACAACGCCGGTCATACGGTCGAGATCGGGGCCGAGAAGTTCGTCCTGCACCTGGTCCCTTCGGGGATTCTGCGCGAGGGTATCCTGAACGTCATCGGCAATGGCGTTGTGGTTAATCCGGTGGCACTATGGGAAGAGATTGACGCCCTGCAGCGCCGTGGGGTGGCGGCCTCGTCGCGTTTGCGGCTGAGCGGCCGCAGCCAGTTGATCTTTGCCTACCACTGTCTGATGGACGGCTTCCGCGAAGGTCGGCTGGGCGACCGCAAGCTGGGCACGACGCGGCGCGGCATCGGTCCGGCCTATGCGGACAAGGTGAGCCGGACGGGTATTCGCGCCTCGGCGATGGCCGATGCGGGGCGGATGGAGGCGCTGTTCCGGGCGCAGGCCGCGGAGTACAACGCCATCTTCCGGCAGGCCGGCTGCGAGGTGTTGGACGTTGACGCCGAGTGGGCCAAGGTCAAGGCGGTGCTACCGCACTTGGTGCCGCTGCTGGACGACACGGCGCTGTTGGTCAACCGGGCCGCGGATGCCGGTAAGGAGATCCTGTTCGAGGGGGCGCAGGGGACTTGGTTGGACATTGATTACGGGACCTACCCGTACGTTACCAGCAGCAACACGACCTCTGGCGCCGCCTGCACCGGCGGCGGTCTGGCGCCCTGCCGCATCGACCGCGTGGTCGGCGTGTTGAAGGCGTACTCGACGCGGGTGGGCAGCGGCCCGTTCCCGACCGAGCTACAGGATGCCACGGGCGACTTGTTGCGCACGCGCGGCGGCGAGTACGGGGCGACGACGGGGCGGCCGCGGCGATGTGGCTGGTTCGATGCGGTGGCGACGCGCTACGCGGTGATGCTGAATGGGGCCAGTCGGGTGGCGTTGACGAAGTTGGATGTCCTCGATAGTCTGCCGGTGCTCCGCATCTGCACGGCCTACCAGTTGGATGGTAAGACGATCACCGATATGCCCGTGGACAGCGCGGACCTCGAGCGCGCGGTCCCGGTGTACGAGGAGATGCCGGGTTGGCAGCAGGACACTACGGGGGTGCGTTCGCGCCGCGCTTTGCCGAAGGCGGCCAGGGCTTACGTGGCCCGCCTGCTCGAACTCAGTGGCACCAAGCTGCAGATCGTCTCGGTCGGTCCGAAGCGTGACCAGACCTTCACCGTCGGTCGGTGAGCCGTTGCCGCCGCGGCGAGGGGGATCCTCGCTGCTGGCGGCTGTGAGCGCGGCCTTGGATAGCGGTCGCGTGGGGTTGCGGCAGAGAGCTGCCTATGGCTACGGCGAATCTCAACATACCCCGCCATATCGCCATCATCATGGATGGCAACGGCCGCTGGGCCAGCGAGCGTGGGCTCTCGCGTTCAGCGGGGCATCGGGCGGGGGCGGAGAGCGTCCGGCGGGTGGTGGAAGCCTGCAATGAGTTTGGCGTTCAGTACCTGACGCTCTATGCCTTCAGCACCGAGAACTGGCGGCGACCGGCCGCTGAGATCCGCACCCTGATGTCGTTGCTGGGGCGCTTCCTCAAGGAGCGTACGGCCGATCTGCAGCGGCAGGGTATCCGGCTGCAGGTCATTGGCGAGGTTGAGCGCCTGCCGGTTCTGGTGCGACGCACGCTCGACCAGGTCATGGCGGCGACGGCGGCGAATACGCGAGGGGTGCTGACGCTGGCGTTGAGCTACGGCAGCCGGGCCGAGTTGGTGCGGGCGGCGCAGCGTCTGGCCGCACGGGTGCAGCGCGGCGAGCTGACTCCCGAGCAGATCACCGAAGAGGCTCTCGGCCGGGAACTGTACACGGCGGGGATGCCGGATCCCGACCTCATTATCCGCACTGCGAACGAGCGTCGTCTGAGTAATTTCCTGCTGTGGCAGGGCTCGTATGCCGAGTTCTGGGTGACCCCGGTGTGCTGGCCCGACTTCGGCCGCGAGCAGTTCGTCGAGGCGTTGGCCGACTACACCTGCAGAGTCCGGCGCTACGGGGGGGTGACGGATGCTGGTTCATAGGTTTGTCGCCTCGATCCCGCTGATCGGCTTGGCGGTGGCCATCTTCCTGTTGCCGGTGCGGGCTGGCGAGGCGCTGTTTACGCTGTGGATGCTGGTCTTGGCGTGGGTCGCCGGGCGGGAGCTCCTGGCGATGTTTCAGCGTTTGGGAGTTACCGGCTACGGGACGCTGACGCTCAGCGTTGGGAGCCTGTACCTCCTGGCGGCGGCGGTGGCGCTGCCCGCGGGTCTGGCGGCCGGGGTTCCCGTGCTGCTGACCGGGGGCCTGGTCTTCTCCTGCCTGGCGCTGTCGCTGCGGGCCGGGCGTCCCAGCGCCGCGACGCTGGCCCCGGTGTGGGCGGCGCTGGCCGTCTTTGTCTATCTTTTCTGGAGCCTGTCCTTCCTGGTTCGGCTATTCTTCCTGCCGGACGCGCAGGGGCGTTGGCTGGCGCTGTACCTGGTGGTGATCACCAAGCTGGCCGACACCGGGGCCTACATCGCGGGCACGCTGACCGCGCGGCGGGCACGCGGGAACCACAAGCTGGCGCCGACGATCAGCCCAAAAAAGAGCTGGGAAGGTTTGGTGGGCGGCACGATCGCCAGTGTCGCGGGGGCGGTCTGGCTGTGGATCAGCCTCGGGGACCGCCTGCAGGTGGGTGGGGTGGCCATCCTGGGCTGGCCCAGTGTCGTGTTGCTCGGGATCCTGGGCTCGCTGGTGGGCTTGCTGGGTGACATGACGGAATCGGCCCTGAAGCGTGCCGCTGAGGTCAAGGACTCCGGGCATATCCCTGGCCTGGGCGGGGCGCTGGATCTGCTCGACAGCCTGCTGCCCATGGCGCCGCTCTTCTATGCCTATGTGCGGATTGCCTCCGGGTCATGATTCCCATCGGTAAGGATCGGGCGACGGCCTCGTTTCCGCTGGTGATGTGGCTGCTGATCGTGGGCAACCTGGCCATCTTCCTGTACTCGCTCTACCTGGGCGATGCCGGGACGGCACTGGTACAGCGTTGGGGCCTGATCCCAGTGCGGTTCTGGGACCTCAGTGGCGGGCGTGGCGTACGGGGCTACCTGGAGACCGCCTGGCTGCCCCTGCTGACCTGCATGTTCCTCCATGGTGGCTGGTTGCACGTGCTGGGCAACCTGCTGACGCTGCGCGTGTTCGGGGACCAGATCGAGGACCGTCTCGGCCATCTGCGCTTCCTGCTCTTCTACCTGCTCTGCGGGCTGCTGGCGTCGGCGCTGCATGTGGCGGTCAATCCGCTGAGCACCATTCCGACGCTGGGCGCCAGCGGCGCCATTGCCGGCGTTCTGGGGGCGTACCTGCTGCTCTTTCCTTTTGAGTGGGTGCGCTTTCTGATTCCGGTTTTTTTCTTTCCAGTGCCGATCAAGTTGCCGGCGCTGGTCTTCCTGCTGCTCTGGATCGCGTCGCAGGTGTTTGCCGGTTACCGGACGCTGACGGACGGTACGCGGGCGGTCGGCGGGATCGCCTTTTGGGCGCACGTGGGCGGTTTCATCAGTGGCATGTACTGGATCCGGCGTTGGCGTGGCGGGCGGCCGCGGCGGGCGCGTCGCCGCTGAGCTGACGTGCTGACGCAGGGCAAAGGTAAACCGTATGAGCACACAGACTGAATATCGGCTCCTGGACGCCGGCAATGGCCGCAAACTGGAGCAGTTCGGCGAGGCGGTCCTGGACCGACCCTGCGCCCAGGCGGTGTGGCGGCCGGGGCTGCCCCCGGAGGCCTGGGCGCGGGCCGCGGCGAGTTTCACCCGCGACGAGGGCAAGCGCTGGCAGTTGCACCGGCCGCTTCCGGAGAGCTGGCAGGTGAGTATCGACGGCCTGGTCTTCGAGGTGCAACCCACCGACTTCGGCCATGTGGGGGTCTTTCCCGAGCATGTGCGCGCCTGGCGCTGGATGGGTGACTTGCAGCGCCGGCTGGCGCCGGGCCGTGAGCCGCTGTCCGTGCTCAATCTCTTTGCTTACTCTGGCGGGGCGACGGTGGCCGCGGCCCGGCTGGGCTTTCGCGTCTGTCACCTGGACGCGTCGCAGAAGATGGTGAACTGGGCGCGGCGGAATGCCGAGCTGAATGGCCTGAGCGCGGCGCCGGTGCGCTGGATCGTTGACGATGTGCAGAAGTTCCTCAAGCGCGAGCAGCGGCGGGGCGCTGCCTATGACGGAATCATCCTCGATCCGCCGAGCTTTGGACGCGGCAGCCGTCAGGAGCTGTTCAAGATCGACACGCACCTGCTCGAACTCATGGAGCAGTGCCGGCAGGTGCTGAGCCGCAATCCCGCCTTTGTCTTCCTCTCCTGTCACACGCCCGGGTACACGCCGCTGGTCCTGCACCACCTGCTGAACCAGGGCCTGTCTGGTCTGGACGGTGCCATCGAGGCCGGCGAAATGGTGCTGGAGGGCGGGCCCGAGGTGCTGCCGGTGCCGAGCGGCACCTTCGCGGGCTGGTCGCGGACGTAGGCGGGGGTCATTGGTCATTGGGTCATTGGTCATTGGGTCATTGGTCATTGGGTCATTGGTCACCGGAAACTGGTGAGCGGGGGAACAGCGCCGAAGGTGCGGCAATCCCTCAGCCCAGCCCAACGGGCTGGGTTGAGGGCCCCCAATGTCCGTAGCTGAAGGGGCGGGATAGGCGCACGGTGGCTAGTGCGACCCTTCAGGCCGCACCGTTGCGCCACCTTCACCCAGGCCGGTGGCCTGGGCTGAGGGACGCCGGCCATTCAGGCCTACAGCCGGCGAGCACTGGGGGACACCTTCTGGGCCCGCTTCGCTGCCGGGCCGCGCGGTGCCTTTGCCCTCCGCAGCAACGCGATCAGGTGACCTCGGAACGCCAGTTGCCGGGGCGCTGAGCGCCGGCCGCCCACCTGGCCCGAACGAGTCCGTGCCGGCAGCGGTTTTTGCGTGTACAGTCTGTGGTATGTCGACACCGGGCCTCCTCCACACGATCGGCCGCTCGCTGTCCAACCGCGAGTTCCTGGCGACGTTGGCGCGGCCGGGCCTGGTTGGGCTGGCCTGCGGGGACACCCTCATTGACCGGGTGATCGCGCGGGCCGAGCGCGAGGTCAGTCCGGAGAAGGCCTGGGGGCGCTGGACGCATGCCTTTGTCATCGGTGAGCGCCGTTGTGATGGCCAACTGTGGGTCATCGAGTCCGATCTCGACCTGCACCGCAGGCACATCCGACTGGGAGCGCAGGAGAACCGCATCGACAAGTACGATGACGGGACGGTGTATACGAGTCTGGCACTGCTGGACTTCGGCCTGACGCCGGAGACGGTGACGCGGCTTCTTGCGGGCGGCCTGGAGATGGTCGCCGGGCGGACGCGCTACTCCCTGCGCGAACTGGTGGGTACCTTCATCGCCCTGCGGCATCCGCAGTTGCTGTCGCGGCGGAATCCGCTGGAGCGCCCGGAGTCGTTCTACTGTTCGGCCTTCGTGCGCTGCCTGTTTCTCCGCGTCGGCCTGGACCTGACGCCGGGGCTGGACATCAAGCACACCGCGCCGGAGAATCTCTGGCATTCGCCGCTGGCGCCCGAGGCCTGGCTCCTGGCTGGCGCGGTGCCGGAGAGCCGGATCGCGCGCACGGTGGACGGTGTGCGCCGGCAGGTCCGGCTCAACCGGATCCGGCGCCAGCGCCGGCAGACGGGCCAGAGCGGTCGGCAGTAGCCGCTTGCAGGACAACACCTATAGTCAATCTATGGTTACGCAGCGCTTACGGCCCCCAAGCGGTTTGCTGGCGCCCGTTGCCGCCGTCTCCGGTGGCAACGCCGAGGCCGTGCTCGCGGCGGACCGCGAGACGCTGCGCGAGATCAGCGCCGGCCTGGACCGGCTGGAAACTCGGGTCGAGCAGTCGCCGGTGTTTGCCGCGGCGGCGCAACGGGGCTACTTCACCCCCGACGAGGACGACCGCGTTCGTCAGGGGTTACTGGCCTACCGCAGCTACCGTCTGGCCGCCTACGAGATCATCTTCCGTTACCGCGACTTTGCGCAGATCGCCGACGAGGGCAGGCGCTGGCGTTGTTTCCTGGTCGCCTTCGCCGCCGCGTTGGCATTGTACGCCAAGTCGCTGAAGATCATCCAGGTTGCCGAGCACCAGCCGCTGTTGCGCGCCAAGCTCAACGAGGCGGATATGAAGTTCGATCTCGAGGCCGGCTTCTTCGATGATGTGCTGATTGGCTACAGTTCGCTCTCGAACTACCGTGCTCTCGTCCGTGCCGACCGTTTCTGGCGCAGCCAGCGCCGCACGGCGAGTGCGCGTCGGCTGGTCGGCGATGCCGACTGGGGCTGGCTCGGCGACAGCATCCGGCGCAAGCGCGCCATCGTGCGGCGGCGCCTGCTGGACGTCCTGCTCCGCCGTCTGCGGCACGACTGGCGTGCCTTCTGGGCGACCGTGCTACGTCCGGCACAGCAGACCCGTTACGACCTGCAATCGCTGCTGGGCGGACATTTCGCTGGGGTTCATCTGGTGCCGAACCCCGTTTACGCCCTGACTCCGGCCGTGCTCGACGGGCTGCACCCGCAGTTGCAGCCGGGCGACGTTCTGCTTTGCCGGACGGAGGGCAAGCTCACCGCCGCGCTGCTGCCCGGCTTCTGGTCGCACGCCGCGATCTACCTTGGTTCACGGGCTGAACTGGAGGGGTTGCACGTGCGCGAGCAGCCGCATGCCGCGCAGCGTTGGGAGGAGATCCCGGAGGATGCCGGCCGGTTCGGTTGCGTGATCGAAGGCGTGGCGCCGTGCGTCCGTATCTGTGCGCTCGACGTCTGTCTCCAGGCCGACCACATCCTGGTGTTGCGGCCCAACGTTGGCGGCACGGAGGTGAGTGCGGCGCTGGGCGAGGCGCTCGGGCACCTGGGCAAGCCTTACGACTTCGAGTTCGACTTCAACGTCAGCAGCCGCATCGTCTGCACCGAGCTCGTCTATCGCAGCTACCACGGGCGCGGGCCGATCCAGTTCCCGTTGGTGAAGCGCCTGGGCCGCTACACGCTCAGCGGCGACGACATCGTGCATCTTGCCCTCGACGAACTGGAGAGAACGGGGGGGCTGGAGCAGGCCCCCCTGCGTCCGGTGGGGCTGATCCTGAAACGCCGGGATGGCCAGGCGCACACTGTGCCGTCGCTGCGTATCGTGCCCTTGCTGCGGCGCATCCGCCGCGGCTGGCGCCCGGCGCGCCGGGCGCCGCTGCAGTCTGCCGCCGAGTCCTCCCCATGAACCGCTACGGGCGGCTGCTTGCCGTCCGGTGCTCGGTCAGTGAGATGAGCCCGACGTCGAGAGTCGTGGTCTGTGCGGAGACGACGGTGGCCGACTGCGGTGGGGCGCGCTGGCGGGGGGCTCGCGCGCTGACCGTATAGGAGCCCGGCGTGAGGCCGTCAACACGGTACTTGCCGGCGGTATCGGAGAGCGTCTGCGCGACCGTACGGCGGTCTTGGATCACCCTAACGGTGGCCCGCGCGACCGCCTTGCCGTGGTGGTCTCTGACCGTCCCGCCCAGGGCGCCCGGGGGCGGGGGCGTGGCGATGGTGAAGGACACGCTGTTGGCGGCCAGGGCGCTGGCCCAGGTGCCGCCCTGCGGCAGGGTCGAGTGGAAGCTCTCCTCGGTGAGGATGAAGCGGACCGTGTACGGGCCGTCCGGCAACAGCAGTTGCTCGGGCAGCGCCCGCGTGGGTTCCCACTCGCCGTAGATCGCCACCTCAGCGGCGCTGCCAGCGTTGCCATAGAGGAAGGCCGGGAAGGTGCTCAGGACGTAGCGGGTGGGCAGCGAGTCGTTGGCCTGGGCGGTGCGCTGGGCGGTCTTCCAGAGCACGTGGAAGCTGTTGTCGGCGCTGAAGGACCAGCCGTTGCTGCCGTTGGGGACGGCCCCATGCGCGGTGGTCACGAAGGCGTCAAACAGCAGGTAGCCCTTGAACACATAGGTGTAGGACGCGTCGTGGAAGCCCAGAGCTTTGGCCACGGCGTAGATGGTGTCGGTGCTGTTACTGCCGTAGACGACCCGGCCGCTGGCGGTCTCGACCTGCTCCATCCACCAGCGTCCGGCGTAACCGAGTTGCTCGTTGGCCCAGTCGTCACCGTCCGCGCCCCAGGCACTGCTGGGCTTGCCCTCCAGCTTGACCTGATAGGCGAAGTTCGGCTTCAGCCCGCTGCCGACCAGGCGCCCGGCGAAGGCCGGGTGGAGATCGCGGTTGATCAGGGTGACGGCGGCCTGGTTGTAGTTGTAACTTGACTGCAGCGAAGGGCTGTAGAGGGTATCGGCGATGTCCCGCCAACGGAAGCTGCCCGCGCCAGCGGGTACGAGTGGCTGCGTGCCCGCTACGGCCATGGCAGTGCCCACGATGAGTCCGACGCTGCCCAGCAGCATCCGCATCCGCGTTTCCATAGCCCCGTCTCCTTCCCGTTACCCTCAGGCCTGACGCTGTCGGTACGGTCGCCCGACGCCCTAATGTGCCCCGGCAGACGCCCGCCGCAAGTCCACTAAGGGGGAGCCGGGTGCGAGCGCGTCCACCCCGGTGTAGAGTACAGCGAACACCGCGAGGGGGGGGCGGAGCGATAGCCGCTCCAGGACCGGACTCCGGCGGTGGTGCTGAAGGGCGGGGTTGTGACTACTTCGAGGCGCTGGACCAAGTCCATTGTCGGTCTGCTTACGGGAGTTGCCGTGATGACGTGTGCTGCTGACTTCTGCCCGCCCGGGATGTGGACCAACGACAACTGGTTCGCCAAGGCCGGCGATACCTACCACGCTTTCTACCTCCAGGTACCCCGCTGCATCGGCGACCAGAACTGCTGGACCCTGCGCGGCGGCCTGCAGTGGATTGGCCACGCGACCTCCACCGACTTGAGCAACTGGACCGACCTGGGACCGGTGCTCGTCCCCATCCGCGGTTCGTGGGTCGAGGCGCTGGCCACCGGCAGCATCGCCGCCTCGGCCGGGAAGTGGTGGATGGTGTTCAGCGTCAACGCCGGCAAGCCCGGGGTGGGCCTGGCGGTGAGCGCCGATCTCATGAAGTGGGAACTGGTGGGTGACGGACCCCTGCTGCCGCGGGCGGGAGTCGCCGGCACCTGGCAGGGCCAGGGGCTGACCTGGTGGCCGTTGGCCGATCCGTACCTGCACCCGCAGCCGATCGACGGCTGGTGGGTCATCGTCATCAACGCCCAGGTCGAGGGCGCACCGGCGGAGTCCAGTGGTTGCCTGGCCACCTGGCGTTCGCGGGACCTGCAGACCTGGGAACCCGGCCCGGTGCTGCTGTACCCACAGTCGATCGAGCGCCTGGAGACCCCGCAGCTATGGCAGCACGGTTCGCGTTGGTACCTCTACTTCGGTGCCGCCCATGATCAGAAGGAGATCTCGGCCCGTTGGCAGGCGGAGGTCCCGGAGGAGATCAAGGCGCGGCGGCGGGTGAACTGCGTGTATATGGCGGAGCGTTGGGAGGGCCCTTACCGGCAGATTCCGGGCCGCTGGTGGCTGGACGCCTTGCCCGGTGGCGGCGGGGGGTACATCCACAAGGTCCTGGCCGGCCCCGATGGACAGGATCGGCTGATCACGACCACCGGCGACCTGCGCCTGTCGCGGCCCTACGAGGTGGTTTACGCCGAGGACGGCGGACTGACGCTGCGCTGAGGACGCGACACGCACCCAGAGTTGAGCCACCGGCTCCCAGTGCTTTCACTTGTGCTGCCAGCGGTCCTTGGCTTCGAGCACCGAACGCGGACCGTCTCCCTGCAGCCAGGCGCGGGCAGCAGGATCCAGGCGCAGGTAGGCGTCCCAGAAGGCGGTGGAGAGGGCGAGGATGGCACGGTGGTGGTTTGGGTTGCGGGCGACGCGGTCACCCGGCAGGGCGCGGTCGCTGAAGGCGGAGTGCTCGGCATCCTCGAGGACCAGCTCGTACTTATCGCCCGCGGGCAGGGCGGGATAGACGGCGAGGCGTGAGGCGACGTCGGCAGCGCCGATGATGGACACGTCACGGGTGCCGGTCATCAGCAGCCACGGGATCTTCACGACGCCGAAGGCGGCGCTGGGCTCGCCGCGGGGCAGACTGCTGGGGCTGAAGGCGAGCGCCGCCGTGATCCGTGGGTCGGTGAACAGGGCTCGGCCGTCCAGGAAGGTCTGCCCGCTGACCGCCTGGGTCGTGACCGCGCCGAAGGAGTGGCCGGACATGCCCACATGGGCCAGGTCGAGGCGTCCGGCCAACGGCTGTCCGACCTCGGTCTGCCAGGCCGCAAGCTGGTCCAGGACGGCGGGAACGTCCTGCACGCGCAGCTTGAAGTTTGGCCCACTGGCGGCCGCGTTCATGGCCGCCAGGCGTTCGCCGCGCGGTCGGTCCTTCCAGACGGAGTCGTCGCTGCCGGGATGCTGGAGGAAGACCGCGATATAGCCGCGCGCGGCCCAGTGCTCGCCCAGGTAAGCCGAGCCTGCGCGCGTGCCGCCGAGCCCATGGCTGAAGAGCACGACCGGCGCCGGAGCGGTCGTCGTCGGCAGGTAGATGCGTAGCGGGAGGTCCCGCTGCCGCCCTTCGTCGCGCAGGTTCAGGTCGAGGTGCTGAACCGGTTCGACCGCCGGCAGCGCCAGCGGGTCGTAAGCCCCGGTCGTGGTGTTCTGCGCGCTCAGGTGCAGGCAGAGAGCGCCGACCAGGACCCGCAAAGACCGGGTGATGGCGGCGATCAGGCAGTGCGTGTCCATGGTCGATCTCCTGTGGGTGCGGTAGGTCACTCAGCCAACGCCGTCGGCGGCGCGGTATTGTGGGGTTTGAGAGGGGACAGCGCTGGACATCGCAGTGATCCATGCGCAATCGTGACTGCGCAGGTATTCCACCGACCTTAGTCCGGGGTCGGCGTCGGTATCGGTATCGGGGTCGGCAGGCTGGGCAAATCGATTCCGACCCCGGCCCCGAGGTCAGGAAGCCTACTTGAGTAGTTACACGCCATTCCGACCCTGATTGCCAGCAAGACGGCCGCATACTTCGTTGCGGGCGCAAGTCAGCTTATGGTGCGCGCACCATAA
>CAILUI010000330.1 GCA_903837355.1 uncultured Victivallales bacterium
CCTCCGCCCCGGGTGGTGCATTCCGTCTATGGCGCAACCAGACCCGTGACCTGAGGAACCGTATGCGTTAGTTGCGCACGTACGGATCTGTGGGGGACCTGGGCGGCAACGCCCAGGTCTACCCGGCCCACGAATCCACGCTTTCACGTTCTCACGCGCTCACCCGTAGCGGGAACCGCGATCTTGGAACAGCCCTGGGTGCCCGCCCGCAAGCTTTGCGGGGCACTGCGCCGAGCGCTACTGTAGCCGACGATGATGCGTTGAGGCAGCGGACCGCCGCAGCGCCGGACGCCGGCGAGGGGCGGCCCGGGAAGGCAATCGTGGGCACGATGGATCACGTACTGGCTGTGGACAGCGGTGGCAGCAAGACCGTGGCTGTGCTTGCCCGTGCCGATGGCACGGTGGTCGCGGTGGCCCGCGGCCGCGGCGCCGCCGCGATCACCGATCTCCCCGGCGCCGCGCTGGAGACGTTGGAGCCCGTCGTCCAGGAGACCCTCCGGGCGCTGCCCGCGGGCGCGGGTCTGGTCGGCGCCTACGCCTGCCTTGGAGGCCTCAACACAGCCACCGTCAGGGCGGCGCTGCAACGCCTCACCGGCCTGACCGCGGTGGACGTGGTTCGGGAGTCATCGGGCGACGTTGTTTACACCGGCGCCCCGTACTGGGGCTTCGATCTCGCGGTCATGGCGGGCACCGGTTCCATCGCCCTGGGCGTGAACGATCGCGGCGAGCGCCGGGTCTGCGGCGGTTGGGGACCCTTGGTGCATGACCGTGGCAGCGGCTACGATGTCGGTCGGCAGGCCCTGCAGGCGATCGCCGAGGCCCTCGACTACCGCGGCCCGAGCACGCTGCTGCTACCGGCCCTGGCGCAGCGACCGCCGTTTGCCGAGGCCCTGCCGCGGGACGGAACCCTTAACCAGGCCCCAGCCACCCTCACGTACGAGCAGCGCTTGGCCATCAAAGAGGCCATCAAGCGCGTCTACCCGTGCCTGGACCGCCTGACGGTGGCCAGCCTGTTCCCCGTCGTTGCCGAATGCGCCGGCCGCGGCGATACCCTGGCGCTGGGCATCCTGCACGGCGCCGCCGACGTCCTGGCCACCATGGCCGGCGCGCTGGCGGACGAGTTGCGCATACCGCAACCGCGGATCGTCGCCCTCGGGGGCGTCTTCGCCAGTCCCGAGCCCATGCTCCGGCTGTTCACGGAAGCCGTCCTGGCGTCCCGTCCGGGGGCGGTCGTGACCTGCAGCGACTTCTCCCTCATCCGCGGCGCCGTCGTCGTCGCCCTGCAGCGCGCCGGATTCGCGGTGGCGGCACCCCTCGTCGAGCGCGTGCGCAGCAGCGCTGCCCGTCTCGGCGCCTGACCCCGCGCCATCCCGGTGACACCCCACCCTCCGGGCACGGCGCGGCCCACTGTCGGCAATCTCCTCGCCGCAGCGATAGGCGCACGCTTTCTGCCTGTCCAAGTTGCAACACCTCCTCACCATGGTAGGTTACCCTGTACTTCTTCGGGGCTGCTGGCCATGGCAATGGCGGCTGCAACCGGGGCCTGCGCGGCGCCCGTGTTCCGGACCGCAACCGGTCCGCCCCCAGGCATTCACCGCGACGGGCGATCCTGCCTGCGCGCGGAACAGACGCAACGGACGACCTCCTTCCCACCCGGCGAAGCAGGCGGCCCGGCGCAACCAGGAGAGCATTATGGCTGGAAAGATGGTCACTATCGACGGCAACACCGCGGCATCGCAGGTGGCCTACGCCTTTAGCGAGGTCGCGGCGATCTTCCCGATTACGCCCTCGTCGGTGATGGGCGAGTTGGCCGATGCCTGGGCCGCCAAGGGCCGCAAGAACATGTTCGGCAAGACGCTCTCGGTCATCGAGATGCAGTCCGAAGGTGGCGCGGCAGGTGCGGTCCACGGGTCCCTCTGCGCCGGGGCTCTGACCACGACCTATACGGCCTCCCAAGGCCTCTTGCTGATGATCCCGAACATGTACAAGATCGCGGGCGAAATGCTGCCCACCGTCTTCCACGTCTCCGCGCGTTCCCTGGCCTGTCAGGCCTTGTCCATCTTCGGTGACCACAGCGACGTCATGAGCGTACGCCAGACGGGCTTCGCGATGCTGGCCAGTAACTCGGTGCAGGAGGTCATGGACCTGGCCGCCGTGGCGCACTTGGCGACCCTTGAGAGCCAGATCCCCTTCCTGCATTTCTTCGACGGTTTCCGCACTTCGCACGAGGTGCAGAAGGTGGCCGAGATCGATGACGCCACCCTGCGTTCACTGGTCGATCCGGCAACGATCGAGAGCTTCCGCAATCGCGCCCTGAAGCCGGAAGCGCCGGTCCTCAAAGTGGCCGCGCAGAACCAGGATGTCTACTTCCAGGGTCGCGAGACCACGAACGCCCAGTATGACGCCTGTCCCGGCATCGTACAGGCGTGCATGGATCGCCTGGCGGCAGCCGTCGGGCGCCAGTACCGCCTGGTGGACTATGTGGGCGCGGCCGACGCGCAGAAGGTCATCGTGGCCATGGGGTCGGGCTGCGAGACGATTGAGGAGACGGTAAAGTACCTGAATGCGCGCGGCGCCAAACTTGGCCTGCTCAAAGTCCGCCTGTACCGGCCGTTCCCGACCGCGGCGTTCCTGGCCGCACTGCCCAAGAGCGTCACGCAGATCGCGGTTCTCGACCGCACCAAAGAGCCCGGCGCCATCGGCGAACCGCTGTTCCAGGACGTGGTTACGGCACTGCGCGACCGGCGCGACGCGCTCACCGTCATCGGCGGGCGCTACGGCCTGGGCTCAAAGGAGTTCACCCCGGGCATGGTGAAGTCGGTGTACGACCACCTCGGGGCGCAGGGCTTCCACGGTTTCACGGTCGGCATCACCGATGACGTCACGCACCTGTCGTTGCCCGCGGCCGAGGACCTCGACTGCGAGCCCGCCAGCGTGGTGCGCTGCATGTTCTGGGGCCTGGGCTCCGATGGCACGGTCGGCGCCAACAAAGACTCCATCAAGATCATCGGCGACAACACCGACATGTTCGCCCAGGGCTACTTCGTCTACGACTCCAAGAAGTCCTACGGCATCACCGTCTCGCACCTGCGCTTCGGCAAGGAACCCATCCGCGCCCCGTACCTGATCGGCAAGGCCGACTTCGTGGCCTGCCACAACCCGGCGTACATCGGCCGCTACGACATGCTCGGCTGCATCAAGGATGATGGCGTCTTCCTGCTCAACTCCGACTACCCCAGCGCCGAGGTCTTCAGCCACCTCACGCGCGACATGCAGGAGACGATCCTCAAGCGCCGCATCAAGTTCTACAACATCGACGCGCTGAGCATCTCCGAGGAAGCCGGCCTGGGCAAGCGCATCAACACCGTCATGCAGACTGCTTTCTTCATCATCTCCGGGGTCCTGCCGCCGGACGTCGCCGTCGGCCTGATCAAGGGCGCCATCAAGAAGACCTTCGGCAAGAAGGGTGAAGACATCGTGAAGATGAACTGGGCCTGCGTGGACAGCACCGCTGCCGCCCTTCAGGAAGTCAAAGTCCCGACGGCTCTCGGCGCCTGCTTTACGCCGGCACAGTTGATCAAGGACGACGCCTTCGCCTTCGCGAAGGACATCATCAAGCCCTCGATGCACCTGTTGGGCGACAGCATCCCCGTCTCCAAGATGAGCTTTGACGGCACCCTGCCCACCGCCACCAGTTGCCTGGAAAAACGCGGCATCGCGCCGCGCGTGCCGCGCTGGCTTTCCGACAAGTGCATCCAGTGCAACATGTGCGCCTTCAGTTGCCCGCACGCCGTCATCCGTGCCAAGCAGATCGACCCGCAGGATCTGACGAGCGCACCGGCCAGCTTCAAGACCATCCTCTCCAAGACCAAGAATGACCGGAGTCTCCAGTACAAGATCCAGATGTACGTCGAAGACTGCACCGGGTGCGGCGTCTGCGTCCAGACCTGTCCGGCCAAAGAGAAGGCCCTCGAGTTCCACACGCTGGACAGCGAGCGCGCGGCTGGCGAGCATCAGAACGCGGCGTTCTTCGATGCCCTCCCGGATAACGTGCTCGACGGTGCCGGCATCGCCACCGTCAAGGGCAGTCAGTTCCGCAAGCCCTTGTTTGAGTTCTCCGGCGCCTGTGCCGGCTGCGGCGAGACGCCCTACGTGCGGCTGGTCACCCAGCTCTTCGGCGAACGCATGATCGTCGCCAACGCCACCGGGTGCTCATCGATCTACGGCGGCACCTTCCCGACCATCCCGTACTGCAAGGCCAAGAACGGCCGCGGGCCGGCCTGGGGTAACTCGCTGTTTGAGGACAACGCGGAGTACGGCCTGGGCATGCGCCTGGCCGTCGACAGCAACCGCGAGCAACTGAAGATCCTGGTCGGCAAAGCCCTCGAGAGTGCGGTGACGCCGGAACTGAAGACCGCTCTCGGCCAGGCCATGGAGCTCTGGGACAGCAGTGCCGACAGCAGCATCGCCGCACAGCAGGCCGTGCAGGCTGCCCTGCCCGGCGCCATCGCCGCCGCGCCCGCTGAACTGAAGCCCGTGCTGGCGATGCTGGCGTCCCTGTCGGACTACTTCACCGACAAGTGCATCTGGATCATCGGCGGTGACGGCTGGGCCTATGACATCGGCTTCGGCGGCCTTGACCACGTCCTCTCCACCGGCCGCAATGTCAATGTGCTGGTGCTCGATACCGAGGTCTACTCCAACACGGGTGGCCAGGCCTCAAAGTCGACGCAGATCGGCGCCGTCGCTCAGTTCGCAGCGGCCGGCAAGCGCTATGGCAAGAAGAACCTCGGCATGATGGCCATGAGCTACGGTTACGTCTATGTCGCCTCGGTGGCGATGGGCGCCAATCGTATGCAGACCCTCAAAGCCTTCCAGGAAGCCGAGGCCTACAAGGGCCCGTCCATCATCCTCGCCTACTCTCCCTGCATCGCCCACGGCATCGATATGATGCAGACCCAGGAAGAAGAGAAGCTGGCCGTCGAGTCCGGCTATTACCCGCTGTACCGCTACAACCCGGAACTGGCCGGCAAGGAAGGCCAGAAGGCGTTCGTCTGGGAATCCAAGGAACCCACCTTCAGCTTCCAGGAGTTCCTCGGCCGCGAACGGCGCTACACCTCGCTCAAGAATATGGCGCCAAACGAGGCGGAAGCCCTCTTCAAGCAGGCTGAAGTCGACTCCAAGCACCGCATGGACTTCTACAAGAAGTTCGGCGAGATCCTCTGAGCCCGGCCGGAACCCGGCACCCTCAGACCGACGACTGTGATCATGCCCCGCGGCGCCACACCGGCGCCGCGGGGCGGCTTTTTCCAGGGCGGAACGAGTATACTATGGGGTTATGAAGCGTGTCGCCATGAAGGTCTGCCGGCTACTGTCCTCCGGCCTCATTGCCCTGGCCTTGGCTGCGGGCGCCAGAGCGGCGACTGCCGGCGAGGTCCGCTTCGACTTCGAGAGCGGCGACCTGCAGGGCTGGGAGGTCACGGAGGGCGCCTTCGACCGACTCGTGTCCGACCGGGCGACGTACCACAACCGCTACAGCGAGGACAACCGCTACAACAAGCAGGGCACGTACTACCTCTCCACCGTCGAGCAGCAACCGGGCCTGCCCTCCAACGACCGCTTGACCGGGGTCATCGAGTCGCCGGTCTTCGTCCTTGCGCGCCCCACCCTGTCCTTCCTCCTGGGCGGCGGCGACGACGCCGGTACCTATGTGGCCCTGTGCACGCTCGACGGCCAGGAGGTCCGACAGGCACGGGGCACGCGTACGGAGGTCCTGGCACGGGTGACCTGGGAGGCCCCCGAGCGCGTCGGCCAGAAGCTGTTCCTGCGCATTGTAGATCACAACCAGAACGGCTGGGGCCACGTGACCTTTGATGACTTCGGCGCCGCGGGTACACTCGACGCCGAAGCCACCCGAGCCTGGCGGTCCGGGGTTGCCGACCGCCACGCTCGCCAGGAACTGCGGACACGGCTGGAACGCCTCAACCTGCAGGGCCTGCGGTGCGCCATCGAAGAGCTGACGAGAAGCGACCCCGAGGACTACGGGCGGCGTGGCTTCCTCGACCGCCTCGAAGCGCACGAGCGCGCGCTGGCAGAGGTCGCGGCCGCGTTGGACGAGGGCAGCGCGGCCGCGCCGCCGCGCGCTCGCGAGGTCGGCGACGCGGCGCTGGCGTTCCAGCGCGAAGCCCTGGTTGCCAACCCGCTGCTGAGTAGCCAGCCCCTCCTCTACGTCGTCCGGCCGCAGTATGTCGCCGTCTACCACGCCATCGACACGCTGTACCAGGTCGGCGAGGCCACGGAGGGCCGCTTCCAGCCTGGCGGCGCGCTGAAGACCATCGACCTGCGCAGCGGACAGCAGCGGACCCTCGTCGAGGCCCCGGCGGGCACCGTCCGCAGCCCGTGCATCCACTTCGATGGGCAGAAGATCCTCTTCGCCATGCGCCGCCACGCCAAGGAGAATCTGCACCTCTTCGAGATCGGCGCCGATGGCAGCGGCCTGAAGCAACTGACCTTTGCCGCGGCGGTCAGCGACTTCGACCCCGCCTACCTGCCGGATGGCAGCATCGTCTTCTCGTCTACCCGGGAGCCGAAGTACAACATGTGCTCCCAGGACCTCGGCGCCAACCTGTACCGGATGAACGCCGATGGCTCCAACATCCATCAGATCACCCAGAGCACGCTGTTCGAAAACCAGGCAGCGCTGATGCCCGACGGCCGCATTCTGTACAAGCGCTGGGAGTACGTGGACCGCAACTTCGGCGACGCCCACGGCTTCTGGACGGTGAACCCCGACGGCACCAACCAAGCCGTGCTCTGGGGCAACAACAAGGCCGACCCGGCAGCGGTGTACTACCCACGGATCATCCCCGACAGCAGCGGCAAGCTGCTCTGCATCCTCAGCACGCATCACTTCAACATGTGGGGACCGCTGGCGATCATCGACCCGCACGTCGCCACCGACGGCAAGGCCGCGATCCTGCGCACCTGGCCAGCCGCGGTCCGCGACCGCCTCAGCGCTAGCGACGCCTTCAACTGCGACGGCCTGAACGATATCCTGCCCAAGTACGAAGACCCCTGGCCGCTCAGTGCCACCACCTTCCTCTGTTCGCGCCAGACCGGCAACGGCCAGGAGCTGGGCCTGTATCTGGTGGATACCTTCGGCAACGAGGTGCTGCTGCACGCCGAGGCGCCAGGCTGTTTTGGGGCGCAGCCGCTACGGCCGTCGCCGCGACCGCCCCTCATCCCGTCCCGGCGCGCCTTCGACCGGCGACCGGGCACCATCTTCGTGCAGAACGTCTACACCGGCACCCATATGCAGGGGGTTGCCGCAGGCGCGGTCACGCAGATCCGGGTCGTGGAATCGCCCGAGAAACGGGCCTGGAGCGCCGGGAAATGGTACGGTCAGGGCTTCCAGGCGCCCGGCATGAACTGGCACGATTTCACCGCCAAGCGCATCCTGGGAACGGTGCCGGTGGAGGCCGATGGCAGCGCCTGCTTTGCCGTCCCCGCCGACACCTTCATCTACTTCCAGTTGCTCGACCGCGACGGGATGATGATCCACTCCATGCGCAGCGGTACGGTCCTGCAAGCGGGCGAGCAGACCGGCTGCGTCGGTTGCCACGAGTCCCGGCTGTCGGCGCCCCCGGCCACCGGCAGTACGGTGCCGCTGGCACTGCGGCGCGATCCCAGCGTGATCGCGCCGTGGTATGGGCCGCCACGCAGCTTCAGCTACATCGCCGAAGTCCAGCCGGTCTTCGACCGTTACTGCGTGCGCTGCCACGACCTTGCGGGGGGCGCCACCGCCCTCGCTGGCAAGGCGGGAAACGGGAAGCTGATTCTGGCCGGCGACCGGGACCCGTTCTTCAACGCCTCCTACACCCAGCTCTGGCGAAAGGGCTACATCAAGGCCATCGGCGCCGGCCCGGCGGGGGTCCAGCCGGCCTATAGTTGGGGGTCGCACGCCAGCCCGCTCATCGCGCTCCTGCGTAAGGGGCACCAGGAGGTGCAGCTTGACCCGGAAAGCCTCGACCGGCTGGTGACCTGGATCGACATCAATGCGCCGTACTACCCCACCTACGACAGCGCCTACCCGGACGCCCCGGGTGGCCGCTCGCCGCTGGACGACGCGCAGTTGGGCCAGCTGGGCCAGTTGGCCGGCGTCAACTGGGGCGCGGAGGCGAACTTCGCCAGCAGCACGGGGCCGTGGGTCAGCTTTGACCGCCCTGAACTGAGCCCCTGCCTGGCGGCCTTCACGGCCACGACCGACCCGCAGCGCCAGGAGGCGCTCGCCCTCATTCGCACCGGGAAGGCACGTCTGGACGAGAGGCCGCGCGGCGACCTGCCCGGCTTTCAGCCCTGCGCCAAGGACGTCCAGCGTGAGGCCTTCTACCAGGAGCGTCGGACCGTCGAGCGGCGCAACCGCCGGGCGATCGAGGATGGGCAGCGGGTCTACGATCGGCCACCGGAGCAGCCTGGGACGGGTGGTACGGCCGGCGGCGAGGTCCCAAGGAGCAGCAGATGAAACTACACAGAGTTCGCCCCCTGGCCACACCATGCGGCGCCACCTGGCTTGTCCTACTGGCGGCGTTGACGCTGTCCGCCGCGGACTGGCCGCGCTGGCGGGGGCCCGCGAATACCGGTCATGTCCCCAGCGGCGAGCGCGTACCCGAGACGCTGCCCGCGACGGTCAGCCCCATCTGGCGGGTGCCCGTCGGCGCCGGCATGTCCTCTCCAGTGGTCGCCGGCGGCCGCGTCTACCACCTTGACAACGTCGAGGGCAAGGAGACCGCGCACGCTCTGGACGCCGAGACGGGCTCCGAACTCTGGCGCGCGTCTTTCGATGACGTCCACAAAGACTACCAGAGCGAGCCCGGCCCGCGCTGTACGCCAACCGTCGACGAGGATCGCGTCTACGTGCAGTCTTGCCGGGGCGAGCTTCGCTGCCTCGCCAGCGACGACGGACGCACCCTCTGGCGGCTGAACTACGTCACGGACCTGGGGGCCCTCTTCTTCGGCGAGACCGGACCGGCGTGCGGCGCCAGTCGCCATGGCAACACCGCCGCGCCACTGGTCGACGGCGAGCGTCTCTACCTGGCGGCCGGGGGCACGGCTGGCGCCAGTGTCGTCTGCCTCGACAAGCGTACCGGAACCGTGCTCTGGAAGTCCCAGAACGACACGGCGGGCTACGCCGCCCTGTACGTGGCCGACATCGGCGGCGCACGGCAGGTGCTCGCCTTCACCGCCGAGGCTCTCGTCGGTCTTGATGCGGCGGCCGGAGGCCTGCTCTGGCGCGTCCCGATGAAGACCACCTTTGGCCGCCATATCACCACGCCGATCGTGGCCGGTGACCTCGTAGCCGTCTCGTCGCATGAGGTGGGGTTGCTGGGCATCCGCGTGACCCGGCAGGGCGACGCCTTCGCGGCCGACACGGTCTGGACCGCAAAGCGGGCGGCCATCAACTGCTCCAGCCCCGTGCTCGTCGGCAACCACCTCTACGGCATCGGCCCCTCGAAGCGGCTGGAGTGTGTGGACCTCCGCAGCGGCGACATCACCTGGTCCGAGGCTGGCTTCGCGCCAGAGCCGCTGCAGCGCGATTGGGCCGCCTTCCTGGTCATGGACGAGCGCATCCTGGTGCTGGGCGACAACGGCTGGCTGGTCCTCTTCAAGGCCGATCCTGCGGCCTTCCGGGGACTCGGGAGCCTCGCCGTCTGCGGGCCGAACTGGTGCCACCCGGCCTACGCCGACGGCCGGCTCTATGTGCGCGACGAGAAGGACCTCATATGCGTGCCGCTCCTGCCCTGAGGAGCCCTGGGATTGCTTATGGCGAAACGACCGTCAGGCGCGCTGTCCCTCGGGTTCGCTCTGTTGGCGATGGCACTCCTCTGCTGCTGCTGCCGGGCCTTACCCCGGAAGCCCTCTGTAGACGGCAGCCCGGCCGCCGATACTGCGGACTACGGGCAGAGCCTCGACGGCTTGCCGGACGGACTCCACCTGGCGGCTCCGGCCCACTATAGCTTCGCCTGCGCCACCGCCCCCGACCAGGCGATCTGGTTCACCGAGTTCAACCGGCGGCGGCTCTGCCGTTACGACCCGGCCAACGGCACCAGGACCGAACCCTGGACCGACCTACCTGGGGCCTATGGGATCACGGTTGCCGCGAATGGGGATCTGTATGTAGGGCAGGATCTGGGCGATGCCGGGTATCCGGGCCAAGTGGTCCGCGTCGACGCCACAACCGGCCGGCAAAGCGTGGTCGTCCGCGACCTGACGCGGCCGCGGCAGTTGGCGCTGGATGCAGGGGGGCATCTCTACGTGGTCTGCGAAGCCGGCTGCCGGCAGACCCAAGGATCGCCGTGCGTCCTCCGCCTGACCATCGAGACTGGATCCGTCGAGGTCTGGGCGCGCGATCTGCGCACTCCGCAGGGCGTCGCCGTCGGGACCGACGGCACGGTGTTTGTAACCGAGTACGGGCGGCCCGGGATCGAGCCCGGCCGTGTCCTCAAGCTGGGTTCGGGAGAGCCGGCCCGCGAGATCGCCTCGGGACTCTGGCAAGCCCGCGGCGCGTGCATTACGGCCGCCGGCCTCTATGTGACCACCGAAAGCAACCGCGGCGACCAAGGCAATTCCGGGCTGCTGGCGCTGATCGAACTCCCCACGGGCCGCATGCGGGCCGTGCTGACCGGCCTGGACTACCCACAGTTCCCCGGTGCAGACGCGGCCGGCCGCGTCTGGCTCAACCTCAACCGTGACTCCTGGCTGGCCAACTTCGATCCGCAGCCGCTGCGGCGCGGCACGATCGCGGTCCAGGCCCGGGTCGGCTCACAACGCTTCCGCAGCCGCATCGCTCGGCTCGCCGACGGGCGCGCGGCCGGGTGGCTGCGGATACCGGCCTGGCGGCTCGACCTCAGCGGCGAGGAACTCTATCGCGACCGTGGCGATCCCGAGCACCCGCAGCCGGGCCTGTTCGCGCTGCCGTCCGCAGCGGCCACGCTGGACGGACGATGGGCCGACTGCCGAGTCGTGGCGCTGCGCGGGCATGCAGGCAAGCGCTATCCAATGTCCAACCCGGGCAGCCCCAACGAGGCGCCGGCGCCGGGATTCCGCGAAAGCCCCATCGCCTACCTCGTTTACGTCGAGGGCAGGCCATGAAGGGTCATGCCATGCTGCAGGTTACCGGGAGGCCCGCCGTGAACGCTCCAGACTTACGCTACCGGGTCGGCTTTCTGGGCTGTCCGTCGCGACCCCAGATCGACTGGAACGAGGAGAACCTGGGACGACTGCAGGAGTACGGGTTCAACACCATCCAGCTCAACATCGCCTGGGGTTCACGACCCGGCCGCGAAGCCCTCAATCTCGAGGACGTGGTGGAACTCCCCCATGACCGTGAGGCGGAGCTCGCCGGGAACACGCCCCTGTTGGGCGAGCAGTCTCCGGAGGCCCGCGCCTGGCGGCGCGACGCTCTGCGCGCGCGCATCGGCCTCTGCCGTCGACTCGGGCTGCGCACCCTCTTCCACTTCGGCGCGCCCTATGTGGGTGACCGCTTCGCCTGCGACGCCCCGGCCAACTGCCTCCTGGACGGCAGGACCACGGAGCGCTGCCAGGTCCTGCTCCAGGCCTTCGCCCGCGAGTTCCCGGGGGTCGATGACATCCTCGTCTACACCTATGACCAGCACGCCTGGCTGTGCAGCGAGTTCGGACCGTGTCCCCGCTGCACCGGGAAGCCCCTGGCGGAGCGGGTGGTCCCCTTCCTGGAGGGCCTGGCGGCAACGTGGCGCGAGGCAGCAAACCCGGAGGGCCGGCTCTGGTGGGAGCCCTGGGAGTTGTCCGCAGGCCAGGTTCTGCAATGCGTTGAGAAAGTCCACCCGGCCGGCTTCGGCCTGGCGCTGCACGCCAACATCGCCGAGGTGATGGGCAGCCTGCCGGCAGACCGGTGGTTCAAGAACACGGTTGCCCTGGCCGCTCAGCGTGGGATCCCCGCGCTCGGCGAGTACTGGCTCGGCGGCCCCAGCGAGGAGGTGGAACCCTACACGCACCTGGCCTATCCCCTGGTCACACTCAGAGGACTGCAGGCCTTGGCCGCGGTCCCTGAACTGGCCGGAATCAAGGAGTACTACGGTCTCCTGCCGGACCAGGAGGACCCGAACCTGCGCCTGACCGGGCTCTTCTTCAGCAACCCGGCCATCGACGCGGAAACGGCCTTGGCGAAGCTGGCCGAGCCCTACGCCGGTGCGGCAGCGGCGGTAATCCAGTTCTGGCGCCTGACCAGCGAAGCCATGGATCTCTTCCCCTGGGATGCGAGTTGGCTGATGCGCGCCATCGGGCGCAGCGATCCGGCCCACAGCCTCAGCGCCGCCATCGTCCGCGGCGTGCCTTGGCATACGCCCAGTTGGTGCTCCACGCGGCGCAGTTTGTTCATGGTCGTGGACACCGCGGCGCCCCCGGATCCCTGGATGCTCGAGGACATTCAACTGCGCTGCGAACTGGCCGCGGAGAGGATGCAGCGCGCCCTGGCTCTGGAAGCCGCCATCGTGGCCGGTGAGCCGCGCGCGCTGCGAGCCGGAACGCGGCAGGGCCTGGCGGAACTGCGCGAGTTCCGGCGCCGCGTCCTCGCCTATGCCTACCACGGCCGGGAGACCAATCTGGCCACCGCTATCCGCGAACGCCGGAAGCGTGGGCTGGAGGTGCCGGAAAGCGTGTGGCAGGAACTGAAAGCCACCCTAATACAGGACCAGGCCAACCAGGGACAGGAGGAGCCTGTCGGCGCGGCACTGGCCCTGCTCGAGTCCGATCCAGAACGCTTCCTGGCGGTCTACTTCATCGAGGCGGAAGACCGCATCTCCAAGGGCTACAACAGCGTGACATCCCGATGAGCCGATACCTTCTCCTTCTCGGTCCGTTGGTGATGGCTTTCGGCTGTGTGCAACTGCAGCCAGCGGCGGCCCCCGCGGGCGGGCGCCAGCTCTCGGGCTACATCGGCGCCCACCCGCTGGCCTATGCTGTCCAGACGATCCGTGGCGAGGCCACCTACGCGCTGGCCGGACAGCCCGACTACCTGGCGGTTACGGAGGTCTACCCGGATGTCCCGGATGCGGTGCAGTACCGTTACAGCCTGCGGCTCGACGGCCTCGGGTCCTATGCGCGCTGCCAGACCAGCAAGGGCTTTGGCCCCACCACCTATTTTATCCGGACCGGCCAGCGCCCCCTCGGCAAGATCAGGATCTGCGCCGGCCCCAACTCATCGCGCCATCCCGTCAGCCTCGCGGCCGTCCGTGGCCTCCACGCGTCCGAGCTTCAGGAGCTCCTTGACGCGGACGATTTCAGAATCATGGGCTTGATCCCGGCCCACCTCGGACCTGCTGAGCGCGATCGCCTGGCCCGACAGTTGAGTGAGCAACTGGGCAGCCGACCGGAGTACCACATCAGCAAGGGGGTCAGCGCCGAGATCTTCTATGCCAGCCGGGATACGGCGGGCGTGAGGGATCAGTTGCTGGCGTGGCAGAGCGTGGCCCGCCAGTACCACCTGCCGGTGATGCTCGGGCTGGTCTCCTGGTGGGCCGGGACGCCGCTGGGCGTGCCCGATGGGCTCGGGGGAACCTTCGGTGACATCACCTACCAGCAGATCTGCTACGCCCCCGACCTGGAGCTGCCGGAGAGCCCGGTGCTGCGCGCACTTTTGGGCGACCGCTATGACCGGCACTACCGGCTCACGATCCCAAACCAGTGGAGCAATACTCCCTGGCTGACGATGAACAACGACGTTCTCAACCGCTACCGGTACCAGCGCCTGGACGAGGTGGTCGGACAACTGCGTGAAGTCTGTGCCGGAGACGCCTCGTGGCTGCATTCCGTGTTCCTTGAGAACGAACCACGCTACTGGGATAAGCAGTGCGACCAGCAGGGCCGGAATCTCTGGGCCGACTTCAACCCCGGCACGGTTGCGGCCGCCCGCCAAGCTGGCCTCGAGCTGAACCCGGCCGACGGGCTTGCCCCCGCCGAACTCGCCTGGCTCTTCCGAAACGTCGGCAGGTACAATCAGGAAACGGTCAACGGTGTGGCGAGGGCGCTCTCCCGGCAGATGCCCGCTCTGAACCTGCCCGTGTATACACATGCGCTTGAGTATCCGGATTTCACCTTCCCTGGGAAGCCGCTCAACCACACGCAGTCAGAGTGGGCCTACGCCAAGGGTGCGCGCACCGGCATCGAGGGCGTCCTGAACATGCCCGGCGATTTCAACCGGGTGCGCGAATGGGGACGGTGGGCCAACGTCAACCGTGAGGAAGGCGGCTGGCCCACCGATCTGTCGCTATGGGACCTGCGTATCAGCTACATGATGGGCGCTGACCTCTACAACAGCTACAACTGGCACTCGTCTTCGAATCGCCTGGCCTACGTGGAGGAGTTCCTCCGGGAATTGCCGGTGGTGCGCCTGCCGCCGGCCAGGGCGGAATGCACGGCCACAAACCAGATCCGCATCGCGACACCCATGAAACTCCAGGCGTTCACACGGGTTGAACTGCCGGTGGAGGTCCGGGAAACGTTCAAGGGCCGGTTGACGCTCGTGGTTGCGGATGCCGTCAGAACCCATACTGCCGTCAACCTCGCGCGCGGCGCCAAGGTCTCCGCATCCTCGGTTGACAGCACCGACGGGTACAGCGTAACCAGCGTGAACGATGGCAACACCAGCACCGCCTGCGGCCCCCCGATGAGTTGGGCGAACCGCGCTGGCGCGCAGATGCCGCAGTGGGTGGAACTCGACTTCGGCACGGAGCAGACGTTCAATACCGTCGAAGTGCTTACGAGCGAAGGGTATGAGCTGCGCGACTTCCAGGTCCAATATCGGAGCAGCACGGACTGGCTCGCCGCCGGAGAACCTGTTGCCGACAATACCGAGGTCCAGCGCACCATCACCTTCGCCACCGTGACCGCCTCGAGGCTACGCATCGCCTGCAACCGCGGCCCCGCGTGCCAGCCGGAGTTCGTCCGGGTCAATGAAGTCGAGGTGTACAATGAGGTGGAACCGCAGGCGTCTCGCGGCGACTTCTGCCCGTCCATGCCGGCGACGGTGGACCTTGCCCCCGGCCGCCACGTCGTTGCCTTTGACTTCCCCACACCCGCCGAGAGCCGCTACCAGCGCCGGGCGCTGCTTACACTCAGTTGCGAGCCGGATGGGGCCGCGGGGGCCGGTGCGGTCGCTCTCAGCGCCGATTCGGCCACCGGGTTGATGCTGGCGCTGGATCTCCGGGCCCAGCGCGCCCTAAGCCTGTGGGTCATCAACGGCGCCCCGCGCTAGGGTCTGCAGCAGTGTCGCATCCAGACGGCGCCGCCTCTATCCGGAACTGCTTGGAGCCGCTGGCGGCAGCGGTATGCGCACCTCGACCTCCGTGCCGGCGCCACGAGCGGAACTGACCTTCAGAGCACCGCCCACGTAGGTGGCGCGCTCGGTCATGCTGAGCAGTCCCAGGCCGTCCTTCGCCTCCCGTCGGCTCAGGTGTTGCTTCGGATCGAAGCCGACGCCATCGTCTTTGACGACCAACCGCACCTCGTTGTCCTGTCGCCGCAGGCGCACCGTGACCTGGTGGGCGTGGGCGTGCTTCTCCACGTTCTCCACACTCTCCTGGAAGATCCGGTAGAGCGCCAGTTCGACGTCGGCGGGCAGGCGTGCGGTCAGGCGTGCACAGGTTAGCTTCACCGGTACGCCCGTCCGCGCCGCAAATTCCGTGCTGGTGTTGTGCAGGACCGCGACGAGCCCCAGTTGGGCAAGCACACTGGGCCGCAGATTGCGCGCGAGCCGCTCCGCCTCCTCCGCCGCCTCACTGAGCATCCCGCACAGTTCCATCGCCGCGGCCTTGGCTGTGCTGCCGCGCGCGGAAAGTCGGCGCGCCAGTACCTGGCTACGGAAGAGAATGGCACAGAGAAGCTGGGTGATGTGGTCGTGCAAGACCAAGGCCACGCGTGCACGCTCCGCCTCCTGCACCTGCACGACGCGCTGCGTCAAGGCCCGCAGTAGCTCCTCGGTCCGCCGGGCCTCGGTCAAGTCCGTTACCACCATCCCCAGGATGGCGGGACTGCTGCCACCAGGTGCCAGTGGACGAACGGAAACCTGCACCGACAGCAGCGAGCCGTCTTCGGCACG
Organism: uncultured Victivallales bacterium; assembly: GCA_903837355.1. Taxonomy (GTDB): domain Bacteria; phylum Verrucomicrobiota; class Lentisphaeria; order Oligosphaerales; family JAFGRS01; genus CAILUI01. Next base: position 16,133 of record CAILUI010000330.1, read on the forward strand.
CAACTGCACCTGTGTCTTGGAGCCGCACTCGTCGGCCCGCCGCAGCAGCGGCCGGAGCGTCGCCCGATCTCCGGCCGCGAGAAAACGGCGCAGAGAACTGCCCATCACCCGCTCCAACGGGCACTTGACCATCCTCGCAAAACACTGATTGGCATACAAAATCGTCGCGTCAGCGGTCAGCGTCAGCGCGCCCTCGTTCATGGACTCGATCAGTACGCGGTAGGCATGCTCGGCGCCTTGTAGCGTGAACACCTGGGGACCCTGCTCGCCCGCGACCACCACCGCATCCACTTCGCCGCTGCGGATCGCGCGCAGCGTTTCCTCGGCCTCGCTCAGGCGCGCGCGCAGGTCGGCCAGGGCGCCGGAGGGTTCAGGGCTGGGAACGGCGGATGGTACGCTGGCTGTCCTCACCGGGGCCTCTTACCGCGTGTGTCCAAGTTCATCCCGACGAACAGGTTGGTGGCGCTGGACAGATCGCCGATGAGACGGCGTACCGGACGCGGGAACTCCCTCACCAAGGTCGGGGTGGCAACGATCTGGCCGGCACGCGCCAGCAGGGGCTGCTGGTAGATGTCGATCACCTCCAGATCATACTCGCCCTTGAGCTCGGCTTCGCACAGCCTACGAACACCGAGCAGAGCCTGCTGAGAGCGTGCGCAGGCCCCCGCCACGTAGAGCCGCAGGACGTGCCTCTCTGTGCATCGAGTCGCCAGTGCCTTCTCGAAAGCCACAGTCGCGCGGTTGCTTGTACTTGGTTCCACGAACAGTCGTCTCGGTTAGTCGGCGGAGCGCAGATCCAGCCCGCTGAGCACGCGTTCGACATTCGATAGATCGCCAATAACCCTAAGCACAGGTTGCGGCAGCTTGCGCACCAGCGTGGGAATGGCCAGAATCTGGTCGCCATGAGAGAGCTGAGGCTGCTCCAGCAGATCAACCACCTCGATGTCATAACGGCCGCTGAGGTGATTCTCACAGATCCGCGTGAGGTTCGCAAACGCCGTCAGCGACTTGGGTGTCTGACCGGCCACGTAGAGGCGAAGTTGCCAGAGCTTCGCTGGCGGGCGGGGCAAAGCGGGCCTCGGTTGTTCGACAGGGTGTGCGTTCATCCTTGGCTCTTCGCTTTGGTTCCGCCTGGGGCACGGGCCGCCACCTTGATGACGTCCGCCTGGCGCAGGCGGGCCAGTTCTGTCCGTTCGGCAGTCAACACCCGCGTTTGTGCGCCCACCTGATCGTCCTGCCGACGCAACTCCATTTCCTCGGTTTCGTACTCGGAGCGCAACCCGGCAATCTGCTGCTCGAGGGCGGCGCGCTTGCGCTCCAGTTCGCGCTTGCGGCGCGCGGCTTCCTGCTGGCTGGCCAGTTTCTCGGCCTTCTCGCGAGCTGCCTGCGCCACGCGGGACGCGCCCGTCAAGACGCCGCTGGGACCGATGTAGGCGTCCACCAGGTCGATACCACGGCTGGAGATCAGGAACTCCCGGACCTGATTCGAGTGCGCCATGCCCCGCGCTTTGAGCACATACAGCACGCGGTTGCGTTCGCCGTTGCCCTCAAAGTCCTGCAGCAAGAGCCACGAGTCCATCAGTGATGACATGGCGATCTCACGCTGCTGCAAGACATTGCCACTGTGCGTGAGACTCGTGAAGAGCGAGGTGACTTGCCCGGCCTTCAGGAGGTCTATCAGCCGCGTCACCATGCCCTTGGTTTCGTAATCGGCCCCCGCGTACAACAGGCTGGTGATCGGGTCCACGATGACGACGGCGGGCTTGAAGGCGGCGATCTCGCGGAACATGGTGGCCAGATGCATCTCCAAGCCGCAGAGGGAGGGGCGGGCACTATGGAACCGTAACCGGCCGCGCTGGACCAGCGGCTCCAGGCGCAGGCCGATCGAGCGCATGTTGCGGACGATCTGATTCGGCGACTCCTCGAACGAGAAGAAGAGCACGCGATCGCCGCGCCGGGCAGCAGCCTGGGCAAAGCAGGCGGCGACGCTGGTCTTACCGGTGCCCGGGGTGCCGGTAAGCAAGATGCTGCTGCCGCGGAAGAAGCCCTGCCCACCGAGCATCGCGTCGAGCCGCGCAATGCCGGTGGAAATCCGCTCGTCGGACACCGTGTGGTTCAGCCCCAGCGAGGTGATGGGCAGGACGCTGAGACCCTCGGCGCCGATCAGAAAGGGGAACTCGTTGGTGCCGTGCAGCGCACCGCGGTACTTCACCACCCGCAGATGCCGCGTGGCGATCTGGTCGCTGACCCGGTGGTCGAGCAGGATAACGCAGTCAGAGACGTACTCCTCCAGCCCGTGGCGGGTTAGCTGCTCGCGTCCACGCTCGGCCGTGATCACGGCGGTCACGCCCTTGTCCTTCAGCCAGCGAAACAGCCGGCGCAGTTCGGCGCGCAGAATGGCCTCGTTCGGCAGACCGGCGAACAGCGCCTCCAACGTGTCCAGCACCACGCGTTTGGCCCCGATGGCATCGATCGCGTGGTTCAGCCGAACGAACAGCCCCTCCAAGTCGTACTCGCCGGTCTCCTGGATCTCACTGCGCTCAAGATAGACGTAGTCGAGCACGATCTTGCCGCGCTGAACCAGGCCCGCCAAGTCGAACCCGAGCGAGGCGACGTTACTCGTCAGTTCAGCGTCTGTCTCCTCGAAGGACATGAAGACGCCCGGCTCGTCGAACCGCTCGGCGCCGCGCACCAGGAACTCCAGGGCGAACAGGGTCTTGCCACACCCCGCACCACCGCACACCAGCGTCGGCCGCCCGCGCGGCAGCCCGCCACCCGTGATCTCGTCGAGACCATGGATGCCCGTCGGACACTTGGGGAGCGGCGAAACCGGAGACACCGACTCGGGAACGCTGGTCTTCATGCAGGAGCATCCTTAGCCTGACCTCAACTCGCGCCGTACGCCGGGCCATCAACACCGCCGCCGCTCAGGCGACCCCGCCCGTGTCATCCGTCGCTACGCCCGCTGGCCGACTCCGCGTTGTTGAGAGTCGCCCGCACCACAACTATCGGCTACGAACGGGTCGGCCACAATGGGGTGAAACCCTACCTTTCCGGTGTCCAGCACACCCGCGCGCAGCGCAATACCAGTGAAGTCTGCCGGACCCCTGGAGGGCGAAGCTGCCCAGGCGCGGACGCGCCGCTGAGCCACCGGCCAGAGGCCGGAGACGGGAGACGGCTCACCGCCTGCACGCAGGTCCTGCTGGCCAGCAGGATTCGCCCTCCAATGCCTGCCCCGGACTTCGCTGAGGCATTACGGCGCGGCCCGCCATCGCCTTGCTTTCCCCCGCTCGCGGCGGCACGGTAACGGCCTAGGCAGGCACAGGTACACGGGGCACAGGCCACAGCAACGAAGGGGCACAGGCCGATGCGGAACCACGGCTGGCAGTGGGCACTGGCGGCGCTGGCGATGGCGGGGGCCGTGGCCGGCCAGCCGAACGACGTCGATAGGGGGTCGGCTGTGACGGACCTGGCCACGGGGCGCCCCGAACTGCCCATGATCCCGCCTCCGTGGCCGCTGCCGCCGGCGCAGATGCTGACGCTGGACTACGCTGAGGCCGCCCTGGCAGATGCCTGGCTGCGACACCCCCTGCTGGGTGACCCCAGCTTTGATGCCTTCGAGAGGCTCCCCGGCAACCCACTCGTGCGCGGCGAAGCGCCCTTCCGCTGGCCGGTCAACGCCTTTCTGCTCATCGATCCGGTGTCGGGCCATTGGTTTGCCTATGTCGGCTTCTACCTCGAGGGCTACGACTTCGGACCCGACAAGGCGCCGGCCCACTGCCGCGTCTTTCGTTCCACGGACAACGGCCGTTCGTGGAGCGCCCTCGGACCCGTGTTCGACGACCCCAACTTCCGCTTTGAGGGCGACACGGCCACCGCCAATCTGGCACCCGATGTGTCGGTCGTCTATGCCGACGGTCGCTACCATATGGCCTATGACTGGGCTACAGACAACACGACCTGGGCCACGGCCGTCTCCCCGCGCGACGGCGCCGACAACGGCGTCGCCTACGCCTGGGCCGACAAACCCGAAGGCCCCTTCCATCGCGCCCCGCGTCCCGTCCTGCGGACCAGCGAACTGCAGCACGCCTTCCCGGCCTCGGGCAAGTACCGGCGCGCCTATGCCACCAGTCTGGTCCGGCGACAGCGCGACTGGCTGGTGCTGACCGACGTCGACTCAGGTCCCTTCTTCGCCTGGGGCCAGGTGGCCATGACCGCCGCCGACCCGAGTGGCCCCTGGTCCGCACCCGCGCTGGTGACCGGCCTCGAGGGCTAGGGCTACTTCCCGGCCCCGGTGGAGTCCTTCCCCGCCTTCGTGCACGGGGGCTATCTCTACGATCCGAAGACCTCGGTGGGCGCCAATCGCAACTTCCAGGTCATCCACCGGGCCCGCCTCGAGGAAGCCCATCGACCGGAAGCGTGGACCCTGTACCAGCACGGCACGGTCTGGCACGCCGAACCCGTGCCGCACGAAGGCTTCGGCATCTGGGGTCAGGCCTTCGCCGGCGCGGTGGACCGCGACGGCAACCTACGGGCCCTTTTCCCCTCCCGGCACTGGCCCGACTCCGTGGGCACCATCAACCTGGCCACCCGCCCCTGGGACACGCCGCTGCGCGAACGCGGCTTCGTCTTCAGCGCCCACTCCGGCCCCAGCGTGACCGTGACCCGCAGCGCCTACACCGGGTTCGCACTGGCGGCGGACTTCTCCCTGCGGGGCACGTCGGTCCGCTTCGCCTGGGGCTACTCGGCACCGCTGGGTACAGTGGGCCGGGCCGATGGCAAGCCACAGCCCCTGAGCTGGACCCGTCACCAAGGCGTGGAGATCGGCCCCACCTCCTGGCGGGTGCTGCGGACCGAGGACACCCCAGAGCCGCAGGTGCTGGCCACGGGCGAACTGCCGGCTGCCGAGGTGCGCCACCTGGAGATCGCCGTGGCTGCCACCGGCGCCGTCCGCCTCGCCCTCGAGGGTCGGGAACTCTGGCAGGGGCCGTGTCCGGCGCGCCCTGGCCCCCTCGCTCTGCTCCTCCAGCCCGGCACTCACCTCACCGTCACCCGCTTCGCCGTAACCGGAGCCCCGCTGCCGGCGACCTGGACCTGGCTCGCTTCCGAGGCCATCGCCGGCGCCGGCGTCAGCGAAGGCCACTACACGGCGACGGACTCAAGCGACTTCCGCTTCGGCAGCGGCGTCGTCTGCGCGCGCCCCGACGAGCGGCTCAAGTGGAACTTCCGTGGCCGCGGTTTCCGGCTCTGGCTGCCCAAAGGTCCGACCTACGGTCGCTGTACGGTACGGCTGAACGGGCTCACTCTCGGCGACCTCGACCTGCACTCCGCAACGACACTGCCCGCCACCGTCGTCCTCGAACGCCGCGGCCTTGCCGACGGCTACCACGCCCTGGTGATCCAGAGCCTGGGGGCAGCGCTGCCCGCGGACTGTCTGGACGCGCAGATGTGAACGTCACGGGAGACCCTTACGATCATGAGCAGATTCGCCACACGTCCGCGCCTGCCGCTGCCCCTGCTGGCAGGGCTCTGTGCCGCCATGATCGCCGCGGCCGACGTCACCCTGGTGCGGGACGGCGTGGCCGTCGCCAGCGTGGTCATCCCCGACCAGCCGACCGCAGTCGAGCAGTTCGCCGCAACACGCCTGTGCTTCTATCTCAAGGAGATGACCGGCGTGCAACTCCCGGTGGTCAGGGAAACGGCAGCGCCCGCCGGCGGCGCTCGGGTGTATGTCGGAGCGACCGCCGCCGCCGCGCCGCTCCTGAGCGCCATCAAAGCGCGCCAGGCCCCCGCCGAGGCCTCCGTGATCTCTGCCACCGGCAGCAGCGTCACCCTGGCTGGCCGCGACGACGCCGGCACGACCCACGCCGTCTACCGACTCCTGGAGGGCCTCGGCTGCCGCTGGTACTTCCCGGCGCCATGGGGCTGGATCATCCCCCGTGTTCAGACCGTCACCATCCCGGCCGGAGATACCTACCAGGCTCCCGACTTCAAGATCCGTGCCGGCATCGGCAACCCTGCCGACCCCACCGACAAGAGCCCCGACTGGCAGATCAACGAATGGGCCCGCGCCAACCACCTCGGCGGCTGGCGGTGGTGGGGAGCTGGCCACAGCTACCCGTTCCTGGTGGATTTCGCGCAGTTCGAGAAGCACCCCGAGTGGTTCGCCTACTACAACGGCGCCCGCCATCCGACGCAGCTCTGCACCACCCACCCGGAGGTCCGTCGCCTGGCCCTGCAGGTGGTCCTGGAGGCACTTGCCAAGCCGAACGCGCCGAGGCTGGTCTGCATCAGCCCCTGCGACGGCGAAGGCTTCTGCGAATGTGACACCTGCAGCACGTTGATCCCTGACGACGGCAAGGGCAGTAAGCTGACGCATGACTATGCAGACCGCATCGTCGACTTCGCCAACTTCATCGCCGACAGCATCCGTACGGCCTACCCGGACCACTACGTGACCTACTACTGCGACTACCATTCGGTCGGGACGCCGCAACGGGTCACGCCGGCGCAGAACACGGTGTTCTGGCTCACGCAATGGGCCCAGGACCAGTTGCACCCCGTCGGCCCGGAGACGCGACTGGGGAAGGCGCTGCAGCACTGGGGCCAGTATGGGAACCCGATCTTCCTGTACACCTACTGGGGCAGTTACGGCTCGTTCACCTACTGGCCGGCAGCGACCACCATCGCCGCCGATGTGCCGTACTTCCACGGCAAGGGTGCGGTTGGCGTCTACAGCGAAACCCACGAGAGTTGGGGCGGCCAGCACCTGAACTTCATCCTCTACCCGCGGCTGCTCTGGGACAGCAAGACTGACCCGCAGCAGTTCACCGCCGAGTTCTGCGACAAGGCCTACGGGCCGGCCGCGGCACCCATGCGTGAGTACTACCGACTTCTCGAGGAGGTGGCGGCCAACGGACCGGTCCAGTACCACCTGCACACGGAGATTGCCACGCTCTTCCCACCGGCAGTCATGGCCCGCCTGCGCCAGTACCTCGACCGCGCGCGACTGGCGTTGGCGGAAGCCGGCGTGGACCCCAACTGCCGACGGCGGCTGGCGTTCGTCGACGCCGGCCACCAGGTGGCTGAATTGTACTACGGCATTGGTGCCCTCAAGGCCCAGTTCGGGGTCAGCAAGGACCCCGCACTGCGCGCGCTGATCAGCGCTCGCTACGCCGCGCTGCTCGAACTCATCGGCCGCCCGGAGTACCAGGGCCGGCTGGTCGAGAACTGGCTGTTCGAGCCCGGCTTGCGCCAGGAGTTGGCCGGCCTCGAGAAGGGCACGACCTTCGGCCCCGGTAAGTTCACCTACGAGGATGGCTTCGAGCGCGGTGGTAAGACAGCCTTCGACGCGCAGCAGATCAGCGGTTTCGCGGGCGGCACCTGGGGGCTGGATCTGCCGGCCGGTGGGTCGGGTCGGGTGCTCTACGAGTTCGGCGCCAGAGACGGCGTCTTCAGCACCGCGACGTTGACCCAGTTCGTGACCTGCAACCGCGGCCGGACGCTGGTGCAGGTGAGCACGCAGGGGGCCGCGGGCCCCTGGCAGGACGTGCTGGCAACGCCGTCACCCGATGCCGCCGCCGCGCCGCCAGCCAAGCCCCCCCTGGACCTCGGCCCAGCAGTGCAGGGGCAGGCACGATTCTGGTTGCAGATCACGCTGACCAACGAGCTTGCGGCCGAGACGGTCTGTGGCTTTGACCTGATGAAACTGGACGGCGAGGTCACGGCCGAACGCTGACTTGGAGGCTGCGCTCGGAGGACGTCCGAGACCCCTGCCCGACCGCAGCCTCCCCCACGGGGCTCAACTGCCGAAGTCGTAGTGCTGCTCAAACAACCCCACGAAGCGCCGGGCGACGGCCGCCTCGTCGGGTCCCGAGACGGTGATCTCCAGCCGCCGGCCAGGACCGGCCGCGAGCCCGAGAAGCTCGAGCACGCTCTTGGCGTTGGCAACTCCGTCGTCGCTGTGGACGGTGATCGAGCCGGCGTACTCCAGCGCCGCCCGCGCGATCAGGAGTGACGGCCGAGCGTGAATCCCCAACTCGTTGCCTACCGTGGCTGACAGTGTCACCATAACGCTCTCTCATGCAAACACCGGAGGCCCTTGTCGCCCTTTGGCGCTGGTCAGGGCACACCTGCGGCGACCTTCCGAAGCCACCGCAAAAGTACTCGCACCCACGGCCACTTACAACCGGCTGACGCGGCCGCGGGTGCATGACCAGATTGTCGGAAGGACGAAACCCGAGGGGAATTGCGCCTGCAGAGTGTATAGACGCCTACACTCGCGGTCTCTCCTATCCGTGGCATCCGCGCCATCCGTGGTCAATCCGGGTTTCTGGAGCGGAGACAACACGGGGGAATCCACCACGGATGGCGCGGAGGGCACGGATCAGACACGTCGCCATGATCGCCGCTTTCCTCTGCACCCTCACGTCTCGGCGGGCTGACCCTCTTTCCGCTTACCGAACCGACACGAATGTCATGCACCCCCGCGCCGCGCGGACGCTCCCTGCTGATCGTTAGCGCGTCCCCGCCGCCGCACTCGCGGCCCGATGGAGCGCAAGCTGAAGGCCCCAGGGCTCATTGTCCACGGTCGCCGTGGCCGCTGCGGCGGCGGCCAACAGGCAGCCGGGCCGGTGTGCCGTGCCATGACGGATGACGGCGACCACGTCGGGTCTCTCCGGGATACGTTCCATCGGGTTCCCCCGAACCAGCACCATGTCTGCAACGGCACCGGGGCGGAGCCGGCCGAGACGAGGCTGTCCCAGGAAAGCCGCCGCGGCGGCTGTAGCCGCACGCAGCGCCTGCGTCGGCGAGAGCCCGGCTTCGACAAGAAGCGACAGCTCGCGCCAGAGGCTCAGCCCCGCCGGAACCGCTCCGCAAGGGACATCACTGCCTGCAAGCAGCGGCACGCCTCTCGCCACTAACAGGCCGACGAAGTCCTGCGCGGCGCGGAGGGCGCGCTGCCACAGCGCGGCGGCAACCGGATCTGCAGCCTGCCGTCCCTGCGCTTCGATGATCGCCGTGGGCACATGACGCATCGCCGCTGAGCCGAGATGGTCGGCTGTGCGGATCCGCCATTGGGAGTCCCAGTAAGCCAGCGTCGGGGTGGCCGTCATCCCCAGAGCGCCAATCGCGTCGGCCACGTCGCGCTGCCGGTCCAGGGTGCGGGCGAACTCCGGCCTCCCCCAGGCACTGAGCCAACCGGCAGGATGCATCGGCCAGACATCCGCCAGGATCCCGTCGAGGTGGAAGAACTCGTCGATTCCGGCGCTGCCGGCGACCAGCACTCCGCTGCCCGAACAGTGCATGGACACCTTGTGGCCCGCGGCCTGCCCCTCCCGCACCATGGCCGGCAGCCATTCCCGGTGCAAGCCCACGTAGAGCTTGATACCGTCAACACCTGCCGCGGCCGTCTCACGCACTGCCGCCAGGGCAGCGGCCGCGTCGGCGCAGCCCCGGGAGACAACCGCGTGGACCGGCCCGGGTCCGTCGAGAAGTGGCCCGACACACAGAAGGCGCGGCCAGAGGTTCGCCTCCCATTCGCCGCGGCGGGCAAGAATCCACTCCAGGTCATTGCCGACATCGCGGACCGTGGTCACGCCATGGGCAAGAAACAGCGGGCCCTGCCAGCGCATGAAGTGCACATGGGTGTCGATAAGGCCAGGAAGGAGGGTGCAATCCGGTTCACGGCGTAGCGGCACGCCCTCAGGCAGAGAATGCTGCGGCAGCACCGCGGAGATGACGCCATCTTGGACCAGGACAGCGTGGTCCACCAAGGTACGCTCCCCGTCGAACACCCGCGCCGCAGCCCAGGCAAACCGGCCGCTCAGGCTGGTGATGCTATCCATCCGCGAGCCCTCCTGGCCGGCAGTCACGGTGTCACGGCCCCTCTTGACCGGCAGGCACTGCCGTCTGGGCAGAGGTCAGGTACGGCAGAACGTCGCTCGGCTCGAGGCCCTCGAGATAGACAGGGGACTCCGTCAGCTCAACCAGCGCCCGGTGGCCCTGCACCGGCACACGGCGTGTACCGCCATAGAGATCCGTGACCGTCAGTTCGGTGACTCCCGAGCGGACCGGAATCGCCTCCGTCGTCCGTCCCGTCATCAGCCAGGCGATCAGCACAGGCTGAGCGGGCGAGGCCGTTGTCCAGTAGGCGTACGCATAGCCGCCACCGCCGATGGCGTAGGGACTGAGCCGCTCGCCCCCCCGCAGCCGGTGGATCAGGTTGGCATACGCCACCACGGCCGGCTTGGGCAGTTGGTCATTGCGGACGAGCCCGAAGTTGTGCTCAGGGTTGCCTGCCTCCCAGCCGTCGTTCATGAAGTCGTACCAGAAGATCCGCTTCACGCCGTGAGCCAGATGCAGAACCATCATGCGCACCAGCAGGTGCGCCTGTTCCGCCTCCGTCTGCGGGCTGTACGACGACGGCGCCTTCTCCCCGCGGCGGAATGAGGAGAAGCCGACTTCCCCGATCCAGACCTCCCAGGGCAGGTGCTGTTCGGCCACCAAGGCGTTGAGGTCGTGCATCTGCTCCAGGGTCGGCTGTTGCTCGGGGTAGGGACGGCTCGGGTGGAGGTTGTAGGAGTGCGGGGAGATGACATCGATGGCCTTCGCCGCGGCAGTCACGGCAAAAGCGCGGTACCACAGCAGTTGGTCGATGTCCTCCCAGAGCACCTTCGAACCGGGGTCCGCCTGGTGGATCGAGTCGGTGACCTGCTTGCCGTAGTCGACAAACGTCTGCAGCCATTCCCCGCCCTGCCAGCCGCCGCCGAGGGCTGCCGACCAGGGGCCGTGCGGTTCGTTCATCAGGTCGTAAGCAGCGATGTGCTCGCCGTACTTCGCGGCATACTGCTGGTGCCAGGCGACGGCCGCCGTGAAATCCCAACGGCGTTCGGCCTGCGGGTCCGCTGCCAGCGTCTCCTTGAAGCGCTGCGCGAGCGGCGCGCACCACGCCGTAAAGCAGGGCATGTAGCAGAGCTGGTTGGCCAGCGCCACGGGAAGTGCCTGGTCGGCCAGCGACGCCTCACCATCCCGGATCCAGGCGATGCCTGCCCGTTTGACGATGGGCCCGAGGCTCGCAGGCCAGCCCTGATTGAAGTGGGTGTTGACTCCGAACGGCGACTCGGGGTCCGCAGCGGCGGACGCACTCTCCGGAATGACGGCATAGCGCGTCTCATGTTCCGCGCGGTGATCCCCATCGGCAACCGCGAGCTGAACGCGGTAGTAGCCCCGGCTGGGCAGCAGGTCCAGGGAGGCCCCGTAGGCGTTGCGCTCATTCAGCTCAACCGGCGCCAGTTCACCCGCGGGCTGATCCCACGCGTCGAACAGCCGCCCGCTAACCCTCAGCGTCGCTGCATTCGGCGGCCGACTAACCTCCACCCGCAGCGCCACCTTGTCCCCCGGCAGGAACAGGTTGCCAGGCACGCTCGTCGAGGCGCGGATCTGCGGCGCCTCCCAGTACCACGCCATCAACTCACTCTCTGTAGCCACGGTGTCCACCTCGATATCGTCCAGGAAGGCCGTACCCACCTTGGGGTCGCAGCGCTGCCCACGCAGAATCTGCAACCGCCGGAAGGGCTGGTGAAACTGCCCATCGTTGTCGCCACCGAAGTGAGACTCGGTCGGCCTACTCAGATCCACCTCGACCCGATGCCACTCCGCCGGTGCTTGCGGCAGCGACTGCTGATGTGTCTGGCCTGAACTATCGACCAACCGAACGATAAGGTCAACAGCGCCCGGCGAGCGCATCCAGAACCGCAGCGCCGTGACTCGCGGCGGGAACACTCGCGCGAGATCGGTCGATACATAGCCGCTGCCGCAGGATGTGTCGAAGGTGAAGGAACCACATTGCTTCCCGCTGTACGGCTGGGCCGCCACCGCCTCCAGGCCACCGCTCGGTCGGGGATCCGCGTCACCCGCCCAGGTGAGCCACGTCGGCGGCGCCTCGAAGTCCTCCAGCACGATCCCCCGCACGGCGGACGCGGCGCCCGCCTGCGCCCAGGCCGGGCAGGAGCCCAGGCACAGGAAGACACAGGCAAGCGCGGCAGCGCGGCCCCGTGCTCGCGCCCCCCGCAGAGCCGCGAGGCCGTGGCCGTGAACGTCTGTCCTGCCCATTCGGTGTCCCTTCGCGCCGAGCGCGTGTGGGGCCGCGCGACGTGGCCCTGCCGAGCCGCCGGCGTTGGGCCAAGCCATTCGTGCGGCCCAGCGAGTACGCCCCCGCCCCCGGCTCCCAGCGGCGCTACCATAGAGCGGCAGTGGTGCGACGGCAATGCGGCCGTCAACATCGCCCAGCCCGCGGGCGCTCGACTTTGGGGAATCGAACCACCATCCCCGCTGGACTGGGTGTATGGTGAACGCCATGAGCAACGCCACCAACAACACCGCCACTGCCATTGACCGTCGCGCCCTGGTCGCGCGGCACGCCATCACCTGGAACGACGTCTGCGGGCGCCTGGCTCTGGGCAACGGCGAGTTCTGCTTCGGCGCCGATGGCACGGGGCTGCAGACCTTCGCCGGCAACACGATGTCGCACTGGGGTTGGCACAGCTTCCCCCTGCCGACCGGCTGGACGCCGGAACAGGTCCCGGCCACGGGCACCTTCCAGCTGGGGCGCTGCCTCGGCGGCGACGTCTTCCCACCCGGCACGGACGCCATCCGCACCTGGATGTTCGATAATCCGCATCGTCTGAACCTGGGCCGGCTGCAACTGCGCCGTACCGACGGACGAATGCTTGTGCCCGCAGACATCACCGACCTGCAGCGTACCCTCGACCTGTGGACGGGACTGCAGACCTCGCGCTATCGCCTCGACGGACAGTCGGTGATGATCGAGACCTGCGTGCACCCGACGCTGGATCTGGTGGCCGTACGGCTCACGTCGCCACTACTGGCAAACGGCGCGCTGGAGATCGCGTTGGACCTCCCCTACCCGGCCCTCAGCAACGACGCCTGGGTGGGCGATTTCGAGCGCATCGACGGCCACTCGACGCAAGGTTCTCAGTCGCAGCCTGGCCGTCTCGATCTGCTGCGCCGTGTCGACGCCACCGTCTACCACGTGGCGCTCCAGGTCGCCACGGCCGCGGGCGCGCCCAGCCTCCGCGGCCCCGCGCACGGCGGGCGCGGAGCCTGGAAGGTGTGCGCTCACGGCAACCACACCCTGGCCTTCGTCTGCGCGTTCGCCGCCCAACCCGTGGGGCCCCTGCCCTCGTTTGCGGAGACGGCCCGCGCCAGTGTCACGCGCTGGGAGCAATTCTGGATGACCGGCGGCGCCATCGACCTGTCGGCCAGCAGGGATCCGCGCTGGCGGGAGCTCGAGCGCCGCCTCGTGCTGTCGCAGTACCACATGGCCGCGCAGTCCGCCGGCTCCTGGCCCGCAGCCGAAACCGGACTGCTCGGCCTGGACCCCTGGCGCGGCCAGTTCCACATGGAGATGGTCTGGTGGCATGTCGCCCATTACGCCCTCTGGGACCGCTGGGAGCTGACGGAGCGGGCCCTGTGCTGTTACGCGCGCTTCGCGACGGCAGCCCGGGCGCTGGCCGAGCAGTTGGGCTATAAGGGCATGAAATGGCAGAAGTCGGTCGGCCCCGAGGGCCGTTCGGCGCCCTGGGTCGGCAACCAGGTGCTGCTCTGGAAGCAACCCCACCCGATCTTCTTCGCCGAGTTGGAGTACCGCTTACGGCCGACGCGCGCCACCTTGGACAGGTGGGCCGACATTGTACAGGGCACTGCCGAGCACATGGCGGACTACCCGGTCAAGGACGCGACCAGCGGCCGCTACTCGCTGGTTCCGGCGATGCCTCCCAGCGAGCAGGGCATCACGCGCGACACGGTCTTCGACCTGGCCTACTGGCGCTGGGGCCTGGCCAAGGCCCAGGAGTGGCGGCAACGGCGCGGACAACCGCGCGAGCCGCAGTGGGACGAGGTACGCGAGAACCTGGCGCCGTTGCCAACCCGCGACGGCGTCTTCATACACTCGGCCGAGTGGCAGGACACCTACAGCAAACGGGCCTTCGAACACCCTGACATGGTCGGCGTGCTCGGTATGCTGCCAGCGCTCGAAGGCGTGGATGCCGACAGCGCGCAGAGGACGGTACGCAAGGTCTGGGAGACCTGGAACTGGAATGCCTGCTGGGGCTGGGATTTTCCCTGGATGGCGATGGCTGCCGCCCGGACTGGCGAACCCGAGATCGCGGTGGCCGCGTTGCTGCAGGAGAGCGCCCGCAACCAGTATGACATTGCCGGCCTCAACGCCGGCGGGCCGTGCCCGTACCTCCCCGGCAACGGTGGCCTGCTCTACGCCGTCGCCATGATGGCCGCAGGCTGGGATGGGGCGCCGCCACGTCACGCCCCCGGTTTCCCGGATAACGGCCAGTGGACCGTGCGTTGGGAAGGGCTGAAACCAGCGCTCTAGGCCGAGCCTCAGCGGCTTCCGACGGCGCCCTGGACCGCCGCCAGCAGGTGGCCGGTCAGGGGCCCGCCCATGCGGCTCTTGACGACGGCGATGGCCAGGCCGTTCCGGGTGTCGACGAAGCCGGTGGACCCGCCATAGCCGCCGTGTCCAAAGACGGCGCCGGGCGCCTCGTCCGGCCCTTGGAGGCCATAGCCCAATCCCCAGCGACCGGCGCCGGCCACGGCGGCCTCGGCCACCGCGTCCCAGTGTGTCGCGGCGGCCACGATGGCGTCTCCAAGCAGCCGGACCCCCGCCGCGCCCTTCCCCACCAGGGCGGCGTAGTGGCGAGCCACGGCATCGGCATTGCCCATGCCGTTCGAAGCCGGGATACAGGCCTGGCGAACGTCGGCCCGGTTGACCCAGTCCTCCAAGGGCCAGACCCACGGCGGGATGGCACGCTGCGCTACAGGATCGGGCGGCGGCGGCGGCTCGGCCGGGACGGCTGGAGCCGGCGCCGTTGCCGCCGGCTCGACGTCGACGCAGCGCCCGCGCGCAGCCGCAGGCAGCCCAAAGAACAGGGTGTCGATACCCAGGGGGCGACAGACCTCTTCGGCGATGATGCGCCCGAAGTCCCGCCCGTCGGCCCGTCGCGCCGTTTCGCCGAGCAGCCACGAGTAGGTGATGGCGTGGTAGTGACGCTGCGCACCCGGCGGATGCAGGGGCCGTGATGCCGCCAGGAAGGCACACATGCCGTCCCAATCGCCGAGCGAGACCGCGTCGGGCGCCTCGGGCATCATGGGCAGCCCAGCGGTATGGTTCAGCGCGTGGCGCAGCGTGATGCCACCTTTGCCCTCGGCGGCAAACTCCGGCCAGTGCCGGGCGATGGGCTCGTCCCAGGACAGCACACCACGCTCCACCAGCCGGTGCACGGCCGTGGCCGCGATCCCCTTACCGGTCGAGAAGAAGGGGAACAGGGTGCGCCCATCCACCGGCCACCCCGCCGGTGCTGCCCAGGCATCGACGATCAGTTCCCCCGCCAGGTAGGCGGCGACCTGCACGGCGCTCTCGGAGCCGTCGGCGACGGCGTCATCGAGGAGGCGCTGAACGGCCGTCTGGGCAGCAATCAGTGAACGAGGCATCGTAGCGGCTCCCGTCTGTCAGGTGTTCCAGGGGGTGGTTCACGTCAGAAGCTGTAAAGAAATCGGGCTCGGGGTCGGAATCGGTATCGAAATCGTGCCCGGCTGGACCGCGGAGAGTGGCTTGTGGACAGCATGGCGGGCATTCCTTCACAGCGTCTCAGCCTTACCAGAGCGCGCTTTGCTCGGCGCGCCAGCCGGAGAAAGCTCAGGGCTGTTCCAAGAAAGCTCCCGGGATGCTAGCTGGCGGTGCTTGTCCCAGTACGCCGTGCTACGGATCCTGAAACCGCCTCGGAGGGCGCTCGGGCGCGAGTCAACTCCGTAGGGGTCTGCTTGTACTCGATCCGCCGTCCCAACGCTGCGCTCCTGCGGCGGCACCCCCCGTCACAGAAGCCGCTGGTTCGCCTCTGCCTCCTCAGCCCCGAAGGGGCGTAATCCCTCAGCCCAGGGCACCGCCCATGGACTGTCGGTATGCCGCCCCTGTAGGGCTCAATCTCGTTGACGATTCCATTCCCAGGGCGGCGCCCTGGGCTAAGGAATTGCCGCGCTTTCAGCGCTCCGAGCCGTCTGGCATTCACGACAGGCCTCTCCGCAAGCCTCCCCCAAGAGCCACGTGACCCCATCCACCCGCCGGACGCAGCCGGACGCGGAGCGGAAACCCCTACGGAGCTGGCTTGCGCCCAGGGCGCTCCCTCCGGCTGGCCAACGGGCGGTCTCGACGCTACACTGGCAGTGGTGAACCGCCATGGGTAGGGCCAGAGACAGCGGCGAGGAGAGGTATCATGCAAGCGCGACTGCGGCGGACCGTGTGTGGGCTGGTGTTGGCGTGCGGACTCGCGGCCGCGACGGGCGCGGTGAGCGCCCGCGAACGCCTGGACCTGGACGGCGTCTGGAGCTTTGCCACGGATCCCGCTGACCAGGGCCAGACTGAGCGCTGGTTCGACCCCGCCTCGCGTCTGCCCGCCATGCCCCTGCCCGGCTACGCCGCCAGCGCCGCTGGCACCATTCGAGTGCCGGGCATCTGGGACAACCAGGGCTATGGCACCGAGACCGACAAGGTCCGGCACAGCTTCGTCGGCAAGTGCTGGTACCGGCGCGAGGTCGAGATCCCCGGCACCTGGGCCGGCCAGCGCGTCGTCCTGGCGGTCACCGGCGTCTCACGCTACGCGAAGGTCTGGGTGAACGGCCGCCTTGCCGGCGAGCACATTGGCTATGTCTCGGCGGCGCAGTTCGAGGTCACCGCCGACATCCGCGCCGGCGCGAAGGTCGTCATCGTGATTCAGGTCGACTCGAAGCAGCGCTGGGAGGTCGACGCGCTTTATGGCGCCTCGGCCCTGGCTGACTACATGGACGTGCCCTGGGGCGGCATCTGGGGGCATGTCTACCTCGAGGCCCAGCCCAACGTCTGGCTCAGCGACCTCCACATCCAGCCGAACGTGGCGGAGTCACGCTGCCTGGCCAGCGCCAGGGTTCAGGGCGATGTGGGCCAGTTCGACCAGGTCGCGTTGGAGGTCCTGGCGGCGGATGGCAAGCGGCTGGCGGAGACGGTCGTCGAGCGCGATGCCAAGGCCGACCCGGAGGCGCTGCTGGCGCTGCCGCTCGCCCTGCCTGACGTCGAGCTCTGGAGCCCCGACCACCCCACGCTCTACACCGCCCGCCTGAGTCTGCGCCGCGCGGGCGCGGTGGTCGATGCGCTGGAGAGCCGCTTCGGCATGCGCCAGTTCAGCACGGACGGCCACCGGCTGCTGCTGAACGGCCAGCGCCTCATGCTGCGCGGCTATGGCGATGACCACATCTACACCGAGCAGATGGCCATGCCGTCGGACAAGGCCGTGCACCTCGCCCGCCTGCGTCTGATCAAGTCTTACGGCTTCAACCACGTCCGCCACCACAGCACCCTGATGCCGCCTGAGTACTACGACGCCTGCGACGAAGTGGGCATGATCACCACCGCCGAGTTCCCGATCGTCTACGCGCCGTTCCTGCCCGGCACCGGCGCCACCTGGCTGCAACGCGTACCACCAGGAACCGATCCCGGACCCGCGACCGAGACCTACAGGCGGGAGTGGAGCTTGGCCATCCGTCAACTGCGCAACCATCCCTCCATCCTGTGCTGGGTCATGGGCAATGAGCTCTACGACGACATCCCGCTGCGGGCCGACTTCGCGGCGGCCGCGCGCCGGCTCGACGGGGACCGCTTCTTCCTGGACTCCGATGGGGCCTCGCCGGCGCTCTTTGACCCCGCCAACGACCGCGGCACCATCGACCTCTACATGATCCAGTTCGCCGAGTGGGCGAACCCCGAACCGGGCAAGTTCCAGACCCCGCCACCCAAGAAGCCCGTCATCTCCCATGAGGCCGGCAACTACGTCACCTTCTCCCGCCCTGACCTCATCGACCGTTTCCAGAGCAACATCAAGCCCTTCTGGATGACCGCGGGCCGGGCCAAGCTGGAACAGCTCGGGCTGCTGGGCGAAGCCGAGCGCTGGGCCGCGGCCTCGGAACAGCTCTACCTCCTCTGCCACAAACTCAACCTCGAAGCACTGCGCGGTAACCCCTACCTGTCGGGCTATCACTGGTGGCTGTTCCAGGACTACTGGACCTCGTCCAATGGACTGGTGGATCACACCTTCCGGCCCAAGACGATCAGCACGGACGACGTCCTCTGCATCAACAGCGACGTGGTCCTGCTGCTGGACGGGCTGGGGCGGACGTACCGTGCCGGCGACCGCGTCGAGTGGCCGCTACGGGTCTCGAACTTCTCCCCGGCGGCGCTGGCGGGCCAACTGGGCTGGGAGATCAGCGCCGGGGGCCAGTCCGTCGTCCGCCAGGAGGTGCCGCTCACGAGCGTGCCGCAGGGTGAGATCGCCGAGGCGGCACGACTCGTCCTCGAGCTGCCTGGAACCGCCGAGCCCGCGAAGCTGAAGGTAGTGGCCGCGCTGACCGTCGGCGGGCGTACCTACCGCAACGCCTGGTCAGCGTGGCTCTATCCGGCCGAGATCCGGCCGACGGCCGCGGCCACCCCCGTCTTCGCCGACGACCTGCAGCTGGCACACTGCCAGGGCTGGGGCGTCCAGCCGCTCCCTGCCGAGGGCGAACTCGACGCGCGCGCCGTCTACCTGGCCGGCTGGCTCGACCCGCGCCTGATCGATGCGCTTAACCGCGGCGCCAGCGTCGTCCTCCTCGATGGGGCGGCGCAGCTCCTGCCGACACGGCGCCTGACCTTCCGTACGACGTGGTGGAAGGCCGGCGATACCCTCGACCGCAACCACTGTGGCACCCTCGTCTACGACCACCCCGTGACCCGCGCCATGGCCCCGGATGCCTGGTGCGATGCGGGCTGGTTCGACCTGGTCGAAGGCAGCGCCAAGAGCGTCCTCGAGAAGGCACCCACGCGGCCCGGCGTCATCGTCCGCGCCCTGCCCAGCCTGGCGGCGGTCGAGGATGACGCGCTGCTCTATGAAGTCGGCGTCGGGCGCGGCACCCTGATCGTCAGTGGGCTCAACCACCGCCAGGCCAAGGACCGTCCCGAGAACCGCTGGCTGGTGGCGCGACTGATCGACCATGCGGCCCGCTTCGAGCCCCCGACCGCGACCTGGCCGCTCGCTTTCCTCTCCCCCGTGGAAGCCGCTCCGCCCGGTTGCATCCCCGGTTTCCGCCGCATGCTTGCCAACGCTGGTGAAGACGACTCCTGGTACTCGGATCGCGAGGACGCGGCGCGGGTTCTGATCTGCCGGCAGACCGAGCCTGGACGCCGGGTGCTCTGGGAAACCGGCGTCGTGCCCACCGACAGCGCCGGCGACCGGGTCACCTTCGTCTTCGCGGGCGGCCTCGGTTACGGCACCGAACCCAAGACCGCCGGCTTCATGCTGGAGATCGATGGGCAGGACGCCCTCGCCTTCGACCTGCCGGAACCGAGCCAGTGGCTGAGTGCCGACCAGAGCGTCGAGCTTCGCTTCGTCGCCCGGCGCACCATCGAGCCAGACCGCTTCGGCCTGTTCCAGGTGACCCTGCCACGCGCCCGCGTCACGCCCGGCAAGACCTGCCGTTTCGGCGTGCGCTCACTGGGCCAGGGCAGCCGCCGCTGGTTCGGGCTCTACCCCTACACGGATCTGCGCTAGCGCCGCTACGGCGCCGCGCTGCGGGCACGTTCGGCTCGCTCCGCGGCGCTGTTGAGGTCCAGGGCCACGGCCACCTCATCACAGCGGCAACGTTTCGGACAGTGGATGCAGTCGGCCCAGACCTTCTGCGGAAACAGGTCCCGATCAACCTGCAGGAAGTGCTGGCGCTCAAACAACCCCGGACGCAACGTCAGCGCGAACACGCGCCGGGCGCCACGCTCGCGGGCCAAGCCCACGGCGGCGGCGACGAGCTCGCTGCCGAGGCCCTGTCCAGCGACGGCGCTGGACACCACCAGCGAGCGGATCTCGACCAGGTAATGACCGTAGTCCCGGACCGCCACCGCGCCGACAACCAGCCCGTTGCTCTCAGCCACCAGGAAATCCCCGGCGCTGGCGCTGACTTCGGCCGCCGTGCGCGGCAGCACGATGCCTTCCGCGACATAGGGATCAAGCAGGCCGACGATGGCCACGGCGTCTACGGGATGAGCCGGCCGGATCAGGACGGAAGGCAGGGTCACAGCGCGGGGCTCCCTATTGGCCTTCGATGACGCCCATGGCACGGAACTTGTCGTAACGCTGGTTCATGATCTGCGTGGGCGTCAGCGCCGCCAGTTCGCCCAGATTCCGTAGGATCGCGGCCTTGAGGGAGGCGGCAGCGGCATCCCAGTTCCGATGCGCCCCGCCCGCTGGCTCCGCGATGATCTCATCGACGACGCCCAGGGCCAGCAGATCACGACTCGTCAGCTTCAGCGCCTCCGCCGCTCTGGGCGCCGCGCTGCTCTCGCGCCAAAGGATGGCCGCACAACCTTCAGGCGTAATCACGGAATAGTAGGCGTTCTCGAGGATGAGGACACGGTTGCCAATGCCAATGCCCAGAGCGCCACCGCTGCCACCTTCACCCACGACCACCGCCACCACCGGCACGCGCAGACGGAACATCTCGCGCAGGTTGACGGCAATCGCTTCGCCAATGTGGCGCTCTTCAGCGCCAATCCCTGGGTAGGCTCCAGGGGTGTCAATCAGAATCACGATCGGCAGGCCTGCCTTATCTGCTATCTTCATGATACGCAGTGCTTTACGATATCCTTCAGGATGCGCGCACCCGAAGTTGACGGAGACGTTCTCCTTGAGGTTCCGTCCCTTGCGCGTGCCGATGGCCATGATCGGCTTACCGTCGATCTTGGCGAAGCCGCCAAAGATGGCCCGGTCGTCAGCAAAGCGGCGGTCACCCGTCAGCTCCAAGACATCGGTACACAGACAGCCGATGTAGTCGAAGGGGTAGGGCCTCTGGGGGTGGCGGGCCAACTGCACACGCTCCCAGGGCGTGAGACTCGAGAAAACACGCAGACGGGTTTCCTCGATGCGGGTTTCAAGCAGGGCGATGCCGTGGCTGACATCCACGTCATGGCGCCGGCTGAAGTCGCGGAGTTCAGCCACTTTCTGCTCGAGCTCGGCGATCGGTTTCTCAAAATCAAGCATTACGCCCATGTTCCTCAGTCCTCGATAGCCACCTGAACCGCTGAGCCGTGGCCAGGTTCAGGAACGAAGTCAAAGAGCTCGCGAATCTGGTCGTTGAGCATGCGCACGCAGCCCTCACTGGCGGCGCTGCCAATGGAGTCAGGCACCCAGGTGCCGTGGATGCCGTAGCCGCTCAGAGTGGACTCGGTGCCAGCGCTTGGACTGAGGCCGAGCCAGTGGGTCCCCAAAGGGTTGTCCGGATGGCCAAACGGGATGCTGCGGCCAGCCCGCGTCCAGGCGGGATGGATCACTTTGCTGCTGACCACAAAGGTCCCAACCGGGGTCTTGTTCTCGCGGCCCACGCCGACGTGATAGAGCCGGTAGAGGTCCTTACCATTGAGCAGGAGCAGGAGGAACTTGCTCTTCACCACACGGATCCTCCAGTCCACGTTGAGGGTATAGAGAACGTTGCCCGGGTAGATGATCGGGTTGGTCAGCTCGAGGCCATTCAGGCGCTGCAGAGCCCCGACGGTGGTAGTGAGGCGGGCGGCAATGCGGCTGAGGCTGTCACCGGACTGCACGGTGTAGGCCTTCCGTTCGGGGCTGACCGTCTCCGAGGTCATGAAGACCGTGTTGATACGGCTGATCATCTCGGCGGCGGCGAGCCAGTGGGGGTCGAACTCCGTCACCCCAGGCAGGGCAAGGACACGCGCTGCCAGTTGGCGAGCGGCCACGTAGTTGAAGCCCTCAACCTGCTTGCGGGCGGCCTCGATGAAGCGCGTCGCCTCATCACCGTCCGGCGCCGGTGACGGCGCCGCCGCCGTGGCCGGGACGGCCGCGGGAACGGCTGGCGGCGGCGGTGGCGCTGGCGGCACCACCGCGGGAACCGGCTCCGGGCGCGCTACCCGAACGGCGGGAGCTGGCACGGGTACGGACGGCGGTTCGGCCGGCGACGGCGGCGCGTTACGGGTCGGCGCAGCGCTCGCCGGCTTCGGCGGGACAACCGGCGCCGAGCCGCGCACCACCTTGACAACCTTCGTAAAGGGCTTGCCCACCGTCGCCGTGAAGCTGTCGGGCAAGGACCGCCAAACCACCGCAAGGATGCCTGCACCGAGCAGCACCAAGAGGAGGATAAGCGGGTATTTGTAGTACCAGTACATGACCGTCACGCCGACTTCGGCACCAGCCGACTCCACTCCCTACCCACCGCCACGGACCGCGGCAGCAGGGCCTGCGGCTTACCAATATAGGGTTCTTCGTACCCCGACGCAACACCTGCCCTACCGCCGCCAGGGCGGTTCTAAGAAACCGGCGAGGGCGCCGACGGCTGGGTCTGCGATCGCCATTGGGCACCCCCGAGGCCCCCTTGCGGTCGCGCTATGGAGCATAGGGGGGCACGGCGTTGCGCCGGCGCTCGTCGCGGGC
>CAILUI010000331.1 GCA_903837355.1 uncultured Victivallales bacterium
GCGGATGGCGGCGAGGACGGACTGGTGCCAGGTCAAGGTGCGGATGAGCATGGCCTGGCGGTCGCGGGCGAGTTGCTGCACGTCGGCAACGCTGAAGTCGGTGGCCTCGTATGCGGCGCGGTCGGTGACCAGTTGCGCGAGTTCGGCGGCGCAGGCGTCCACGGTGCTGTTGTGGGCCTGGGTCGCGGCGCTCGTCTCGCTGGTGATCCAGGGGGCCGACTTCGGGGCGGTGATGCGGATCGGGGTAAGGTCCATCGGTCGTGTACTCCTGTCGGGTCGGGTCGTGCCGGTCTGGCGGTGCCAGATTGCGGCGGGGGTCTCAGTTCAAGCCGGGTGGCCCTTCCTCAAAGGCTGAGCAGATGCGCGGGGCGGCTGGCCAGCCATGTTCCCGGTGATGCCCAGCGCGGCAGCCACACCAGCCCAGTGCCGGCGTGTGCTCGTTCGGCTCGCAGCGTTGACAATCGAGACAGCGGACAGCCCGCGTGCCGGCAGTGGCGGAGTCGTCTGTACCGTCGGAAAACTGCCACTCGGCAGCGTCCTGGGAAAGCGCGACATCGGCGACATCGGCGACCTCTACGGGCCTCCCCCCTAGGCGTATATTTTCTGTTTCTTCGCTTACCGGGAGGCTTAAATAAGTCGCCGATGTCGCCGATGTCGCGGGGGTTTCGTGCGTAAGTGGCTGTTTGCGGTCAAGGATTTCGAGCAGATTCATGTTTCGGCCCTTTTGCAGCGCCAGGCCGTGTGTCCGCGGCCGGATTCGCGTTTCAGAATGGCCAGCCCGCCGAAACTGCGGCGCTCGTTCCGGCTGAGCATTCGGGAAAACTTGGTTTGCCCGGCGCGGTCGCTCAGGTCGCCAAACCAGCCGAATAGATCGCTCTCCTTTGCTAGTTCGCGAACGTCTCCAGCATCTACCTCAACTTCCCCGTGGCGCTCGTTCCATGCGACCAACAACCGGCGCAGGTGCAACACCTCCTCAGTCGGAGTAGTTACCAGTTCATCGCATCCGACGGGGTTGAAGATTCCAGCGGCATCGAGTATGCCGCCGACAACGCCAGCCCAGCGGGTGAAACTCGCCTTCGGCCTGGCGCCGTCGGGACAGCCCTTCTCCTGCCAGTTCACGACCAGTGCTTGCAGTGCCCCCAGGTAGCGCCCACGGTGCCGCAGGACGTGGCCATACAGGTCGGGCTGCCTGAATGTCCGGCTCTCGACTTCCTCGCCGTAGAACGCCAACCGGATGCGAACGCAGCGCCGGGCCAGGTCTTCGGTGTAGCTCAGGCCGTTACCGGATAGCCCATAGATCGCCGTGTTTGGCAGGGCTATGGCAGTGCTCGCCCCTAACACTCGGTCGGCGAGGGTCGGCGACGTTGCAGCGGCTTCTAGCGCCACGTCGTCAAGGTGGCCCCGGCAGTTGGAAATGAGGTAGAACCTCGCTCCGCTCCGCGCAACGGCGAACAGTCGTTTCCGACTTTCGTCGGCATCCTTGGCCGGCGCGTGGTACTCTGGCGCGGCGCCCGTCGTCAGCACCGCGGCCAGCCCTAGCAGATAGTCTTTCCCGGTGCCAGGGCGGTTGCCTTCAAGGTAGAAGATTGGGCAGCGCTCTGGCTCAATCAGCAGCCGGCAGTGCGCTGTCAGCAGGTACGCCAGGGCTGAGGCGGCGAAAAGCTCCGGTGCTGTGGCGGGCTGGTCAAAACAGAAGTCTCCAAGGATTTCAGCCAGGGCCTCCACCGCACTTTCGGGCGTGGCAAACGAGTCCAGCCGGGGTGCTCCGGTGTTGGTGTAGGTCTGCAAGTGCTGGTCATAGCCTGGCGCTGGCAGGACAATCTGGCCGCCGCGGTTGCGGCAGGGCTGAGGGTAATCACACAGGCGCAGTACATGCGGCATCCGGCGCGCGAACTCGGGCGCGGCCAGGATCACACGGGCGGCTTGCTCTGATAGCGCCGCAGGGTACCGCTCGCCTTCCCTGCCGGCGCGCGTGAAGCGCACGAAGCGCTCTAGCTCGGAAGCGGCAGCGGCAGGGCTCAGCGGCTCAAAGACGGTGGCCCCGGCATCGGTGGCGCTCAGCGCAACCAATTCCCCGCCGCGGATGAATAACACCGCGTGCGGTGCCACGGCATCAGCTACGGCGCGAACACAATCGAGATTCGATGTCTCGCCCCCAGGCAGTGGCGCCTCAATCTTGCGCGCCTCGGCGCGCGTGGCTCCGTCCACCAGCCGGCGCAGTTCCTCGACCGTACCACCTGCCTGTAGGTAGTCGTCTAGCCCTTGCTTTGCCCCGTCCGGCCCTGACGGCACGAAGGCGCGGCGAAACTCGCAACCCATAGTCTCGACGCCAGCAGCAAGCCGGGCAGCGCTCCGGTCAAACTGCTCGACTTTCTCCGACTGGGTACCGTCGCTGTCATAGAGGAAAACCACGCGGCGGCCAGGTGTCAGGTACCGCGCCAGCAGCGGGTGCGGCTTCCGGCTGCCCTTGCCTTCGCTCCATGAGTCTATACCGCATAGCCCGACAACCGGCAGCCCGGCTAGGGTAGCGCGAAGGGCCTTTTTTTCGCCTTCGGTTACCACAACGGGCGCCGTGGGGTTGTCGGTAAGGTGCCGGTGTACGTCTGGCAGGATGTAGGGAAACTGGCCGCCGCCCTTCGGTGACAGATATTTGCACTTCGGCCCCGGCTTGGCCAGCCTCGTGCGCGTGAATGGCTTTCCGTCCGGCGTCCTCAGCGTCTCCCCGGTCGCGGGGTCGGTGAATGCCACGGTGTAGCCGTCCGCCGTCGGACGCCAGCCCAGCGGCGCAACGTCGGTAACTGACAGACCCGACTTGCCCAAGTCGGCAACCATCCAGGCCGGCAAAGGTTGCATGGCAGCGGCGATGGTGGTCATGGGGCGTCACCTCCAGCGTCCGGGGCGTCCAGCATGGCCCGCGCCAGGATCTTCTGCCGGGCCGCGATTTCGGCGGCGTCCGCCTTTTCCTGCTCCACTTCCTGGCGGAAACGAGACAGGTCTAGATTCCGCTCGATGGTGCCGGCTAAGATGCTTTCCAGGGCAGGAGGCGGGATGCTCTCGAGCTCGTATGCATAGCGCCCGTGCTTGGCCGCGAACTTGGCGAAGTTGTGGCTGCTCTCTTTGGCTTCCATGCTGGGCGGCAAGCCGAGGTCGGCTATCTGCTCTCCGGTGATGGCGACGCGCACCATGTGTAGGTTGAAGGCGAGGTCGAACTCGTCCGCCAAACTGGCGCCCAAGCTGTGCATGATCTCCTGGCCGTCCGGGTCATGGTCGCTGAGTACCAACAGAACCAGGCGGTCGCGGCCGCTGGCCCGGTAGCGCTCCGCCAGCCGGTACCGCAGGTCCAGACTGGGGTATCCGCGCATGATCGTGACGGGGATCGTGTAGCGCTGGGCAACGCGCTCAACGACGGTCTGGACGGTCAGCTTTTCGGCCACGATCTCGACGTGATTCGGTTGACTCTGCAGGAGGTCGCGCCAGTAACCGCGGCCGAATCCGCGGACCTTGTTGGCGACGTACTCAGCGACGCCGGTCACCGTGGCCCATGGCTGATGCGGGCGGGTTGCGTCCGCGATGTCCTCAAAGCCGATTACCCCCTCCAGCCTGGCGCGGGTCAGGAGGTCGCAGAGCACCTGATAGCTGGCCCGGTTGTTGCTGTAGGTGCTGCCGGGCTTGCTGGCATGGATCAGGGGCGCGGCGTTCAGCAGCGCGTAGTGAATCTGGCGGTCGGACAGGGGCAGATAGTCGGCGAGGTCGTGTATAACCCGCTGAACGGCTTCCAGCATCGGCTGACGGGCAGCGCTGATGGTGGCCCGGCCGCGGGCCTGGCGCACGGTAACGGCGTCGGACTCGCGGATGGCCGTCATGCTGTCGAATATCCGCTGTGCCGTCAGCGCCTCGTATGCCTTGGCCGGCTCGATAGTCACCATCTCTTCGCGGATGCGCTCCGCCACTGTCTTATCACGCTGACGGTTGAACTCCCGGAGCACGCGCACGAAGTCGGGATCGCCATGGCGTAGGTCGGCGCGGACGCGACAAGGGATCGTGTTCAGGCCAGCGAGGGCGCACGCAGCTCGGCGCCGGTTCCCGTCGAGGATGTAGAAGTCGGCGCTGACGGTCAGGGGCTGTAGGAGTCCGTCCTGGCGGATGCTCCGGGCGAGTTTTACGATCTCGGGATCGTCGTAGCGGATGGCCCTGTAGATGAGCTCGTTCTCGGGCGGCGTCAGGAGGTCGAGAGCCCAAATCTTGACTAGTCCCGATTCGATGTCAGCGGCGGCGCCCATGCCCTCAGCCCTCCACGGGGGCGGCGGCCAGGGCTTCGACCTCTGCAACCGGAATCCGCCATTGAGAGCCCAGCTTGCGCCCGCGGATGCGGCCGTCAAGGACCATGCGGCGGATCGTCCATTCACTCAGGCCAAGGGCGCGGCCGGACTCGCGCAAGCTGAGCGACCGGCGCGCGGCGGGGTCGGGGGCGGCAGCCTTGGTGTCGCCGTAGGCCTGGAAAGCTGCGACAAACACGGTCGGGGTGACACCGGGAATGTAGGTGTCGAGGGTGGTACAGAACCCGTTCAGAACGTTGGCGGGAATCGGCCGGACCTTCATGGCTGCTTCTCCTAGGTTGCGGACATTGTGTCTCGCTACCTACAGAAGCTAAGCCTAGCCCAGCCTTGCGCGTTGTACGGAATTCCACGCCCTTGCGGCCATTCCGTACAAGCTGCCTGCCCTACATCGTCAAGCGCTCACGGTATAGCGCCAGCCCCGCCTGTATCGGTCGGCGGTAATCCTGTGCCGCCTGTGTGCCTGGGCAGGCATTGAGAACTGCGGTCGCGAACCGCACAAAAGGGCCGTCCGGCGAGTAAGCGGGTCGGCGGCCGGTGTAGACCCGGTAGACTTCGGCCAGGTCGGCTACCAGTTCGGCCGTGCCCGGTTGCGGCCGTCTGCCGGGGTGCGTCAGGCAGATATCAAGGGTCCAGTCGCAACACGATTTCAGGCGGCGGGCCAGGTCGTCGGCATCGCCCATTGGCGCCCGTTCCGGTGCCGTGTGCCCGTACTGCAACACCTCGATCACGTCGTTGCCCAACACCCGACTTAGCGTGTCACGCAGTTCCTTGACCAGTGCCAGCTTCTCAGGCGGGACGCGCCAGCAATCGCCCTTGCTATCTGCCTGCGTGGCTCCTTCCACGATGCTGTCGAGTTTGTGCCGCAGTCCGGCCAGCAAGGCCGGGTCACTACAGGTTGGCCAGCGGTTCTCTCGCCTGTGTATCGCGTCGGAAATAGGCTTCCAGGCGGTATCGTTCAGATGCTTGTATGCGGGGGTCACTTCGCACCGCCTTTCAGCGCGGCCAGGAGTTGCCGCACGGCCTCAATGGGCAGGGATTGGGCAAGGGCGGCCATTTGCTCGCGTTCGCGCGCCTCGGTCGGGTCGGTGACCGTCCCGAAGCCGGGCAGCGCGGCAATGGCCTTGCGGGTATCTTCCCCGTTCGCGTGCTGGTAGATGGCGTGGACCATGGGCGAGGCGTGCCCGACCAGCGCCCGCGTGATGCTCTCAGGGGTACCGGCGCGAGCCTGTAGACTCACGAAGCAATGCCGTAGCGAATGAAACCCGACTACGCTCGCCGCGCGCTTGCGGCCCGGTCCCGTCTCGGAGGTCACGATCTTGGACGCCTCGAAGTGCTTGCGGATGATCTTCGCGACGCCGCCCTTGTCTTTGGCATACCGCGCGGCCAACCCCGGCATTATCGGACCGGTACCACGGGGAAGCTCCGCCAGGATGGCGCGCAGGGCCGGGTGTACCGGGATGGTCAGCACCTCGCCTTTGTACGCCGTCTTGGCCGCCAGCTTGGTGATCGTGGACAGGTCCAAGGCGATGCTCTCCCATGCCAGGGTAGTGGCGTCACCCAACCGGAGCCCGGTATAGAGCCCTATGGCCAGCAGCGGCCTCAACTCGCCCTCGGCAGTCTGGCATATCTTGGTCAGTTCGGCCGCGGTGAGCTCGCGCCGGCCCTTGGTGGCGTTGGCGCGACGCTTGAAGCCGTCGAAGGGGTTCGGCCTGATCCCGGCCAGGTCGAAGACGACGCGGGCGGTCATGCCGCACAGGTTGACCCGGTGACCGCTCAGTTCCTCGGCTATCAGAGTCTCGCGGTACGCGATGGCATGGTCGGCGGTCACGTCTTCCATGTTGGTGACCTTGGCGGTCTCAGCCCAACGGGCGAACCGTTCCCATAGCTGCCGATTGTCAGTGATGCTGGTGGCGGACAGTTCGCGCTCGATAGTGCCGCGGTGCGACCGGACATAGGGGAAGCGCTGCCATGCCTTCGTTATGGGGGTCTTCGGCCGCGCGGCGTCCTCAGCGTCCTGGGCTACCTCGTCGGCAGCCTTCAACGCGTTGACCGCCTCCCGGCGCATGTCGGCCGTATCCTTGGCCGTGTAGGGCCGCACGAGTACATCTGCGGCCTTGCGCGCCTCGCGCTCAATGGTGATAGGGTCGCCGTTGGCCTTGTGCAGGGACTTCACAAACCGTTTGCCGTTGACGATGAACTGCACGTAGTAGGTGCCGCCGTCCTTGCGGGTGAAGATGTTGCCCTTGCGTGCTGTGCTCATGTTGCCGGGCTCCCTGTGGTTGCTGCCCTTGCCGCGCGTTGCTAACCGTTACTGTCAAAATACACCGCTCCGTTACCGAATGCAACACCACAGCAACAACACAAGTCAGTTTTTAGCTTTGCACCTACGGCCTTCTAATCCGTAGGTCATGCGTTCGAGCCGCATCCGGGGTGCCACTTCCAGCCTCAACAGCCATCGTATGGCAGCCTTTGTCAGCAATCAATTCCGGCCATATTCCGGCCACCCCATTCCGGCCATACCATTCCGGCCATACTCCCACGATGGCATGGCCGACAGGGCGGGTGTCTGACTGGTCAGGCGTCGGTGACCTTGAAGACTGGTGTGCTCTCACGCCATGGCGTCGCGCCGCCGGACGCTGGCCAGCGCCACGGAGCCAGGTCGGCGACCTCGAAGGGGGGAACCCAAAGGAAACGGGACTCCTGGCCCACGGGGAAACCTTGCCACGCCCCCCGGCCCTCGGGCCGCAGGGACTCCCAGTTACCTCCCCTGTCCCGCATGCACCATTCTGCGCCACGCCTGGCCCGCGCCAGCCGCCTTCCGGCCCTGAGCTTCGCGCTGAGACCCCGCTGGATGCTCCGAGGCCCGCGTCTGCTGCGGCGCTAGGCAAGCGGCGGTGCCTTGACAAAGTACAGGTAGAACGGGGTCACTTCGTGCGGCGGATTCCCGGGGCCGTAGGCAACCGCCGTCATCCTGCCGCGGCGACTCTGGCGGACCGTCCACAGCAGACCGTCACCGTGTTTCGCGACAAGGCCCAAGTACCGCTCTACTGCGTCGCGTCTGGTGTCTGCATGCAGTGCGAAGAGGCCCTCAGGACCCTGGACATAAGCCCAGCGCATACGACCATCGACCCCTTCCGGTCCTACGATCTTGTCCCCATTCGCGCTGGTGCTGTCCGCCCACTCCCGTAGTCGCTGGTGGAACTGCGACTTGGTCAGTGGCCTGTCCTTTGGGGCTTGTTCCATCGGCATGGCTGTCTCCTGTGTCCTGCAGCTACTGGACCGCGGGGGCCGCTTTCCGGTGGATAGGGCAAGGGGTCCGCCACGAGCCTCCCGCAACTTGCGGGAGGCCCGCCTGACCTGGAGGTCAGCGGCTTCTCCGGGACAGTGCCTTCACAACCTTCTCAAGCTGCGCGTCGGGCTGCCCCCCAGAGGCGGTCCGCAACCCAATCCTGGTGATCACGCGTGATCGCACCTGGTCAGCAGTATCGCGTCTCTCCGGTGCCCAGTCAGCGTAGACGTAGTCATCAAGGGTGACTGGCATCAGGATCTCGGTCCCCCCCTCCTTCGCCTCGCGTTCCAGGACCTTCTCAATCTCGTTAAGGACTCCCGGCCGTGTCAGGGACGCCTCTGAGCAGATGAGCAGGACGCGATCATGCCTGTTGATCTCCTCATGCATCGCTCGGTGGAGTTTCCGGCCCGGTCGTGCGTCGTCCGGGAAGAACCACGTCTTGATCCCCCTTCCCTCTAGGTACGCGTTTGCCGAGGCTGCCGCGCCCTGGTCAGGATCGCCGTATGAGATGAAGACCGTGCTGAACATCTCACTCTCATCGACAACATCAACAAGCATCCCCACCGAAGCAAAGACATCCATCACGACCTGGTAGGGTAACCGGACTTCGCCAGCGTAGATGAGCAGGCGAGGAGCGAACGCCATCTGGGTCGTGTCGATCCGGTGCCCCTTAGGATCAGCGTTGTCAAACGCCACAACAGTGGCGCTGTCCAGTGGCCCGATCATCTCTGCCACACTATGCGCCACGGCATCGAGGTGATCTCGGTCGCAGAGGCACTGAACCGCGACCGCTCGTTGCTTCACCCCGGAGTCCGGGTCTTGGGCAATCATCGGCCAGGCCACAAATGCCACGTCACCCCCCGCTTGACGCCTGAAGGCGTTCTCACCACTGGCGACTGTGGCCCGGGGGTAGCGTCCCTGGAGGAAAGCGATGGCATTCCTGACGATGCTGGGCTTGGTTGGCATAGGGGCCCTGCTCGGGTCTCCGCGGCCTGGGATCGGTTAGCCCGGTCCCATTGCCGTGGGGTCGGGCTTCTTTGTCTGGGGGGGAGCAACTGCCCAGCTACTCCCCCTGTCTAGACGTCTGCCAGGACGTGATCTCCATGAGAACTGCGCAGTCCGCAGTAGCATTCCAGATCGTCTTCTCCAGACCCCAATGCAGGAAGTAACGCGTTGTACCATCCGGGTTTACCGTCTGAGCAGGCTTGCCTGGACCTGTATACAGCACAACCCAGTCGCCAGCCCTTACTGGATTCGACCGAAACCAGTGGGCATGTCGCTGAAGGTTCGAGACGCTGCTATCCGTAGTATACGTGGTATCGAGGACGATGAAAAACCGGAGGTCCGTGTCGGCAAGGACCTTAAGCCACAGACGTTCCTTGTTGGCTACACCACGATCCAGTATCTTGGCTATCTCGATCTTCATCGCTTCACCAGCCTTCCGGCAGTGGACCCGATGATAAGACAGAGGCCAACAATCCCTGTTGTGGCGCCATACGCCAGTTTTATGTCCCAGAAGAAGGGGGCGAGGCCGATGATCGTTCCACCAAGCCCAACGCCTACCCCGAAGAAGACCTCAATCGTTGTGTTTGTGCTGATCTGGCCGCGGAGAACTGACGCTGTCTTATCCGCTTCGTGGAATCGGTCAAGGTAGGGCCGCAGCTCCTCGCGCTCATGGTCTGCATCCTCAAGCATGTCAAGAAGCAGTTTCTGAACGCCTGGACTCTTGAGCTCCTGGTCGGTGAGTTGGCGACGGACATCCCGTAAGGCAGCTCGCCGGCCGGTGGACGGAACCGCAGATTCTGGCGGTGGAGCTGTAGGCCTATCAGATTCGGGAGCTTGCGCTTGAAGCGGAGGCCCCGGCGATGGGGCTTCTGGTTGCTCGTCTGACATGCTCCAACCTCACCTGGTCTGTCCCCGCGCCCCAGACGTTCTGAGAGCAGTTTGCCGCCTGGCCGACGGACAGCCTAAGGCGGGTGGCCAGTGCGTTTCCTCTCCGCGGGTCAGTTCGTACGAAGATACCATTGTTGGCTTGGTGACGCAAGCCGCTCACGTACTAGTTCCAGCCGACGGGCCTGTTGCCGGTCACGCGCCGCTCTGTCTCGGTCACTGGCGCGGCCTGGTCCTGCGGGCGGCTGGTATGCAGGGCCCGCAGGTTCTCGGCGAGGACATGGTGGGCGGCGATGGCGTGCTTGGCGCAGCCGGGGTAGTGGTTGGGGCCGATCTCCGGCGCCTGGACGATGCCGTCTGTGCGGCATACGCAGCGGCAGCCGGCGGGGAATGGCGCGCGGACATGCCGGAGGATGCCATCCTGGCGAACCTCCTTGCGCTGGACCTCGTGCGGGCGGCTGGATGACTGCCTGTTACCCTTGCACGCCCGCAGACCAGCCGGTATGGCTCTTGCGTCGGTGGGCAGACACCGGCCGCCGCCAATCGGGTTCGGGTAGCTCCAAGCTGGCGTGAACGATTGGACCTGCAAGCCCACGACCGGGATAGCTGTAACGGGTGCTGCCAGACAGCAGCAAGGGTGCGAACCTTCCCGGCCGTGGGCTTGCCCGTTTCGGGGAGCCACCGACCATGACCGCCGCCGCAACCCTGACCGCCACCGCCCGCCGCTTGCCTGCCGCCTCGCTCCGCCGCCTGGCTGATGCGATGGACGCAGAGAGTCGCTCCGCTTGGACCGCCGAACTCCTGAAGCGCGGACACAGTGCCGCGGAGTTGGCCGACCTGTCCGGGCTCGATCCTGCCAAGCTGCTTGTTGGCTGAGGCACTACCCGCGCCAGGCTGGCCAGCCTGACCGGCCCGGTGCGGTACCACGACAGCCGAAGGGAGCGCGACCATAGACACGGCCAAGACGTTGGCAACGGTCCGGGCGCAGGCCCACGGACCGACGATGGACCCCCCGAGCCGGGAGTTGTTCGGGGTTGAAGCCCTGTTCAAGCAGCGCCCGGCGAAGCACCCCGTGCGACCGGCGCTGACCCTCTTCTCCCAGCAACTCAACCGAATGGTTGCGGCTGCCTGCATAGAGATGGGGTACCCGCTCCATCAGTGGGAGTGGGTGGACAGCAAGCCGTTGGAGATGGTAGCGCAGGCGTACCCGGAACTCGGCCTGGAGGTCACGGAGTGGTACCAACGGCACCTGAGCATGGTGGCGATGATGCCGGCGGAGCCGGATCATCCATGGTTGAGCCTTACGCAGAAGCCGTTGGCTGCTTACGAAGACGTGATGAGGGACCGTCAATGAACCTTCCCCTTGGCCTGCTCGCAGAGATAGAGGCCGCAGCCAGCGAATGTGCTGCTATCACCGTGCCAGCACGGCATGACGACCTGGCGCCGCTGGCCGGGCGACACCTGGCGATGTGACGGCGTTCCGACCTGGAGGAAGGCGAGCGCGTAGAGCTGTCCAGCCTGGCCGACCTGCTGGGCGTGGCAGAGCGCGACGGTTGGCACACGGCCCCGCGAAAGGAAACGGGACTCCGGGCCATTCCGACGTTGTGATCAGCCCCCCGGCGCCTGGGACCCAGGGACTCCCAGTTACCCCCTGTGTCCCGCTTGTCCAATTCTGCGCCTCGCCTGACCTGCCTAGGCCGTGCTCCTGCCCCGACCCGTATCTGAACCCGTCCCGACCCCGAAGGCTCGCCGGCGGTCATTCCCGGCACTCTGTGGGCCATGCGGCAGAGGACCGATCCCGGCCGGCCTCGGGGGTTCGGTTTGACAGCGCTCTGGAACAGCGGACAGTAGTGCTTACTGCGAGAAGGGGATGCCGACTAACAATCGGCTGGTGCGCCCTGGGTACTGGCCGTACACCCGAAACGTTCGTCCGCCGGGAGAGAAGCGTTTCTGCCCAACCGGGACCTCGGAAGCCGGCATGGGTGTGGCTTGGCGCAACTGGCTTGCCTGCACCCTCAAGACTGCGACGGAGACGACTGACTCATGGACCAAGCCACGCATAACAAGATCGTCTCCTTCATCTGGGGCATTGCGGACGATGTCCTACGGGACCTCTTCAAGCGCGGCAAGTACCCCGATGTGATCCTGCCGATGTGCGTCATCCGGCGCATGGATGCCGTGCTTGAGCCGACCAAGCAGGCTGTGCTCGCCACCAAGGCGATGCTCGACGAGGCGCACATCACCGAGCAGCGCGCCGCGCTCTGCGATGCCGCGGGACAGGCCTTCTACAACACCTCGAAGTTCACCCTGCGCGACCTCAAGTCCCGCGGCAGCCAGCAGCAGCTCCTCGCCGACTTCGAGGACTACCTGAACGGCTTCTCGCCCAACGTCCAGGACATCATCGAGAACTTCAAATTCCGCAATCA
>CAILUI010000332.1 GCA_903837355.1 uncultured Victivallales bacterium
CTCGTCGGCCTCGTCGAGAGTGTCCTGAACCGCGGTCACCGTGATGCTGCCCGAGCTACTGCCAGCCGCGATCACGAACTGGGTGCCGGAGCGGGTGTAGTCGGCCGTGAGCGTGGCGCTGCCGCTGAAGGTCAGATCGACCGTCACCGGCAGGCCCGACACGGCCGACAGCGTGGCGGTGAAGGTGGCGACCCCGTCGGCCTCCGCGATCGTCGCGTTGTTTCGACTCAGGGTCACCGTCGGCGCCGCATCGTTGTCCTGGATGGTATAGGTATGCACCGCGTTCGCACCCAGAGTCGCATTGGCCGGGCCGCTCAGCGTCACCACCACGGTCTCGTCGGCTTCGTCGAGCGCGTCGTCCGCCACGGTGACGGCGATGCTCTTCGATGTGTCGCCGGCGTTGAACGTCAGGCTGCCGGACGCCAGGGTGTAGTCCGTGCCGCTGCCGGCGGCGGTCCCCCCGGTCACGGCGTAGTTCACCGTTATGGTCCTGCCGGAAGCGCCGCTGAGGCTGACCGCCAGATTTGCGGGAGTGACCGACTCCGCCGCCGCCGAGCTCGCGGTCGTGAACGCGACGGTCGGCGCCGGGTCGTCGTCGGTGATGGTGGTGGTCTGCTGCTGCGTGCCCGATTCCGTGCCGTTGGTCACCGCGCCGATGTCCACGATCACCGTCTCGTCGGCCTCGTCGAGCGCGTCCTGGACAGCGGTCACCGTGATGCTGCCGCTGGTGCTGCCGGCAGGGATCGCGATCTGGGTGCCGAAACTGGTGTAGTCGACCGTGAGCGTGGCCGTGCCGCTGAACGCCAGGTCTACAGTCACCGGCAGCGCCGATACCGCAGACAGCGTCGCGGTGAAGGTGGCCACCCCACCGGCTTCTGGGATCGAGGTGCTGTCCCGGCTCAGGATCACCGTCGGCGGTGGATCGTCGTCGATGACCGTCAGGGTATGCCCCGTGGTGGCGCCCAACACCGCGTTGGTCGGGCTCGACAGTGTCACAGTCAGGTCTTCGTTGCCTTCATCGAGCGTGTCGTTCGTAACCGGTACCGAGATCGTCTTTGACGTCTCTCCGGGGCTGAAGGTCAGCGTGCCGCTGACGGCGGTGTAATCTTGCCCTGCCATTGCCGTGCCGTTAGCGGTGGCATAATCGACGGTCACGCTGGTGGGCGAGGCCGTGCAGAGAGCCACGACGATGTCGGCAGCCCCATCCCCTTCACCCCGGCTGGATGTGAACAGCACGAAGCCCACGGAAGCCGTCGCGCCCTCGTAAGCGCCAATGTCGACTCCGGCGCCCTGGGGCCGGGCAAGACCGACGATGTCATCAGTCGGCGCGCCCAAAGCCGTGCCGGTGTCGACGCACGGACTGCACGCCCGCAGGCGGAACCCGTCGTCGATGGTGCGCCAGGCGTTGTCGCCGCCGGCCGGGTCGCCAGCGCTAACAAACTGCGGGTCAGAGTCGATGTTCCCTCCACCATCGGCTCCGAACGCGATATGCCACGCGCTGCTGCCGCCTGAACCACTAATCAGGCAGCGAGTAAAGAGGGGCTCCCCTCGGAGCCCCTCGTACTGTGGCCCGATCGGTGCCGTGTTGGCGGACACGATGCAGTTGATGAACTCGGCGTTGTAGGCGAACTGCGTGTTGTCCTCTTGGACGTATAGGCCGCCGCCGGCCGTCACCGCGGAGTTCCCCACCAACGTCACGTTGGTAATCGTGGGCCATCCCCAGAGGTTCTGTTGGGTGTAGATACCACCGCCCCTGGTGCCGGCACTGTTCCCGGAGACCACCGCATTGGTCAGGTACAGTCGTTCGTTGTAGAGGAAGATACCCCCACCAACCGCACCAGCCGAGTTGTCGGCAATCACCGCGGTCGACAGCCGCGCGACACCTTCCCCGAGGGACAGGGCGCCGCCGCTCCCAACGACGTGGTTGTCACGGAATGTCGCGGTCCGGACGGTGATGCTGCTGAACCCTCCAACTGCGATGGCACCGCCCTCGATAATGCCCGTGTTCCCCTCGAACAAGACTCGTTCCAGAACCGGATGACTCGACACCCCGTCCCGCCGGTCGACGCGGAACCCACCGCCATACCCCCCAGATGAGTTCCCGTCGAAGGTACTGTCAGTGAACACAGGCTGCGCCGCCAGGACCACGACTCCACCGCCCCACATGGCAGCTGCATTCCCCGTCACCCGCAGGTTGCTGAAGGTCCCATCGGTACGGAGGACATGTACCCCGCCTCCGTAGCCCCAGTCACCGGAGCCGTTGGCATTTCCGCCGCTGACGGTGAAGCCATCGAGCAGCAGTGGGGCAGCCTGGTCAATGGCCGTGACAACATGGTACGAGTTGTCTGTGGCTGTGCCCTGGCCGCCGATATCGCCGTTCAGTATCGCCACGTTTGCGGTCCAGTTGCGCTGGTCGCGGTTGGTTTCGGTGCCGGCAAAACCACCGTACAACTTGACGCCAGACTTCATCCGGAAGGAGATCGTTCGGTCCGTATCGGTGGTCGGCTTGTAGGTGCCCGCCGCGACCCAGATCTCGTCGCCGCTGACGGCGACGGTCAGCGCCGCCTGAAGGTCGGTGTGGGCATCTATCCATGACGTGCCGTTGTTGGCACCCGCGGCGTCCGCGTCCACGAAAAGAACCTTGACATCATCGTCGAGGATAGTAGTGCTCTGCTGCTGCGTGCCGCTCTCGGTCCCATTGGTCACGGCGCTGATGTCTACGATCACCGTCTCGTCGGCCTCGTCGAGGGCATCCTGGACCGCGGTCACCGTAATGCTGCCGCTCGTGTTGCCGGCGGCGATCACGATCTGCGTGCCGGAGCGGGTGTAGTCGGTCGTGAGCGTGGCCGTGCCGCTGAAGGCTAGGTCCACCGTCATCGGCAGGCCAGATACGGCGGACAGCGTGGCGGTGAAGGTCGCGATCCCGTCGGCCTCCACGATCGAAGCGTTGTTCCGGCTCAGGCTCACCGTTGGCGGCGCATCATCGTCGGTGATGGTAGTGGTCTGCTGTTGCGTCCCGCTCTCGGTGCCGTTAGTCACCGCGCTGATGTCCACAATCACCGTCTCGTTGGATTCGTCGAGAGCGTCCTGGACTGCGGTCACTGTGATGCTGCCGCTGGTACCGCCAGCGGGAATTACGATCTGTGTGCTGGAACGGGTGTAGTCGGCCGCGGGCGTTGCCGTGCCGCTAAACGCCAGGTCCACCGTCACCGGCAGGCCGGACACTGCGGAGAGCGTCGCAGTGAAGGTGGCGGCTCCGGCCGCTTCCGCGATCACCGAGCCGTCGGGATACGTGTCGTTGATTGGGTCATAGACGCCGCCAGTATCCAGAAACGACGATCCTTCAACTCCACCCCAGACAACCATGCGGCTGCCCGTCCATGCTGTGCCGCAGATGGTGCGACGATTCGGCGGGGCGTCTACGGCCGACATGACTGTCCATGTGTCACTGGAGGGGTCGAGGAGACCATTCGACGTGTGATAGCCTCTGCCTCCCCAGACTAGCATGTGGCTGCCAGTCCATGTTGAGAAGAAGAGCTCGCGCCCCCCAGGAGCGTTGGCGGTGGCGGTGGCGGTCCACGTGTTAGTGGCCGGATCGTACATGCCACCGGAGTTGGGGAAGTTCGTGCCGCTGATCCAGCCCCCCCAAACGATCATGCGGCTGCCCGCCCAGACCGCCCCGTGGCCGTGACGGGCCGCAGGTGCATTAGCGATCGATGTGGCGGTCCAAGTGTCACTCTCCGGGTCGTAGACCCCGCCGGTGTCCAACATATGAGCATCGTCCAGTGACCCCCCCCAGACGATCATGCGGCTGCCGGTCCACACCGTGGTGAAGGCATTACGAGGAATAGGGGCCGCAGTTGTCGAGGTCGCAGTCCATGTGTTGGTAGTGGGATCGTAGACCCCGCCGTCACCTAGGATGGACCCGGCAATGCCGCCCCCCCAGACGATCATGCGGCTGCCGGTCCAGACAGCCCCGTGGCCCGCTCGGGCTGCAGGTGCATTCGTGGTCGATGTGGCGGTCCAAGTGTCGGTAGCCTGGTCGTAGATGCCCCCGGTGTCCATGCGCACACCTGATGCGTTCATGCCTCCCCATACAATCATGCGGCTGCCGGCCCACACCGCTGTGTGATGGGAGCGGGCGGTCGGGGCATTCGTGGTTGATGTAGCGACCCAGGTTTCTGTGGCAGGATCGTAAGTGCCACCCGTGTTCAGGACTGCGCCTGCTGCATTCCTCCCCCCCCAGACGATCATGCGGCTGCCAGCCCCAACAAGCGAGTGACCGTCGCGGGCAGACGGGGCGTTCTCCATCGAGGTGGGAGTCCATGCTGCGCCCTTCTGGCTATGGCTCAGGGTTACCGTGGGCGGTGGGTCATCGTCGGTGATCGTCAACGTGTGCACCGTCGTGGTGCCCAACGTGGCGTTGGTAGGACTAGAGAGTGTCACCGATAGCGTCTCGTCGGCTTCGTCCTGGGTGTCAGGTGTGACCGGTACCGAGATCGTCTTTGAAGTCTCGCCGGGACTGAAGGTCAGCGTGCCGCTGGCGGCGGTGTAATCCTGCCCGGCCGTGGCGGTGCCGTTGCCGGTGGCGTAGGTGATGGTGACGGTGAGGACAGTTGGGAAAGAGAGTACTACCGGGAGTAGCGCCGTCCCCAGGGCTTCCGGTGAGCTGGCTGCCGCCACCTGGAATGCCACCGTCGGCGGCAGTTGGCTCATGGCCCGGGAGAACTCGGAGGTGTTGCTGTTGCCGTCCGTAGCGGTCGCGGCCAAGATCACCGCCGAGGAGAGCGTGCCGCTGACCGTCAGCGACCAACTGCCGCCGGAGGCCGTAGTACTGCCCAAGAACGTCTCTCCTTCGCCGTATCCTGAAGCATCCGCGGCCTCGTTGGCGAACACCTCGACCGTGATGGGTCCAGAAGCACCCGTGTCGATGACGCCAGCAATCTGCGTATTGCTGCCGACGGGGGTGACCGACCGGATATCCGGCATGTTCATGAGATCGTTGGGGCCCGTGTCGGTGTCGCCAGCGTCGTTCAGCGTTACCCCAACCGGGGCCAAGTCGATCCCCAACCAACCGTTCGCGTAGATCCGATTCGCTGTGATGCGGTTCCCGACCCCCTGAGTCACGTATACCCCATTGTAGGCGCTGAAGGCGATGGTGTTGGCCCCCGCTCCCGCACCTCCCACGACGTTGTTGCTGGCATTCTCGATGCCGACCCCGTGGTTCGCGTTGCCGATAGGCGTCTCCCCGTCTTGTCCCACACCGATGAAGTTACCCGTGACTTGGTTGTCATGGGCACCGGCACCACGAATCTCTACTCCGTTCTCGCCGTTTCCAGAGAGCGTGTTCGCCGCTCCTGACACCGTCCCCCCGATGGTATTTGCGTAGGACTCGTCAACAAGAACC
Source organism: uncultured Victivallales bacterium (assembly GCA_903837355.1). Taxonomy (GTDB): domain Bacteria; phylum Verrucomicrobiota; class Lentisphaeria; order Oligosphaerales; family JAFGRS01; genus CAILUI01. The sequence continues at coordinate 5,408 of CAILUI010000332.1, forward strand.
CCGCATCCGCTGTTGGGCAAAGCCGCCATACCCGATGAGGTAGTCCCGATGCGGTTGCCTTGTACCAGGTTCCCCGTCGCGGCTTCAGTACCGTTCCTGCTGATCAGTACCCCGTGGTACACATTCCCCGAGATGAGATTGCCCGTCCCCGGGCTGGTGCCGCCAACGCAGTTCGCGCACGCTCCTTTTATCCCGACGCCCTCCTCGTTCGGGACTGGCGCGAAACCCGCGCTATCAGTGCCAATACGGTTACCCTCAATCCGAGTCCCCGTCACGGCGCCGCCGACCAGCTTGACGCCATACGCAGCGTTTCCGGAGATGAGATTACCAGCCCCGGTTGTCGTCCCGCCGATCAGGGTCCCCGTTACTGTCGCAGTCAAGCCGATCCCGTTAAGGTTTGGCACCGCAACGCTGCCGGACGCATCTGTGCCCAGGTAGCAGCCCTGAACAGTGGCCGAACAAGTGTCGTGAATCCAGAGACCACACCAGGCAAACCCGTTGACCACGAGCGATCTGACCACGCAGTTTGGCCCACGCACGTCCAGTCCGTCTGCCTGACCAGCACTTGTCCCGTTGAGCACAATCTCAGGGCCGAGCGGGTTTGTGTCGCCGCTGAAGGCGGCCTGCGTGCTACCGTCGATCATCGCGAAGCTGCCTGTGATCCACGGCAAGGGGCTTTGAGGCCGAACGGTGAACGTGCCGTCGGTGGCGCTGTAGTTCGGGTCGGTAGTGGGGATGCTGAACACAACATGCGTTCGCGGATGGGCATTGGCGTACGTGATGGCTGCGCGGAGGCTACCGACGCCGCCATCTGCGGTGGAGGTGACATGGCAGACATCCTCATCGTCCTCTATCGTGAGCGTGTGGTTGGCCGGCGCGCCCAGCACCGCGTTGGTCGGGGCGCTGAGCGTCACCAACACCGTCTCATCCGGATCATACAGCATGTCATCTGTGATTGATGCCGAGATAATCTTCGTGGTCTCCCCTGGGGCGAAGGTGAGCGTGCCGCTGGTGGCGGTGTAGTCGCTCCCGGCCGTGGCCGTGCCGCCGTTGACCGCGTAACCAACCGTGACGGTTGCAGCCGAGGCACCGCTAAGGCTGACCGCGATGGGTACGACCCCGGCAGATTCTGCACACGATGACGTGGGCGCTCCAAATGCAGCCGTCAGCTTGCTGGCTGCGTTCGCCGGGTTGGTCCCGGCCGCGTACTCGGCCGCATTGCTCAACCCGTCCCCATCCGGGTCATCCGTGCCAATCTCGTCCAAGTCCGTAAAATGCGTGAGTTCCCAGCCATCGGGTAGGCCGTCGCTGTCACTGTCGGTATCGGTCCGGAAGTCCGCCTCCATCGCCCCGTTCGTTGGAATGGTGAACCAGCGGCTGTATTGCAGGAGAGGGAAGGTGGCGGGGTTGTACCGGAGGCGGGCCCGCCAATGGTAGGCGGTGTTGGACGTGAGTGACCCGACCGTGTTGGCGAGTTCCACCCCGGTCGCGCCCGTGTCCATCCAGGCCGCCGATACCGCAGTACCGGAACCGTTGAACGCGGTGCCCCGCGGCTTTACCTCCGTCTCCAGTTTCACCTTGCCGCGGCCGAACGGCGTACGTCCCAGTGCCGCAAGGCGCACGCTGCTGGTGCTGTGCGTCCGACCAAGCGCAGCCACCGGACCGTCGGCCGGCACTCGTCGTTGCCGCGGCCGCAAGGACAGGCCGCCGCCGGCCTCACCATTGCCGTAGAACAGCCTGGCCTGGCCCTCGTCGACTTGGCCGCCGTCGTACCACGGGATCCCGAGAATAACGTCAGCGTAACCGTCGCCGTTGATGTCGCCAGCGCTGGCCACCTGCGAGAGTTGGGAACTGGCCTGGTTACCTTCCTCGACCCAACAGAGGGAGGTGGCCAATCCGGTGGCTGAACCATAGTAGATCTGGACTCGCCCCTCGTCCGTGTCGGCGCCGTCCCAGTACCGGGCCGTCACGGCCACGTCGGAATAGCCGTCTCCGTTGATGTCGCCGAGTGTGGCCGCGGCGCCGAGCCCCCACCCCAACCGAGCTCCGGCCTGGTTGCTCTCGATGGACCAGTCGGCGTTGGCGGGGGTGCCGTCTGGGCCGAGGCCGGTGGCCGATCCGTACCACACGAATGCCGCACCCTCGTCGGCCTGGCCCCCGTCGTAGAAGCCAGCCCCCACGATAATGTCCGAGTACCCATCGCCGTTCACATCGCCGGCGGTGCTGGCCGGGTAGCCGAAGTAGGCCCCCGCCTGGTTACTCTCGGCGCGCCAGTCGGCGTTGGCGACAGTGCCATTGGGACCAAGCCCGGTGGCCGAACCGTACCAGACGAAGACGGCGCCCTCGTCGGTCTGGCCGTTGTCGTACAGGTGCGCGCCGACAATGATATCGCTGAAGCCGTCGCCGTTCACATCGCCCGCCGTGGCCACGGCGATCCCGAAAGTCATCTCGGCGCTGGTCGCCGTCCATGAAGCGACTGGTGGCAAACCGGTGACTGCGCCATAGTAGACGCGGACCTCGCCGGGATCGTAGCCACCCACGATCACATCGCTGAACCCGTCCCCGTTCACGTCGCCGGCGCAGGCTACGACGCGTCCCAACCCGATGTCGGCCCGGTTTCCCTCGGCGGTCCAGTCCGCGTTCGTCGGCGTGCCGTTGGCGCCGAGACCGGTGGCTGAGCCATACCAGACGAAGACCGCGCCCTCGCCAGTCTGGCCGTTTGCGAACTGCATCGCGCCCACGATGACGTCGTCGTAGCCGTCTCCGTTCACATCCCCCGCGGTGCTCACGTTGGTACCGAACCAGGCGCCGGCCTGCTCACCATCGGCGGTCCAGTTCGGCGAGGCGGCAAGCCCAGTGGCGGATCCGTAGAATAGGAAGACCGCACCCTCATCGGTCTGGCCGTTGTCGTACAGGTTCGCACCGATGATCACGTCGGCGTAGCCATCTCCGTTGACGTCGCCGGCCGTGCTGACACTGCAGCCGTATTGAGCCCCGGCCTGGTTGACTTCCGACACCCATACCGCGGTGTTGCTCGGCACGGATGGCCCGCCGTAGTAGAGGTACGTCCGACCCTCCGTGCCCTGGCCGTTGGTGCAAAAGGGAGCCCCGACGATCACGTCGCTGTAGCCGTCACCATTCACGTCTCCGGCGCACGCAACGGACCAGCCAAACCAAGACGATGGCAGGTTACTTTCGGCAGTCCAGGCCGCGTTGGCTGGGGCGCCGCTCGGACCAAGGCCGGTCGCCGAACCGTACCAGACGTATGCAGTCCCCTCGTCTGCCTCGCCCTTATCGTACTTGTAGGCGCCGATGATCACATCACTGTAGCCATCGCCATTCACGTCTCCGGCGCAGGCGACCGAGGTACCCAGGAAGGCGCTGGCTTGGTTACTCTCCGCGGTCCAGTCGGCGTTGGCGGGTGTCCCGTTTGGGCCGAGCCCGGCTGCAGACCCATACCAGACGAAAACCATCCCCTCGTCGGTAGCACCGTTGTCGTAGTCCGGCGCCGCGACGCCAACATCACTGTAGCCATCGCCGTTGACATCCCCCACCGTGGCGGCGTGATAGGCAAAGGCTCCGGAGGCCTGGTTGC
>CAILUI010000333.1 GCA_903837355.1 uncultured Victivallales bacterium
CGCCTGCTCGAGCCTGGTTGCGCCGGCGGCCCTGGCGCGCTACGACCTCAACAGCGACGGCCGCATCAACGTCGGCGACCTGCTCGCAACCCGCATCAGAATCGGCGTGGAGACACTGCCATGAGGACGATAACCGCAACGCCAGGGGAACGGCTCAGCGCCGGCACGCAGGTCCTGGTGGACGGCAGGATGCGCCCTCCAGTGCGTCCAGATCGTCCACTTCGTCCAAGGCGTCACGCGGCCCAGCGCCTGCAAGCAGGCCGGGGAGCTTCGCCCTCCAGTCGAACGCCAGTCCGGGGTCTCGGCGGCCTCGCCGTGGCCCTGGCCGCCGTGCTCCTGAGCGCCGCGACGCTGCGCGCCGGGACCATCGACGTGTTTCTCTACACGACCGGCGACGTCAGTTTCCCAAGGCTGAACTCTGAACGAAGATCGCCGGCAAGTCTCATACAAAGGGTTCGAGCAGACTTCCTCGAGGCATTACTACCGACAGCGCCGCCGCCTTGACAGCGCCCCGATGCCGTTCTATTGTTTCGTCGCATCGAAACACCTGCGGATAGGCCGGGGTGAACTGGAAGGATTTCAGCTATGAGCGATCCGACGAAGATTCTGTTGAGCGAGAAGGACATGCCGCGCCAGTGGTACAACATCCTGGCCGATCTGCCGAACGGCATGCGTCCGCCGCTGCACCCGGGCACCGGCAAACCGGTCACGGCCGAGGACATGTCGGCGATCTTCCCGATGAACCTGATCGAGCAGGAGATGAGCAGCCAGCGTTGGATCGACATCCCCGAGCCGGTGCTCGAGAAGCTGTTCATGTACCGGCCGTCGCCGCTGGTGCGGGCGCGGAACCTGGAGAAGGCGCTCGGCACGCCGGCGAAGATCTACTACAAGAACGAGGGCGTCAGTCCGGCCGGCAGCCACAAGCCCAACACCGCCATTCCGCAGGCCTACTACAACAAGGTCTTCGGCACCCAGCGTCTGACCACCGAGACCGGCGCCGGCCAATGGGGCAGCGCGCTCTCCTTCGCCTGCCAGCAGTTCGGCCTGGAGTGCAAGGTCTACATGGTCCGTATCAGCTTCGACCAGAAGCCATTCCGCAAACTCATGATGCAAACCTGGGGGGCGACCTGCGTCGCCAGTCCGTCGACCGAGACCCAGGCTGGGCGCGCCGCTCTGGCGCGGGACCCCAACACGCCCGGCAGCCTGGGCATCGCCATCAGCGAAGCCATTGAGGACGCCGTCCGCACCCCGCACACGAAGTACTCGCTGGGCAGCGTGCTGAACCACGTCATGTTGCACCAGACCGTGATCGGCCTGGAAGCCCAGAAGCAGATGGCCATGGTCAACGCCTACCCGGACATCGTCATCGGCTGCGCCGGCGGCGGGTCGAACTTCTGCGGCATCGCCCTGCCCTACGTCTGCGACAAGATTCACGGCAAGACCGTTCAGGTGATCGCGGTCGAGCCGGCCGCCTGCCCCACCATGACGCGCGCGCCCTTCGTCTACGACTTCGGCGACACCGCCATGACCACGCCGCTGCTGCCCATGCACTCGCTCGGCCACTCCTTCATGCCGCCGGCCGTGCACGCCGGCGGGCTGCGCTACCATGGGATGGCGCCGATCGTCAGCCAACTGCTGCTGGACAAGCTCATCGAGGCCCGCGCCTACCCGCAGCTCAAGTGCTACGCCGCCGCCATGCTCTGGTGCCGCACCGAGGGCTTCATCCCGGCCCCGGAGACCTCGCACGCCATCGCCGTCGCCATCGATGAAGCCAACCGGGCCAAGGAAGAGGGCAAGGAGAAGACCATCCTGCTCTGCTGGAGCGGCCATGGCCTGATGGACCTCAAGGGCTACGATGACTACCTGGGCGGCAGACTCCGGGACTTCGAGTTGCCCCAGGAGGAGATCACCAAGGCCCTCGATGAGATCAAGGACTACCCGAAGCCCTGAGCCGCGTTCAGAGGCGTAAACACAGAACCCGAGGGGACCACTGCCCCCTCGGGTTCTGCATTTCAGGCGCCGTGCTGACCGAACGCCTCAGGTGTCCATGGTGTAACCGACCTTGATGGTCACCTGCCAGTACATGTGGGCGTCGTCGTGCACGTAGCCGCGCGTGGCCAGGACCTCGAACCAGCGGATGTTCTTCACCATGGTCTGGGCTTTGGCCAGCGCCGCCCTGACCGCCTGGTCGGTCCCTTCCTGCGAGGACCCCGTCAGTTCCAGCGAGCCATACACATGATCAGCCATTGTCGACTCCTTCCATCGTCTCTACCGATCCCTGGCCCGACGCGGCCCGTCGCCGCATCCAGACCAGCCCACTGCCGCTAACACCATCGCTTTGACGCCAACAGACCCGGCAAGGTTGCGAAGCCTGCGCGCATCCAGCGCCGAGATTCCATGCTACAGTGTGCGCTACGGGTGTAGTTCACGCTGTAAGGAGGCTGGAACCATGGTGCGGAAAGACGTTCTGCTGAGCCTGGCAGTCGGCCTGGCGCTGGGCCTGAGTTCGGGCTGCGGCAAGCCACCGGAGCCGGCGACCAAAGTGCCCATCCAACCGCTGGCTACCGCGCCGCAGACCGGCAAGGCGATCACCGTCTGCCTGCTGCCCAAGAAGAAGGGCATCCCCTACTTCAGCAGCTGTGCCGCGGGCGCCGAGACCGCGGCCAAGGATCTGGGCCAGGTCACCGTGATCTACGACGGCCCCACCGACGGCTCGCCCGAGAAGGCCGCCGCCATGATCGAGACCTGGACGCTGAAAGGGGTCGACGTCATCGCCGTGTCGCCCAATGACCCCGAGGTGCTGGCGCCAGCGATGAAGAAGGCGCGGGCCAGTGGCGTCAAGGTCATCACCTGGGATGCGGATGGACTGCCGGGGACCCGCGACCTCTTCGTCAATCAGGCGACCGCGCAGGGCATCGGCTACGCTCTGGTGGATGCCATGGCCAAAGACCTCGGCGGCGACCCGCCCACCGGCGACGTAGCCATCGTCACCGCCACCCTCACTGCCGCCAACCAGAATGCCTGGATGGAGCACATGAAGGAACGCCTCAAGACCTACCCCGGGCTGAACCTGGTGGCCGTGAAGCCGTCGAACGAGGACCAGAAAGTCGCCTTCCAGGTGACCCAGGACCTGATCAAGGCGTATCCGAAGCTGAAGGGCGTCTTCGGTATCAGTTCGGTGGCCTTCCCGGGCGCTGCCGAGGCGGTGCGCCAGGCGGGCAAGAGCGGCCAGGTACTGGTCACCGGCCTATCGACCCCCAACAACATGCGCGAGTTCGTCATGGACGGCACGGTGAAGTCGGTGATCCTGTGGAACACCGCCGACCTGGGCCGACTGACGGTCTACGTGGCGGCGGCGCTGGCGCGTGGCCAACTGCAGGCCGGAGCCACGACCTTCACGGCCGGCCCCTTGGGCAGCAAGACCGTCGACGGCGACAACATCCTGCTCGGTGACATCCTGATCTTCACCAAGGCCAACATCGCTCAGTACGACTTCTGAGCGGAACCCCTGGGCGCCGCCGTGGTCCAAGCGTTCAAGACGTAGCGGCCCGCGCCCTCAGGTTCAGCCTGTCGCGGGCCGCCGATGCCAACCCGGAGAAGGAGAGTAGCGATGGCACTGAAGAAGACGGTCGAAGCCCTGCTGAACCAGCAACTCGAGAAGGAATACGCCGCGGCCGCCGTGTACCAGGCGATCTCGATCTACTTCGAGCAGGAGTTGCTGAAAGGGTTCGCGGCCTGGTTCAAACGGCAGGTGAGCGAGGAGCGCGCACACGGCGCCAAGATCATCGAGTACATGCTCGACCGCGGCGGGGCGCCGATCCTGCCCGCCATCCCGGCACCGAAGATGGCATATGCGGCGCCGCTGGACGCCCTCAAGGCCGCCGTGGCGCACGAGCGCGCCAACACCGCGGGCATCTATGCCTGCCTCGCCGCGGCCCAGAAGGCCGACGACCCGGCCACGGTGGAAGTGCTGCAGTGGTTCGTCAAGGAGCAGGTCGAGGAGGAGAAGTGGGCCGACGAGTATACGCAGATGCTGGAGAAAGTCGCGGGCTCGGTCGGTGGCCTGTGGGCCTTCGACCATCGCGTCGAGAAGCTCGCTCAAGGCTAGTGATCCCGACGCAGCGTCCGCAGTGACTTCCCAGGGCGGGCCTCAGCGACTGACTGCTGACGCCCGCCCTGTCCTTTTTGTACGACCTTCTGACGCGCCTCAGCGCCCCATGGCCTTGAGAGCTTTCAGGCAGCGCCCAACCGCCTCCAGCGGCGGGTAGGCATCGCTCTCGTACTCGACGATATACCAGGCCGTCTTGCCCTTGATCTCGCAGAACGTGAACAACTCCTGCCACGGGATCTCATCGGCGCCGATCAGCGGCTTGAAGCCCGCCTCGGGGTTGTCCTTACCGGCCCGCGGTGAGTAGGGCTTGAGGTGGATCGTCTGGCAACGGCCCGGGTAGCGCCGCAGGATACCCATCACATCGGCACCGCCACGCAGGGCGTTGCCGACATCCATCTGCATGACCACGTCCATCCGAAGTTTGCCGAAGAAGGTGTCCCACGGCGTAGAGCCCTCTTTCGCAATGAACTCCGTATGGTGGTTGTGGTAACCGGTCACCATGCCGTGGGCGGCGAGCTTCTCGGCCAGACGGTTGAAGAAATCCGCCATCTTGGCCCAGTCGGCAAGCGTCTGCACCAGATGCCCGGGCAGCCCGGGGATGATGACGTGGGTGTTGCCGACGGCTTTGTTCAGCTCGATGGTCGCAGCCAGCGTGTCATCCTGCACCAGGTTGAAGGGCGTGTGCCAGCCGCAGCACACCAGGCCGGTCTTCTTGAGCATCTCGCCGAGATCCTTGCCGCTGTGCTTCGGCGGCCCGGCAAACTCGACGCCCTCGTAACCCATGGCGGCAACCGCCTTGAGCGTGCCCAAGGCATCGCGGTCCAAGTCGTGCCGCACCGAGTACAACTCCAGTCCGAGCGGGATTCGTGCCATACTGCAGCCTCCTTGCGGTCGTGGGGACTCCACCTTCCGCAGCCCCGGCCGGCGGTCGGAACTGCACGGCTCAGTATAGCCCGCCGCCCGACCCCGGCAAACCCGCCGCGGTCGCGCCAGCAAGGCCCATCTATAGTAACGTTCGCGGCATGGTTCCCGCCGGGTCTGCCCGTCAAGACACTTGGCGCCGAGATCACGGGGTGCGTGAAAGGAGACGGAGGCAATGACACCGAAGCTGTCTGTGCGTCTGGCGGCGTCTGTGCTGCTGCTGGGGGTGTGGGCGTGCGTGAAGGTGCCGCCGAGTGCGCCGCTGCAGAGCGGGGTACGGATCGGCGTCTACGACTCGCGCGCCCTCGCCATCGCCTGGGCCGGCACGCCATCGTTCAACGAGTGGATGGCCCCCCTCCTCGCCGCGGCCGCAAAGGCCAAGGAAGCCGGCGACGCGAAGCGCCTCAAGGAACTCGAGGCGGAAGGAGAAGCCCGGCAGCAGCGCCTGCACCTGCAGGGCTTCAGCACCGCCCCCGTGGATGAGATCCTCGAGCCCCTCAAAGACAGCCTGCCCGGCATCCAGCAGCAGGCCGGTGTCAGCGCGCTCGTCTCCAAGTGGGACAAGAAGAGCCTGGCCAGGTACCCCGCCGCGGTGCAGATCGACGTCACGATGGCGCTGGTGGACGCTCTGCAGCCCGGCGCTCGGCAGCGCCAGTACGCCATCGACGCCCAGAAGCACACCCCCATGCCGCTGGAGAAGGCGCGGCAAATGCGGGACTGGTGAGGCGGAGAGACCGCTCCGGGTGGAGACCGCGGGTGGACGGCGTATGGTGTGGTCGGTGCTGATCGGTCCGCGAGTGCTGCCGACGCCACCACAAGGAAGATTCCCATGCGCATTGCAGTGACCGGCGGAAGTGGCAATATCGGCCGACGCGTCTGCAAGGAACTGCGGCAGCGCGGCCATGAGTTGCTCTGCCTCGACGTCAGCCCCCCCGCCAGCGCGGAGCCCGGCTTCCGGCAGGTCGACCTCTGCGACGGGGCCGCGACGCTCGAGGCCTGCCGCTCGGCCGAGGCGATCGTGCACCTGGCGGCCATCCCCAACCCCTTCACCGACCCCGCCGAGCGCGTCATGGGGGTCAACACCATGTCGGCCCTGAACGTCTTCGAGGCCGCCCGCAAGCTCGCCATCCGCCGCGTCGTCTATGCCTGCAGCGAGTCGGCTACCGGCTTTGGCATCCACGTGCCGGCACTGAAGCCGCAGTACGTGCCGGTCGACGAGTTCCACCCCTGCTGGCCGCACGAGACCTACAGCCTGAGCAAGTACTTCGGTGAGGTGATGGGCGAGAACTACTCGCGGGCCTATGGCCTGGACGTCATCAGCCTGCGCTACACCTGGGTCTGGTTCGCGGCCACGCTCGCGACCGGTCGCAACCTGCTCGCCGCCAAGCGCCGTGGCGGCGCGCTGGAGAACCCCTGGTTCGGCGCTTACATCAGCGTCGGCGACGTGGCCCGCGCCGTCGTCGCCGCGCTCGACTACCGCCCGGCGGTCTCGCCCTGCTTCGAGGCCTTCCTGCTGACCGCCCGCGACACCCTCTACGGGCGTCCAACTCTCGAGGTGCTCAGTGCGGTCTACGCGGGCAGCCCGCCCGCGGTCCGCGACCCGGCCTACTTCGCCGCCAACCCCTGCGCCTCGGTGTTTGACATCCGCAAAGCCGAACGGCTCCTGGGCTGGACGCCGCAGGATCACCTCGAGGATGTGGAGCGCTGGGAGTTCTGAGCCGTCAGGCGCCAACGCGCTTGACGATCAGGCAGACATTCCCGCCACCGAAGCCGAAGGAGTTGCTGGCCGCATACTCCAGGTCCAGCCTCTCGGCGCCGTGGGTCACATAGTCCAGGGCGCAGTCGGGATCCGGGGTCTCGTAGTGGATCGTCGGTGGCACCGTGCCGGTGTGGACACTCAGCACGGTCGCCACAAACTCCACCGAGCCGGCGGCGGCCAGCAGATGGCCGATCATGGACTTGATGGAACTGACCTTGAGGGTGCTCGCCTGACCGCCAAAGACCTTGACGATGGCAGCGCTCTCGGCGCGGTCGTTCAGCGGCGTGGACGTGCCGTGGGCGTTGATGTAGCCCACCGCGGCAGCGTCGATGGCCGCGTCCCGCAGTGCCGCCACCATCACCCGCACCATCCCCTCGCCCTGGGGATCCGGCGCCGTGATGTGGAACGCGTCCGCCGCATTGCCGTAGCCGACCAGCTCCGCGTAGATCCGCGCCCCCCGCGCCAGAGCGTGCTCATAGGCCTCGAGGACCGCGATCCCGGCGCCTTCGCCCATGACGAAACCGTCGCGGTTCTTGTCGAAGGGCCTGGACGCGGTCTCCGGACAGGTGCTGGTGGTCATCGACCGCGTCGAACAGAAGCCGCCATAGGGCAGCGGCGTCACCGCCGCCTCCGAACTCCCGGCCAGCATAATGTCGGCATCGCCCCGCTGGATGATGCGGAAGGCGTCGCCGATCGCATTCGCGCCCGTCGAGCAGGCCACCGATGGCGCCGAAAGCGGCCCCTTCAGCCCATGCTGGATGGAGACATTGCAGGCAGCCATATTGATCAATAACTTGGACACGAAGAACGGACTCAACGCCCGCGGCCCCTTGCCCTGGAGCCGGCTGTAGCCCTCCTCGATCGTCGCCGAGCCCCCGATGCCGGAACCGATGATCACCCCGGCCCGGCAGGGATCGAAGGCGCCGGCCGCCAGACCCGCGTCCTGCAACGCCATCGCCGCGGCGGCGATGGCGAAGCAGGTGAAGCGGTCCGTGTGCTCGACGGCCTTGCTGTCGAGCCAGGCCTCGGCACGGAAGTCCTTGACCTCGGCCGCCAGTTGGGAACGGAATCCGGTCGGGTCGAAATGGGTGATCCTGGCGACGCCGTTCCGACCCGACGTCAGCCCGTCCCAGAAAGCCTGGGCACCGCATCCCACGGGGGTCACGGCCCCCAACCCGGTCACTGCTACCCGACGCTCTTGCATGGCTGAACCTGCCTCCCAGGGTGACGTTGCCTCAGCATACTGCCAAAAACGCCCACTGCCAGTTCCGCAGCCGAACCGGCGCAATGCCGCAATGAAGTCCGCAGCAGCCGACTCTGCGGGAACGCTTTGGAGGGCGAACCTCCCCAGCCTGCGTGCAGGCGGTGAGCCGTGACCGGGGAACCGGCCTCTGGCCGGTGGCTCAGCGGCGCCTGCGTCCTGCTGGACAGCAGGACCCTCCAGCACCAAGCGAGCGCAGTGCCGCGCGCTCATCTCAGCGGCGCCGGAACCAAGTCCTGGCCGCGCCAGGCAAAGTACAGAGTTCCAGCCAGGCCAAAGGCCGTCGCCACGGCGAGGTTCCACCCCGGCCCCAGCGTCCACAGCCAACCGGCGCTGAAGGCGACCACGCCGACGATGACGTCGCGGATGAGATAGTAGGCACCGAAGGTCGCGGCCTTGGCCTCCTCCGGGGCCAGGTCCAGGATCAGGGACTTGCGCGTCGGCTCGCCGAACTCCTTCAGGCCGCGGACCACGAAGGCCACCCCCAGCAACGGCAGGACCAGCCCCGGTCGGCCCAGCCATTCCGGCACTCGCCCTGCCAGGTAGAGCACGCTGGGGAAGGCCGTGAAGAACACGAAGGTCGTGACGATGTAGGGCTTCTTCCCGCCGCGGTCGGCCAGCCAGGCCACCGGCAGGTAGACGAGCATGGCCATCGCCATCTCGATAGCGGTCAGCCAGCCAAACACCCATTCACTCTGGCCAAGGTTCTTGCACACCCATACCGCCAGGAAGGCATAGGGCAGTTGCTCGGCAAAGCGGATCAGGATGTCGGCGACCAGCAAGGTGCGCAAGGCGGGGGAAAACCAGCGCAGGGACTCACGCAACGGCGGCGGCGGACGCAGGGACTCAGGGGCGTCCTCGACGAAGAACAGCATCAGGGCCACCGCCAGCAGCGCCAACACCAGGGCCGCACCGAAGGCCACGCGTACGCCGTGGCCGATCCCCAGCCAGCCGATGAGGGCCCCGCCCAGCACCGGCCCCAGGGCCATCGGCAGGCGGCGCACCAGGGAGTGGATGCTGACCCCGAGAACACGTCGGTTCTTGGCCACGCTGCGGTTGATCAGACTCATCACTGCCGGCAAGGAAATCGCCGTCCAGGAGATGAAGAACAGCGACCCCAGGAAGACGGCCCACCAACTCGGGACCAGGATCACGACCAGGTAACCACAGCACGCCAGCAACGTGAAGATGACCAGGGCGCGCCGGTAGCCGAAACGGTCGCTGATCCAGCCCCCCGGGTAGGAGTAGAGTGCCGACAGGACGTTATCGAAGCCGTTCAGTGCCCCGATGATCGCCGGCCCCGCGCCCAGCGCGCCCAGGTAGAGCGGCAGGAAGCGCTCGGCCAGCTTCTCGCCGAGCCCGACGCAGACGACCATCAGCAGCATACTGACCATGGCCCGGCTGAAGACCGCGTCGCGGCCCGCCGCCGGGGCTGAGTTGGCAGACATGCCGTACGCCCTCCACTCTGGGGACCCGGAGCCGCGGCCTCACCCCGCGGCCAACGCCAGGCGCTCCGCGTCGCGCTGGAGCTGGCGGATCTGTTGCTGGCAGGCGTCGGACAGCGTACAGGGATTGGTCGCCTTGCCGGTGACGTCAAGGGCACGGCGCCGGGCCCTTGCGATGATATCGTTAGGCTGGTTGGCCCAGGCCACGAAGGAGCGGAAGTCGCAGAGCCCCGGCAGCCAGCATTCCTCGCGGAAGAAGGCGGCGGTATGGGGCGTCTCCAGGTAGCGTCCGCCGCGTGGGGCAGTCTCCAGAATGGTATCGAGACCAAGGTGCTCCACGTCGATACTGACGTCGCGGTAGAGATGCCGGGCGTAGTCGGCCAGTTCGAGATCGATGAGCAGTTGCACGGGACTGCCGACGTCGCTGAAAGCCAGACAACCGACGCCAAACGAACGGACCCCCATGGCCATGCCCATACCAAAGCCGAGAGCCTTCTCCAGCACCGATTGGGCGCTCACCGTGGCCGCCCCGGCACCACACCAGCCCCAGCCGTCAGGGCTGCGGCTGCCGCGGTAGAGAAAATCATCCATCTCGCGGGCGGCGAGGTGGTGCAGGAACAGGTCCGGCCCGAGTTGGCGCGGAAAGCCGTGCCGCATGTCCATCATGGCGCTGCTGCCGACAATGGGCTGGGGCAGGTCGTCGATGGCCAGGCGCAACGCGCTGACCGCCAGGCTCTCGGCGGTGTTCTGCACCAAGGCGCCAGCCACAGTCACCGGCGTCGACGCCGCCGCCACCGGCATCAGCCCGAACTCGACCGGCTGGCCCAGCAGTCGCCGTGCCTCCATGGCGATATCGAGGTTCTGCCGGTCCAGCGCAAACGGCGAGGTCACCCAACACTTGGCCGCGAACACGGGGTCGGCCTTGACCGCCTCCAGGGAGCCCTTGGCCACGGCGCAGGCCTCGACAAAGAAGGGCAGCATGGCAGCGCTATAGACCGAGACCCGGTACGGCCGGCTGCTGTTGAGCAGAATCGTACTGAAGGTCCGAAAGTCCGCCGCCGCGATGGGCCCATCCGTCGGGATGAAGGTGGGATGGGCGCGCTCACGAATGCCCAGAGCCTCGACGAACCAGCACCACGCCGCCAGGTCGGCGCTCGTGGCCTCACGCAGGCTGTTGGTCTCGGGGTCGCAGAGGTGCAGCGCCTGCCCATGCGTGAAGACGCTGAGCTCCGCCGGCGCCGCCGCGGCGGTCGGCGGCCGCGCCTGCCAGGCCCGGCGGTCACTCTCGCAACGCGCCAGCACCCGCTCCACAACCGCGGCCGGAAAACGCACCCGTTCGCCATCCACGCTGCACCCGAAACGGCGCAGCAGGTCGAACACCTCGTCCGTCCCCTGGATACGGAAGGGGGTCTGCCTGAGGACCGTCAGGGCGTGCTCGAGCACGGTCTTGAGCTGCTCATCGCCCAGCAACGTCGCTTTGGACTCGATGGTCAAACGCATGCGCCGTCGTCTCCCTGGACGCCATCCCCTGGGACCGCCGAGCGTCGGCTCGGCTCTGGCCCCCCGGGACCGCCGAGCGTCGGCTCGGCTCCATTCCTTGGCCACCGTCGGGTACTATACGGCGTCCGGCCGCCGCCATTCGGCGTTCACCGTTTGCCATTCGACATTCGGCGTTCGACATTCTGCAGTCGTCATCGCGCCCCGGAGTCCCTGATGCCCTACATACCGCCCGAACCGCGCTGCTGGAGCTACACCCTTCCCGGCGACTGGCAGGTGCTGGCCGGCAAGACCGACCAGGATAACGATCTGCTCTCCATCCACTTTGCGCACCCCAACGATTGGTGGTTCCATGTCCGTGGTCAGCCAGGCAGTCATGTGCTGCTGCGCTGGCGTGAGGGTGAGGAACCGGGCCGGGAAACGATCCAGGCGGCGGCCGCCATCGCGGCCTGGCACAGCAAGGCACGCAGCGGCGGCATCGTGGCGGTACTCTGCACGCGCGCCAAACACATCAGCAAACCCCGCGGCGCCGAGCCGGGCTCCGTCTGCTCAAAACGCGACGAGGTGCTGAAAGTACGCCCGGGCTTGCCCACGCCCGGCCCGGCCACCTGAACTCGGAACTCGGAACTCGGAACTCGGAACATGCTCAACGTCGCCGTGATCGGCTGCGGGGCCCTGGCCCGCGGCCAACACATCCCCAACCTCGCCCGCTCGCAACGGGCCGTACTGCACACCTGCTGCGACCTCTCTGACGCAGCCCTCGCCGAGTGCGTCAGTCGCTGGGGCGCGCGCCACATCAGCACGAGCTGGCAACAGACCTTGCGCCACCCCGAGGTGCAAGCCATCTGCCTGGCCACCACCGAGAAACTGCGCCTGCCGGTGATCGCACTGGCCGCCGAACTGGGCAAGCCGATCTATGTCGAGAAACCGATTGCCACCGAGTTGCCCGTTCTCTACGAGATCCAGCGGGTGGTCACGCAGAGCGGCATCCCCTTCTGCGCCGGCCATAACCGCCGCAGCAGCCCGGCCATGATCGAAGCCCAGCACCTCTTCCGCCAACACCTGACCTCACCCCAGCCCTGCCCCTGGCGCTGGAACCGCGAGCCCGAGCAGCGCCCAGCCCTGCCCAGCGACGGTACCGCCTCGTTCAACGTCCGCATCAACGACGACTGGTACTCGTGGAAGTCCTGGGTCTTCGACCAGACCCAGGCGCCGCATGGGCCAATGCTCTTTGAGATGACCCACTTCACCGACCTCTGCAACTGGTTCCTGGGCAGTGCGCCCGTCGAGGTCTTCGCCCTCGAGACCGGCATGCTCAACCATGCCATCATCGTGCGCTACGCCGGCGGCGAATTGGCCACGCTGAACCTCTGCGCCAATGGCACCTTCGGCTACCCCAAGGAGCTCTACGAGGCCATGGGTAATGGCGGCATGGTCGCCATCGACCACATGTGTGAGATCCGCACGGCAGGGATCGCCAACGCCCCGGCCCGGAAGACCTACCCCTTCCTCAACGACCGCCACCCGCAGGTCGGGACCGAAGGCGGCATCGCCGGCTGGCTGGCCAAGAAACAGGCCGCCTGCGCGGACGCCGTGGCCACGGGTGACCCCCTGCAGCAGTTCAGCGCCGAGCCCGACAAGGGCCACGCCCACGCCCTCGAGCGCTTCATCGACCAGATCTGCCACGGCGGTCCGGTCGTCTGCGGTATCGACGATACCGTCATCGCCACCCGCGTCGCCTTCGCCGCCATCCGCTCCGCCCAGGAGCGCCGCATCGTCGGACTCCACGAAGTGTGAGCCGGACCGCCGGACGGACGGCGGGCGGCCCCGCTGACACGCTGCCTTCTGGAGGGCGAAGCTCCCCAGGCGCGCCAGCGCCGCTGAGCCGCGTCCCCTGGGCGAAGCTCCCCGGGCGCGCCAGCGCCGCTGAGCCGCGTCTCCTGGAGGGCGAAGCTCCCCGGGCGCGCCAGCGCCGCTGAGCCGCGTCTCCTGGAGGGCGAAGCTCCCCGGGCGCGCCAGCGCCGCTGAGCCGCGTC
>CAILUI010000334.1 GCA_903837355.1 uncultured Victivallales bacterium
GCCACCGCCATCTTGAAGATCAACACCTGGCAGCTCTCGTCGTTGGCCACGGTCAGCAGCTCCGCGTCGGGCTCCTTGGCGGTGTGCGTGCGGATCTGTTCCGCGCTGAAGCCGAGCTTGAGCAACCGTTCGCGGACGCGCATGACGCTGGCTTCGGCCTTGGCCGCCGGGTCCTCGTCCTTCGAGTCCACCTGCACCAGCAACAGCGGCGTCAGCGGGATGGCCGCTTCCGCCAGGAGCCGGGAGATGCGGCGGTGCGCGGCCACGGCGTCCCGCAGCGCCAGGTCCTCGAGGTCCACCAGTCGGCGCTTCTCCGGCTCGACCATGTAGGCGGCGCACTTGACCCCGGCTTTGATCAGTCCGGACTGTACCGCGTCGGCGCGGCTGATCTGGATGCGCGCCAGCTCCGCGATGCTCATCTCCTGCTTGAACTCTGCGATGTCCGCATCGTCCGGCGTCGCTGTCACTAGGATGGTGTAGTCCGGCTTGAGCACATCGCGAAAGAAGATGGCCGCCTGGGTGTCGCGGCCGAAGCCGTGGTGTGCCTCATCCACCACGACGCCGAGGCGCATGCCCTGCTGCCGCAGCGCCCGCACCAGGTTATCCACGGACGGGTTCAGTTCGCTGTCCCGGCGGACGTTGCGCCGGTCCGTCACTCGCGTGGCCACGGTCTGCCAGGTGGTCACGAACACGTCGCCGGCCCGGCACTTGCCCGCATCGCGGTCGGCGCTGAGTTCGCGCAGCCGCAAGCCCTTGTACTGATCGCGCAGAAAGGCATCGGTCTGCCCGACCACGCCTTTGAACGGCGCGAACCACAGCCAGACCACGGCCTCGACCTGCGAGAAGCGCTCGACGATGTGGCCAGCCATCAGCGTCTTGCCTGAGCCCGTCGGCGCCTCGATGAGCAGGTAGCCATTGTGACGGATGGTCTGGGTGCGGCTGTCCGCATCGTCAGGGACCGCGTCCAGCAGCTCTTTGGCGCGGGCGAACACGGCCACGCCGCTCTTGACCGCCTCGTCCTGAAATGTGAGCAAGGCCTTGATGCTCATGGGCGTCACGTCCCCAGCCGGAAATGGCGGGCCAGGCTCTCGGGTACTGCTTCGTGCTGCACGTGGGTGTCGGGGATGAGCTGGCGGAGCACACCCGGCTGCCAGGAGTACAGCACCACCGCCGCGCTCTGGCGCACTTGCTCCCGTAGCGCGGGCAAGTCCTCCCGCCGGAAGCGCGGCACGTAGAGCAGTCCGTCCTGCTCGTCGCCGGCCCAGAGGAACGGCGCCGTCCGCCACGGCTCGATCCGGCCCCGATGCAGAAGCTGCAGCGCCGTCCAGGCCTCGGCATGCTCGATGTCGATGAGACTGCCCGTCGGCAGCCGCCGACAGCGCAGATAGGCGAAGTCGCCGCCCAGGCCGGGCGTGTCGCCGTAGCCCTCGATCACCTTGCGGACGCGCGTGGCACAGACATCCCGGCAGAGGTTCTTGTCCGGCTGGTCCGCCGTGGCCTCCGTGCTCGACACCAGGATGAAGCGCCGCCGGCCGCCATCCTCGGCATTGAGCTTGAGCACGGCGTGCGCCGTGGTGCCGGAGCCGGCGAAGAAGTCCAGGACCAGGTCGTCCGGGCCGCACCCTATGCGGAGCACCCGCTCGATCAGCCGCACCGGCTTGGGCGTGTCGAAAGCGGCTTCGCCACCGAGGATACTCACCATTTCCTTCTTGGCCTCCTGGTTGTGACCCGTCTCATCATTGGGCCACCATGTCCAGGAGCTGATCCCGGATACCTCAGACAGGTACGTCTTAACCCTAGGTCGCGTCGACCCGTCCTTCCCGAACCACATGCGTCCTTCGGCGCAGAGCCGCATGAATACGCTTTCGAGGTTCGCCCAGCACCTCCCGGCCGGTGGCTCGTAGACGGCACCCGAAGGCGTCGTGAGCTTATACATCTGATTCGGTCGGAATCCCTGGGCCGTGAAGTCCGTCGATGACCACGGTCCTCGTGGGTCGTTGTCGGGGTTCTTGTAGTTCCGTGCCTGAGCAGGAGAGAGCGCGAGTTTTCTGAGTTGCAGTTGGCTCCGACTCTGGGCGTAGACGAGGATGTAGTCGTGTGCCGGGCCTAGGTCCACGCGGGCATCAGGCGAAGTCCGCTTCTGCCAGACCACGTTGGCCACGAAGTTGCCCTCGCCGAAGACCTTGTGCATCAGCATCCCCAGCGCGAAGACCTCGTTGTCGTCGATGGAGACGAAGATGGCGCCGCCGGGCGCCAGCAGGTCGCGGGCCAGGGTCAGGCGCTGGTACATGAACTCGACCCAGGTGGAATGCCGCCAGAGGTCCTCGCGGTCCACGAAGCGGTCGTTGTAGACGAAGTCGCGGTTGCCGGTGTTGTAGGGCGGATCGATGTAGATGCACTGCACCCGGCCGGCGTAGGCCAGGCGCAAGGCGCGCAGGGCATCGAAGTTGTCGCCCTCGATGATCAGGTTCTCCCATGGTCCTGGCCCGACGCAGAGCTCCGGCTGCAGGTCCAGCGCCACGAAGTCGCGGTTCAGTGCCCGCTCGCGCTCGACCTCGTTGGCCTCCCAGACCAGCCCGAAGCGCGTGGCGTCGCGCCGGTCGCGCGCCTCCAGCAGTCGGATCATCTCCTCGCGACTCAGATGCTCGTAGCGTGCCATGGGGTCCCGTTCGCTCTTGCCCAGACGACTCCCCGTGAACATACCCGCTCCGAGGGGCACCGCCAGCGGCGAGGGGAAGGCAGATGAGAAAGCCTCCGGCGGCCGAGGGACTGCGGCCCCTCGGACTCCCCGAAGTGTGCCGGCAGCGGCAGACATGGCGGCCAGTCCCGGCGGAGC